>CANJDH010000083.1 GCA_947473125.1 Burkholderiales bacterium
AAGCATGTGGAACTCCTTTACCAAAAAGACGGTTGATGCGAGATGGGTGACCTGATCGGACTGGTTTGCATCTGGGGGTGGTCAGGCGGGCACACGTACAAAACCTTCCATGAGGACGCGGGCGCTGCGGCTCATCACGGCCTTCTTGACGGCCCATTGGCCATTTTCTTCTACTGCTTCGGCGCCCACGCGCAAGGTGCCGGACGGATGGCCGAAACGCACTTCCGTGCGCGCACCACCGCCAGCCGCCAGATTCACCAGTGTGCCCGGCACGCAGGCGCCGACGGCAATCGCCACGGCGGCCGTACCCATCATGGCATGGTGCAGCTTGCCCATCGACATGGCACGCACCAGCACGTCAATGTCGCCGGCTTCGATGGTTTTGCCGCTCGAAGCCTTGTAGCTTACCGGCGGCGCCACAAATGCGACCTTGGGAATATGCTGGCGTTTGGCCATCTCTTCAGGTTTCTTGATCAGGCCCATCTTGAGTGCGCCGGCGGTGCGGATCGCTTCCATCTTGGCGAGGTTGTCGGGGCTGCCGTTGATGGCGTCCTGCAGTTCGGTGCCGGTAAAGCCGATGTCGGCGGCGTTGACGAAGATGGTCGGGATGCCGGCGGTGAGCATGGTGGCGCGCAGCTTGCCGCCCTTGAAATTGCCGGCGGCGGGAACGTCGAGTTCGTCGATCAGGTTGCCGGTGGGGAAAAGGGCGCCCGCTCTATCGTCACCCCCGCCTTCTTCCTCTGCAGCCGGGTCCATGAATTCGAGCTGCACCTCTGCGGCGGGGAAGGTCACGCCATCGAGCTCGAAGTCGCCGGTTTCCTGCACCTGGCCGTCGGTGATCTGCACATGGCCGATGATGGTTTTCTGGATGTTGGCTTGCCAGATGCGGATGGTGGCAATGCCGTTCTTCGGGATGCGCGATGCATCCACCAGGCCATTGGCAATCGCGAACGGACCCACGGCCGCCGAGAGATTGCCGCAGTTGCCGGCCCAGTCGACGAACGCCTGGTCGATTGCGACCTGGCCGAACAGGTAGTCGACGTCATGGTCGGGTTTGCTGCTTTTCGACAGGATCACGGTCTTGCTGGTGCTTGAAGTGGCGCCGCCCATGCCGTCGGTGTGCTTGCCGTAAGGGTCGGGGCTGCCGATCAGGCGCAGGAGGAAATTGTCGCGCGCCGCACCGGGAATCTGCATTGCCGGCGGGAGATCCTGCAGGCGGAAGAACACGCCCTTGCTGGTGCCGCCGCGCATGTAGGTGGCGGGCACGCGAAGCTGCGCTGCGTGGCGCGTCCTGGAGGAACTATCCGCTGCGGATTTCAACACGGCGCTCATGCTGCCACTCCTTCGGAAGAATTCGCCAGAAAGTCCTTGGCAAAACGCTGCAACACGCCGCCGGCCTCATAGATCGAGGCTTCTTCGGCGGTATCGAGGCGGCAGGTGACCGGCACCTCGATTTTTTCACCGTTGCGGCGCGTGATGACCAGCGTCAGGGTGGTGCGCGGCGTACGCTCACCCATGACGTCATAGACCTCGGTACCGTCAAGGCGCAGCGTCAGGCGGTTGGTGCCCGCTTTGAATTCGAGGGGCATCACACCCATGCCGATCAGATTGGTGCGGTGAATGCGCTCAAAACCCTCGGCGACGATCGCTTCGACGCCGGCGAGGCGCACGCCCTTGGCGGCCCAGTCGCGCGACGAGCCCTGGCCGTAGTCGGCGCCGGCGACGATGATCAGCGGTTGCTTGCGCTCCATATAGGTTTCGATCGCTTCCCACATGCGCACGACCCGGCCTTCGGGTTCAAGGCGCGTCAGGGAGCCCGGTTTGAGCTTGCCGTCAACCACCACCATTTCGTTCTTGAGGGTTGGGTTGGCAAAGGTGGCGCGCTGCGTGGTGAGGTGGTCGCCGCGGTGCGTTGCGTAGGAATTGAAGTCTTCTTCCGGCAAACCCATTTTCGCCAGGTACTCGCCCGCTGCAGAATTGAGCATGATGGCGTTGGACGGCGAGAGGTGGTCGGTGGTGATGTTGTCTCCCAACACTGCCAGTGCCCGCATTGACGTCAAGGTGCGCGGGTTCGCGGCCAGCGCCCCCTGGCCTTCCTTGTCCCAATACGGCGGGCGGCGGATGTAGGTGCTCTGCGCACGCCAAGCGTACAGGGGGGCGACTTTGGCGCCGGTGTAGGCGTGCTTCTCGAACATCGGGATATAGACCTGCCGGAACTGCGCGGGCTTGACGCTGGCGGTGACGATGGCGTCAATCTCGGCATCCGACGGCCACAGGTCCTTGAGCGTAATCGGCTTGCCCTGCGCATCGTTGCCGAACGAATCGCGCTCGATGTCGAAGCGGATCGTGCCGGCGATGGCGTAGGCGACCACCAGCGGCGGCGAGGCCAGGAAAGCCTGTTTCGCATAGGGATGGATGCGGCCGTCGAAATTGCGGTTGCCCGACAGCACTGCGGTCGAGTACAGGTCGCGCTCGATGATTTCCTGCTGGATCTTCGGGTCGAGTGCGCCGGACATGCCGTTGCAGGTGGTGCAGGCGAAGCCGACGATGCCGAAGCCGAGTGTTTCAAGTTCCGTCTTGAGGCCTGCGGATTCCAGATAGAGCTCGACCGTCTTGGAGCCGGGGGCAAGGGAGCTCTTGACCCATGGCTTGCGGGTGAGGCCGAGGCGATTGGCGTTGCGCGCCATCAGGCCGGCGGCGATCACATTGCGCGGGTTGCTGGTGTTGGTGCAGCTGGTGATGGCGGCGATGATGACCGCGCCGTCGGGCATCTTGCCGGCTTCAGAGGCCCAGGCTTTGGCGATGCCCTTGTCAGCGAGATCGGTTGTGGCGACGCGCGCATGCGGGTTCGACGGGCCGGCCATGTTGCGCACGACGCTGGAAAGATCGAACTGGAGCACGCGCTCGTATTCGACTTGGGTGAGCGTATCGGACCACAGGCCGGCGACTTTGGCGTAGGTCTCGACCAATTTCACCTGCTCGTCGCTGCGGCCGGTGAGGCGCAGGTAGTCGATGGTTTGCTGGTCGATCGAGAACATCGCCGCAGTGGCGCCGTACTCGGGCGCCATGTTGGAAATGGTGGCGCGGTCGCCCAGCGTCAGTTTGGAAGACCCGGTGCCGTAAAACTCCAGATAGGCGCCGACCACTTTTTGCTTGCGCAGGAATTCGGTAAGCGCCAGCACGATGTCGGTGGCGGTGATGCCGGGCTGGCGTTCGCCGGCGAGCTCGACCCCGATGATGTCGGGCAGGCGCATCCACGAGGCGCGGCCCAGCATCACGTTCTCGGCTTCCAGGCCGCCGACGCCGATGGCGATGACGCCGAGGGCATCGACGTGGGGCGTGTGGCTGTCGGTGCCGACCAGGGTATCGGGAAACGCCAGGCCGTCGATGGCGTGGATCACCGGCGACATTTTTTCCAGATTGATCTGGTGCATGATGCCGTTGCCGGCCGGGATCACATCGACGTTCTCAAACGCCAGCTTGGTCCACTCGATGAAGTGGAAGCGGTCTTCGTTGCGCCGGTCTTCAATCGCCCGATTCTTGGCAAATGCGTCGGGATCAAAGCCGCCGCATTCCACCGCCAGCGAATGGTCGACGATCAGTTGCACCGGCACCACCGGGTTGACCTTGGCCGGATCGCCGCCTTCGGCTGCAATCGCGTCGCGCAACCCGGCCAGATCAACCAGCGCGGTTTGGCCCAGGATGTCGTGGCACACCACGCGCGCCGGGTACCAGGGGAAATCGAGGTCACGCTTGCGTTCGATCAACTGCTTGAGCGAATCGGTGAGCGTCGCCGGATCGCAACGCCGCACCAGGTTCTCGGACAGCACCCGCGAGGTGTAGGGCAGCTTCGCCCAAGCGCCGGCCTGAATGCGTTCGACGGCGGCTTGCGCATCGAAGTAGGCGAGGGAGGTGCCCGGCAGGGGCTTGCGGTCGGCGCTGTTCATGGGTATTGCGATCTGAGTGACTGGCTGGAAACCGTTGGTGGGAGCGGGTTCTGGCGTAGCTATTGATTCAGGATGCTAGCGCTTGGCGAGCGGCACGAATTTCTGGTCGTCCGGGCCGGTGTAGTTGGCGGTCGGGCGGATGATCTTGCCGTCCATGCGCTGTTCAATGACGTGGGCGGCCCAGCCGGAGGTACGGGCGATCACGAAAATCGGCGTGAACATGGCGGTCGGCACGCCCATCATGTGATAGCTGACGGCCGAGAACCAGTCGAGGTTGGGGAACATCTTCTTGGCGTCCCACATGACGGTTTCGAGACGGTCGGCGATGTCGAACATTTTCATGTCGCCGGCTTCCTTCGAGAGCTTGCGCGCTACTTCCTTGATGACCTTGTTGCGCGGGTCGGAGATGGTGTAGACCGGGTGGCCGAAGCCGATCACGACTTCCTTTTTCTCGACACGGGCGCGGATGTCGGCCTCGGCTTCATCGGCCGACTCGTAGCGCTTTTGCACTTCAAAGGCGACTTCGTTGGCGCCGCCATGCTTGGGGCCGCGCAGCGCGCCAATGCCGCCGCAAATTGCCGAGAACATGTCGGAGCCGGTACCGGCGATGACGCGGCAGGTGAAGGTGGAAGCGTTGAATTCATGCTCGGCATACAGGATCAGCGAGGTGTGCATCGCCTTGACCCACGAGTCGGACGGCTTCTTGCCGTGCAACAAATGCAGGAAGTGGCCGCCGATGGTGTCATCGTCAGTTTCAACTTCGATGCGACGGCCGTTTTGCGCAAAGTGGTGCCAGTAGAGCAGCATCGAGCCGAGCGAGGCCATCAGGCGGTCGGCGATGTCGCGCGCGCCGGGATGATTGTGGTCGTCCTTCTCGGGCAGGGCGCAGCCGAGTGCCGAAACCCCGGTGCGCATCACGTCCATCGGGTGGGATGCCGCAGGAAGGGCTTCCAGAGCGGCTTTTACGGCCATGGGCAGGCCGCGCAGGGCCTTGAGTTTGGTCTTGTAACCAGCCAGCTCGGCCTTGTTCGGCAGCTTGCCGTGCACCAGCAGGTAAGCGATTTCTTCAAACTCGCATACGTCGGCGATGTCGAGGATGTCGTAGCCGCAATAGGCGAGGTCATTACCGGATCGGCCGACGGTGCACAGGGCGGTGTTGCCGGCGACCACGCCGGAAAGGGCAACCGATTTCTTGGGCTTGGGCCCGGTGGCTACAGGGGTGATGGGGGTATCGCTCATGGTGTTCTCCTGAATATTTTTGTCGTGCGGGGGAATCGGCCGGGCTTATTTTCCCTTGCCCTGCGAAAACAGCGCATCGAGCTTGTTTTCGTACTCGTGATAGCCAAGGTAATCGTACAGGTCGGCGCGGGTCTGCATGGTCGGTACCGCGTTCTTCTGCGTGCCTTCCTTGCGCAGCACCTGGTAGAAATTGAGCGCCGCCGCATTCATGGCGCGGTAGGCACCGCAGCAATACAGGGCGATGTCAACGTTGACGCTGCGCAGCTCATCCAGAGTGAAGAGGGGCGTCGAGCCAAACTCGGTGAGGTTGGCAAGGATCGGTACCTTGACGGCGTCCTTGACCTGCTTGTACTGCTCAAGCCTGGTAATCGCCTCGGGGAAAATCATGTCGGCGCCGGCCTCGGCGTAGGCGCAAGCGCGGTCAATCGCGGCGTTCAGGCCTTCGGAGGCGAGGGCATCGGTGCGCGCCATGATGACGAAGTCGGCATCGGTCTTGGCATCGACCGCCGCCTTGATGCGATCGACCATCTCGGCGGTGGTCACCACTTCCTTGCCGGGGCGATGGCCGCAGCGCTTGGCCCCGACCTGGTCTTCCATGTGCACGGCGGCCACTTCGGCCTGGGTAAACATCTTGATGGTGCGGGCGATGTTGAAGGCGCTGCCCCAGCCGGTGTCGATGTCGACCATCAGGGGCAGCGAGCAGACAGCCGTGATGCGGCGTGCGTCGGTCAGCACGTCTTCCATGGTGCTGATGCCAAGGTCGGGCATGCCCAGCGAATTGGCCGCGACGCCGCCGCCCGACAGATACACCGCCTTGAAGCCGGTGCGCTCGGCCATGCGTGCCGCGTAAGCGGTAATGGTACCGACCACCTGCAGCGGGCTTTCGTCCTTGACGGCCTGGCGGAATTTGGCGCCGGCGGAAATCTTGCTCATGGTGTGATCCTTAATGGAAAAATGCCTTGCGTGCTTCGTCCGGGATCCGGGCGCCGGTGCGTGCGGCGCGATCCAGCAATTGCCAGTAGTAACGGTAACTGGCGCGGTCGTGCAGCTTACCCTTGTAGCCCACCGGACCCCATTCCTTGCGCTGGGCGCTGATCAGGATGGCGCTGGCGTCTTCGATCTCGGTCTGGTCGGGCTGCATGCCTTTGACGATCGGTGCGATCTGGTCGGGATGGATGCTGTACTTGGCGAGGAAGCCGAACTCGGCACGCGCGCGCCGGGCATCGCCTTCCACCACCGACAGATCCTTGTAGTCCTGGGTGATGGTGTGGATCGGGACGGCACCGTTGCCCAGACCCGCGGAACTGATCTCCAGCTTCGCTCGGCGCACCAACGGATGTTCAAACTGGCCCGGGGAGGACATGGCAGACGCCGGAATCGCCCCCTGGAACCCGCTGACAAAGTCCATGATGCCGAGCGTAACGCCTTCAATTTGCGGCAGGGCCATGATGTCGAACACTTCACGCAGGCCCTGGTGGGTTTCGATCATGATGTGCAGGGGAAGCAGGCGCTTGAGGCCGGCTTCTTCGCCGACATGGTTGATATACGAGAGGATCTTGAGTGCATCCATGCGCCCGTCACATTTGGGCAGCGTGATGAATGCCAGTTTGGCACCCGCCATGCGCACGACGATCTCGATGTCTTTCATGCAATGCGGGTGTGAGGCGTCGTGAACGCGGACGCCGGCACGAGAGAAGCTGTTGTCGGCACTGGCGATGAGGGCGCCAACCATCTCGGCGGTTTCGCGCTCCTCGCCGGCGGCTGCGCCGTCCTCAAGGTCGCACAGTACGTCGAACACGGCCATCTCGCCCTGCGCGGTGGCGCGCTGTTGCGCAAATCCTTTTTGGATGAATTTTTCATTGCCGGCGAAATGCTGGCAAACCGGCATCACCGGAAGCGGTGCGCCGTCAACGTAGAGAACGTCTTTGGGGTGGATGGGCATGGGGCAAGGCAGGGACGCAAGCGCCGGGCGAACATGCGCCCGCCCGGTTGCGCCGCCGCTCCCGGATCAGCCGAGCAGGTGCTTGACGCCGTCGCGCTCTTCGTTCAGTTCCTTGAGCGTGAAGTCCATGCGCTCGCGGGAGAAGGTATCTACTTCGAGCCCCTTGACCATGGTGTATTCGCCGTTGGCGCAAATCACCGGGAAGCCGTACATGGTGTCCTCGGGAATGCCGTAGCTGCCGTCCGACGGGATGCCCATGGTGACCCACTCGCCACTGGTGCCGAGGGCCCAGTCGCGCATGTGGTCGATCGCGGCGTTGGCCGCAGATGCCGCGGACGACAGGCCGCGCGCCTCGATGATCGCCGCGCCGCGCTTGCCGACGGTGGGCAGGAAGGTGTCCTTGTTCCAGGCTTCGTCGTTGATCATGCCCTTGATACCCGCGCCGTCAACCGTGGCGAAGCGGTAGTCCGGGTACATGGTGGGGGAGTGATTGCCCCACACCACGAGCTTCTTGATCGACGCGACCGGCTTGCCCGATTTGGCCGCGAGCTGCGACAGTGCGCGGTTGTGGTCCAGGCGCAGCATGGCGGTGAAATTTTTCTTCGGCAGCGACGGCGCCGATTTCATCGCGATGTAGGCATTGGTGTTGGCCGGATTGCCGACCACCAGCACGCGCACGTTGCGCGAGGCAACCGCGTCGAGTGCCTTGCCCTGCGCCGTGAAGATGGCGGCATTGGCCGAGAGCAGGTCCTTGCGCTCCATGCCCGGGCCGCGCGGACGGGCGCCGACCAGCAGCGCGTAGTCGATGTCCTTGAACGCGGTCATCGGGTCGCCGTGGGCCGTCATGCCGGCCAGCAGCGGAAAGGCGCAGTCGTCCAATTCCATCATCACGCCCTTGAGGGCTTTTTGTGCTTTCTCATCGGGGATTTCCAGCAACTGCAGGATTACCGGCTGGTCTTTGCCGAGCATGTCGCCGTTGGCGATGCGAAACAGCAGGGAATATCCGATTTGACCGGCGGCACCGGTAACGGCGACGCGGACGGGGGCTTTTGCCATGACAATCTCCTGGGGACGATGCGGCGCCGGAACAAGGCCGCCACGATGGGGGATGGGAGGGTTGAAACCTGACCGCAAGTGTAGAGGTTTGTGTGCGTCGGCGTCAAGTCAGGTCTTATGTCTTATATAAGACATAAAATCGCAGATAGACGCTGAAATCAGAATATGCTTCAATCGCATTGATGAGCGATGCCACCGTGACACTGTCCGCTGCGTCAGCACCCGCGCCGACATTCAGCCCTTTGTACCAGCAAATCAAGGGCTTGATCACCGGGTGTCTGGAAGCCGGCGAATGGAAGCCTGGCGATATGATCCCCAGCGAGATCGAGCTGGCCGCGCGTTACAAAGTGAGCCAGGGCACCGTCCGCAAGGCGATTGATGAGCTCGCGTCGGAAAACCTGCTGGTGCGGCGCCAGGGCAAGGGGACTTTTGTCGCCACCCACATCGAGGCGCGCACGCAGTTCCGCTTCCTGCGCCTCACGCCGATCGAAGGCGAGCCGCGTTACCCGGAAAGCGTCATCCTTGAGTGTCGGCGCGCGCGCGCGCCGGCGGAGATTGCGCGCCTGCTGGATCTGAAATCGGGCGAGTCGACCGTGCTGATCCGGCGCTTGCTGTCGCGCGGCGGCGTACCGTTTGTGCTCGATGAAATCTGGTTGCCCAGCGCCATCTTCAAGGGCTTGACGGCGGAGCGCCTGACCAATTCGCGCGTACCCCTATACAGCTTGTTCGAAAGCGAATTTGGCACCAAGATGATCCGGGCCGACGAAAAAGTGCGCGCCGTTCTGGCAGATGTCGCTACTGCGCAGGTGCTCAAGGTGGAGCGCGGCGCACCGCTGCTGTCGGTCGATCGGGTGGCCTATACCTATGCAGAGAGACCGGTCGAAGTGCGTCGCGGCTTGTATTCGACGCGCGACCATTTTTACAAGAATGAGCTCAGTTAGTCAGTCTGTTCCGATCCCGTTATTGCAGTGCCACATGTATAATAAAAAAGCTTGAGTCCAAGCGCGCCACACGATTCTCATCACGTCAAGATCCCCCCACATTTCAGGCTGAGCATGTCATCAACTCTGACTAAAGCGCCGATCCGGCCGCGCCCCAAACACCTTGATCTGACCAAGATCCGCCTGCCCCTGCCGGGCTGGGTGTCGATCATGCACCGGGTCAGCGGGGCGGCATTGTTTGTTTCCCTGCCGGGTTTGCTGTGGCTGCTCGACAAGAGCCTGTCCACGGAAATCGGCTACGACTGGCTGCGCGGATTTTTCACCTTGTGGTGGGTCAAGCTGGCGATGTTCGGCCTGTTGTGGGGTTACCTGCATCATTTCTGTGCAGGCATTCGCTACCTGTTTCTCGACATGCACATCGGCGTGGACCTGCCGGCTGCACGCATGAGTGCCGCGGCAGTCTATTTCATCAGCATCCCGCTGGCCCTCCTGGCCGGCTGGCGTTTGTTCGTTTAGGGGCGCTCGCATGAATCAGAAAATCATTGTCGGGGCGCATTACGGTTTTCGCGACTGGCTCGGCCAGCGCGTCACTGCGGTCCTGATGGCCTTCTACACGGTGCTGCTCCTGGCGGTGCTGCTGGTGCAAAAGCCGGCGCATTACCTGGGCTGGTACGGCGTGTTCAGCTCTTGGTGGATGAAAGTCGCCACGCTGACGTTTCTGCTGTGCCTGTTCTATCACGCCTGGGTCGGGATGCGCGACATCTGGATGGATTATGTCAAGCCTACCGGGGTGCGCCTGTGCCTGCAGGTCGGCACGCTGGTCTGGCTGGTCGCCTGCGGCATGTGGGCTCTCAAGATCTTCCTCTGAATCGGTTTTTGCCTGAAGGCATTCATTTATGGCTCTGAACGTTCGTAAATTCGACGCAATCATTGTTGGCGCTGGGGGCGCCGGGTTGCGCGGTGCGTTGCAACTCTCCGAGGCCGGCTTCAAGGTCGCCGTGTTGTCCAAGGTGTTCCCGACGCGTTCGCATACGGTGGCGGCGCAGGGGGGCGTCGGTGCGGCGCTGGCCAACATGAGCGTCGACTCCTGGCAGTGGCACATGTACGACACGATCAAGGGCGGCGATTGGCTGGCCGACCAGGATGCGGCGGAGTTTCTGGCGCAAGAGGCGCCCAAATGCGTGATCGAGCTCGAGCATTTCGGCATGCCGTTTGACCGCAACGAGGATGGCACGGTATACCAACGCCCGTTCGGCGGCCACATGCAGAACATGGGTGCCGGGCCGCCGGTGCAGCGCTCGTGCTGCGCGGCAGACCGTACCGGCCACGCCATGCTGCACACGCTGTACCAGCGTAACGTGCGCGCGCGGACGCAGTTTTTCGTCGAATGGATGGCACTTGACCTGATCCGTGACCCGGTTGATGGTGCCGTCGTTGGCGTGACGGCGCTGGAAATGGAAACCGGCGAAACCATGATCCTGCAGGCGCGCGCCACCCTGTTCGCGACCGGCGGCGGCGGGCGCATCTATGCTTCCTCCACCAATGCGTTCATCAATACCGGCGACGGCCTGGGGATCGCGGCGCGTGCCGGCATTCCGCTCGAAGACATGGAGTTCTGGCAGTTCCACCCGACCGGCGTGGCCGGTGCCGGGGTGCTGATCACCGAAGGCGTGCGCGGCGAGGGTGGCTACCTGCTCAACAAGAACGGTGAGCGCTTCATGGAGCGCTATGCGCCCAATGCGAAAGACCTGGCCTCGCGCGACGTCGTGGCGCGCGCCATGGTCACCGAAATCAACGAGGGGCGTGGCGCCGGCAAGGATGGCGATTACGTGCTGCTCAAACTCGACCACCTTGGCCCCGAGACCATTGACAAGCGCCTGCCGGGGATTCGCGAGATCGCCAAGAAATTCGCCAATGTCGATCCGGCCAAAGACCCGATTCCGGTGGTGCCGACTTGCCATTACCAGATGGGCGGGATTCCGACCAACTACCATGGTGAAGTGGTAGCGCCGAAAAACGGCAGCCCGAATACGGTGGTCGAGGGCTTCTACGCGGCAGGCGAGTGCGCCTGTGCCTCGGTGCACGGCGCCAACCGCCTCGGCACCAATTCGCTCACCGACCTGCTGGTGTTCGGCAAGGCTTCGGGCGACACCATGGCCAAGTACCTCAAGGCGAACACCAAGCATCGCAACCTGCCGTCTGACGCGGGCGACCAGACGATGCAACGCCTTGATCGCCTCAACACACAAAAAGACGGCGCCAACGTGCACGAGACACGCGCCGAGCTGCAGCGTACGATGCAGCGGCATTGTGGCGTGTTCCGTTTTCCCGGCATGATGATCGAAGGGGTTACCAAGATCAAGGAAGTGGCCGACCGGGTCAATCTCCTCGAGATCAAGGACAAGAGCAAGGTGTTCAACACCGCGCGGATCGAGGCGCTCGAGCTGGAAAACCTGATCGAGGTGGCGCGCTCGACGATGATCTCGGCCGAGGCGCGCAAGGAATCGCGCGGTGCGCATAGCCGCGACGATTTCCCCGATACGCCTGCCAATCCAGGTGGGCGCGACGACAAGAACTGGCTCAAGCATTCGCTCTGGTACAAGGACGGTGACCGGCTTGATTACAAGGCCGTCAACATGCAGCCCCTCACCGCCGAGTCGGTGCCGCTCAAGACGCGCACCTACTGATTTCATCCAGCCGCCTCCCGCACAGAATTTTTCCGGATCAACCGCCATGAAGCTTTCCATCTACCGCTACGACCCAGACAAAGACGCTGCCCCGTACATGCAGGATTTCGACGTGCCGCTCGAGCCGTCGGACCGCAAGCTGCTGGACGTGCTGGTGCGCCTGAAGGCCCAGGACGACAGTTTTTCGTTCCGCCGCTCCTGCCGCGAGGGCGTATGCGGCTCGGATGCGATGAATATCAACGGTAAAAACGGTCTTGCCTGCCTGACCGACATGAACGAGGTTTCGGAACCCGTGGTGCTGCGGCCGCTTCCCGGGCTGCCGGTGATCCGCGACCTGATCGTCGACATGACGCAGTTTTTCAAGCAGTACAACTCGGTGATGCCTTACGTGATCAACAACGATCCGCTGCCCGAAAAGGAACGGATTCAATCGCCCAAGGAACGCGAAGAACTCGATGGCCTCTATGAGTGCATCCTGTGCGCCTCGTGTTCGACGGCCTGCCCGTCGTTCTGGTGGAACCCGGACAAGTTTGTCGGGCCGGCGGGCTTGCTCCAGGCCTACCGATTCATTGCTGATACGCGCGACCAGGCCACCAACGAGCGCCTAGACAACCTCGAAGACCCGTACCGCCTGTTCCGCTGTCACTCCATCATGAACTGTGTTGACGTGTGCCCCAAGGGGCTCAATCCGACGGCGGCGATCGGCAAGATCAAGGAAATGATGGTCCGTCGCGCCGTTTGAGCCTGGACCTTCTCCCCACATGCGCGCTACCCTCCAAGGCGTTGAACTTTCCCGGCTCAAGTGGCAGAGCCGTCGGGGGCTGTTGGAGAATGACCTCGTGCTGCAGTCTTTCTACGAGCGCTACGAGGGCGAATTGACACCCGAGCGGGTTGAAGGCCTCAACACGCTGCTTGACCTCGGCGACAATGACCTCTGGGATTTGCTGGCGGGTCGGAGTGAGCTCGACCAAGGCGCCGGCGCCTCCACCAAGGCCGTATTGACCCTTTTGCGCGCGTGTTGAGCGGACGCGAAATCTGCGTATGTTCGGCATGCCCATCATCGATGTAAATTCAGGATTCATCAGGAGCAAACCATGAGTGTGAAGCCCAGCGACGTCAAGGCGACCCTGTCATTCTCGGATGGCACCCCGGCGGTCGAATTTCCCCTTTACAAAGGCACGATCGGGCCGGACGTCATCGACATCCGCTCGCTGTACGGCAAGACCGGAAAATTCACCTACGACCCGGGCTTCATGTCGACGGCAGCCTGCAATTCGTCGATCACCTACATCGACGGCGACAAGGGCGAATTGCTGTATCGCGGCTACCCGATCGAGCAGCTCGCGGTCAATTGCGATTTTCTTGAAACCTGCTACCTGCTGCTCAACGGCGAGTTGCCGAACGCCGCCGAGAAAGACAAATTCGTCGACACGGTGACGCACCACACCATGGTGAACGAGCAGATGCAGTATTTTTTCCGCGGCTTCCGGCGTGACGCGCACCCGATGGCGGTGCTGGTGGCGTCGGTGGGCGCGCTCTCGGCGTTTTATCACGACTCGCTTGACATCAATGATCCGCACCACCGCGAGGTGTCGGCGATCCGCCTGATTGCCAAGCTTCCCACGCTGGTTGCGATGGCCTACAAATACTCGGTCGGCCAGCCGTTCGTTTACCCGCGCAACGACTTGTCGTACTCGGCCAATTTCATGCGCATGATGTTCGCCGTGCCGGCAGAGGATTACAAGACCAACGACGTCATGGTGCGTGCCATGGACCGCATTTTCATCCTGCACGCGGACCACGAGCAAAATGCCTCAACCTCCACGGTACGCCTGTCGGGTTCGTCCGGCGCCAATCCGTTTGCCTGCATCGCGGCCGGCATTGCCTGCCTGTGGGGACCGGCGCACGGCGGCGCCAACGAAGCGGCGCTGTCCATGCTCGAAGAGATCAACCGCAATGGCGGTGTCGCCAAGATCGGCGAGTTCGTCAAGCAGGTCAAGGACAAGAACAGCGGCGTCAAGCTGATGGGCTTTGGCCATCGGGTCTACAAAAATTACGACCCGCGCGCCAAGCTGATGCGTGAAACCACCCACGAAGTGCTCAATGCCCTCGGCCTGCACGACGACCCGCTGTTCAAGCTGGCGATGGCGCTGGAAAAGGTGGCCCTGGAAGACGAATATTTTGTTACCCGCAAGCTCTACCCGAACGTCGACTTCTATTCGGGTATCGTGCAACGCGCCATCGGCATCCCGACGGCGCTATTCACCGGCATCTTCGCGCTGGCGCGCACGGTGGGCTGGATCGCGCAGTGGAACGAGATGATTTCGGACCCGGAGCAGAAAATCGGGCGTCCGCGCCAATTGTTCATCGGCAGCCAGTCGCGTTCGGTGCCGCCGATGAACGCCCGCAAATAATGCCTGTCCTCGGGCCATGCGCCGGCAGCTTCCCTGTCATGATCGTTAAGTGTATTCGCCTCGCAATGTAGATTCCCTCCACAATTCAAGCTGATGCAACTCGCAACGCCGGTATGGCCGGATTGCGGGGGGGTTGGAAGTTCGCACCACAGTAACCCGCACTGTCCTCGAGAAACTCGACAAAGGTGAGCACCATGATGAAACAGTTTCAAAACAATTCCTATTTGTTCGGGGGCAACGCCCCGTATGTCGAAGAGTTGTACGAGAACTATCTCGACAACCCCGGTTCCGTCCCCGAGAAATGGCGCGAATACTTCGATGCCCTGCAGCATGTGCCGGGCGCGGATGGCGCCACCGGCTCGCGCGACGTGGCCCACGCCCCCGTGGTTGAATCGTTTGCGCAACGCGCCAAAGAGGGCACCCTGCGCCCGCAGGGCGGCTCGGCCGTCGACCTGTCGATCGCACGCAAGCAGGTGTTTGTCCAGCAGCTGATTGCTGCCTATCGTTTTCTCGGCAACCGCTGGGCCGACCTCGACCCGTTGAAGCGCCAGGAACGCCCGGCGCTGCCGGAGCTCGAGCCGGGTTTCTACGACCTGACCGAAGCGGACATGGACATGACCTTCAATGCCCAGTCGCTGTATTTCGGCAAGGAAGAAATGACCTTGCGCGAAATCATCAACGGGCTGCGCGAAACCTACTGCGGCACCATCGGCGCGGAATTCATGTACAGCGACCCGCACCAGAAGCGCTGGATGCAGCAGCGCCTGGAGTCGAGCCGCTCGAACCCTGCGTTTGCGGCCGACAAGAAGAAGCACATTCTTGACCGCGTCGGCGCGGCCGAGGGCCTGGAACGCTACCTGCACACCAAGTTCGTCGGCCAGAAGCGGTTTTCGCTGGAAGGTGGCGAGAGCTTCATCGCGTCGATGGACGAACTGGTGCAGCGCGCCGGCGAGCGCGGCGTGCAGGAAATCGTGATCGGCATGGCGCACCGCGGGCGCCTCAACGTGCTCGTCAACACCCTGGGCAAGATGCCCAGTGACCTGTTCGAGGAGTTTGAAGGCAAGCATGCCGATGATCTTCCTGCCGGCGACGTCAAATACCACAAGGGTTTCTCGAGTGACATTTCGACACCCGGCGGCCCGGTGCATTTGTCCCTGGCGTTCAACCCGTCGCACCTGGAGATCGTCAATCCCGTGGTAGAGGGTTCGTGCAAGGCGCGCATGGACCGTCGCGGCGACAAGGACGGCTCGCAGGTCTTGCCGATCCTGGTGCACGGCGATGCCGCCTTTGCCGGGCAGGGCGTGATCATGGAAACCCTGAACCTGGCGCAGACCCGCGGCTACGGCACCCACGGCACGGTGCACGTGGTGATCAACAACCAGATCGGCTTCACCACCTCCGATCCGCGCGATTCCCGCTCCACCCTGTATTGCACCGACGTCGTCAAGATGATCGAGGCGCCGGTGCTGCATGTGAATGGCGACGACCCGGAGGCGGTGGTCATGGCGACCCAGATCGCGCTCGACTTTCGCACCGAGTTCAAGAAGGACGTGGTCGTTGACATCATTTGTTTCCGCAAACTGGGCCACAACGAACAGGACACACCGGCGCTCACCCAGCCCTTGATGTACAAGAAGATCGGCCAGCACCCGGGTACGCGCAAGCTGTATGCCGACAAGCTTGTCGCGCAGGGCGTGTTGACGCCTGAAGAGCCGGACGCAATGGTCAAGGAATACCGCGACACCATGGACAAGGGCGAGTCCACCGTGGAATATGTGTTGTCCGATTTCAAAAGCAAGTACGCGGTCGATTGGGCGCCGTTCCTCAATAAAAAGTGGACCGACGCGGCCGATACCGCAGTGCCGATCGCGGAACTCAAACGCCTGGGCGAGCGCATCACGACGATACCGAAGGAATTCAAGGCGCACTCCCTGGTGGAAAAACTGCTGGCCGATCGCGGCCGGATGGCGCGCGGCGAAGCCAAGCTCGATTGGGGCATGGGCGAGCATCTCGCGTTCGCATCGCTGGTATCGAGCGGCTTCCCGGTGCGCATCACCGGGCAGGATTGCGGCCGCGGCACCTTCGTACACCGTCACGCCGTGCTGCACGACCAGAACCGCGAGAAATGGGATTCGGGCAGCTACGTGCCGCTCGCCAATGTGTCGCCGAGCCAGGCGCCGTTCACCGTGATCGACTCGGTGCTGTCGGAAGAGGCGGTGCTCGGCTTCGAATACGGTTATTCGGCCGCCGAACCGAACACGCTGGTGATCTGGGAGGCGCAGTTTGGCGATTTCGTCAACGGCGCACAGGTGGTGATCGACCAGTTCATTACCTCGGGTGAGGTCAAATGGGGGCGTGTTTCCGGGCTCACGCTGATGTTGCCGCACGGATATGAGGGGCAGGGGCCGGAGCATTCATCGGCGCGCATCGAGCGCTTCCTGCAACTGTGTGCCGACCACAACATCCAGGTGGTGCAGCCGACCACGCCGGCGCAGATATTCCACCTGCTGCGGCGCCAGATGGTACGCCCGTTCCGCAAGCCCCTGATCATTTTTACGCCCAAATCGCTGTTGCGCCACAAGGAAGCGGTCTCCGACCTGTCGGAACTGGCCAAGGGCCATTTCGAAACCGTGATCGGCGAGACCGACAAGGACATCGACGCGAAGAAAGTCAAACGCGTGATCGCCTGTTCGGGCCGCGTCTATTACGATCTGATCGCGACGCGCCGCGAGCGCAAGTCCGACGAGGCGATCGTGCGGATAGAACAGATGTACCCGTTCCCGCATAAAGCCTTCGGGGCGGAGTTGAAAAAATACCCGAATGCGAACGAGGTGGTGTGGTGCCAGGACGAGCCGCAAAACCAGGGGCCGTGGTTCCAGATCCAGCACAACATCCTGGAAAACATGGTCGAGGGGCAATCGCTCGCCTATGCCGGACGTACCGCCTCGGCCTCGCCGGCGGTGGGCTACATGGCCAAGCATATCGAGCGTCAAAAGGCACTGCTGGCGCAGGCGTTTGGCAAGTCAAAAGGGCTGGTCCTGACCAAATGAGCCTGCGCGGGAGCGGCCAGACTCCCGCACTGCACTGACGAACACACTGAATGCCGCAGCGCCCGGAAGCCGGGCCTGCGGGGCATCAACAACGAAACGGAGTTGAAATCATGGCAATCCTCGAAGTAAAAGTACCGCAGCTGTCTGAGTCCGTCGCCGAAGCCACGTTGCTGGTGTGGCACAAGAAAGTCGGCGAAGCGGTGGCGCGCGATGAAAACCTGATCGACGTTGAAACCGACAAGGTGGTGCTCGAATTGCCGGCGCCGGCAGCCGGGGTGCTGGTCGAGATCGTCAAGGGGGATGGTGGCACCGTGGTGTCCGGCGAGATCATCGCGCGCATCGACACCGCCGCAGTGGCAGGCGCGGTCCAGGCCGCGCCGACGCCCCCTGCCGCCGCCGTCCCTGCCAAGACCGTTGTGGCACAAGCCTCTCCGGCCAGCGGCGCGGGCGCCATGGCGATGCCGTCAGCCGCCAAGATGATGGCCGAACAAGGCGTGAACCCGGCCAGCATCGCCGGTACCGGCAAGGATGGCCGCATCACCAAGGGCGACGTGATCGGCGCGGCCGCTACTGCGGCTGGCGCACCCACCGCACCGGCACCGGCGAGGGCGCCAGCCGCTGCCGTTGCCGCGCTTCCGGAAGTCAAGGCGCCGGTTGACCTGCAACGCGTCATGGGCGAGCGCCCGGAGCAGCGCGTGCCGATGTCGCGCCTGCGCCAGCGCGTCGCCGAGCGCCTGCTGCAATCGCAGGCCACCAACGCGATCCTCACCACGTTCAACGAAGTGAACATGCAGCCGGTGATGGACCTGCGCAAGAAATACCAGGAGCGCTTCGAGAAGGAACACGGCATCAAGCTCGGCTTCATGTCGTTCTTCGTCAAGGCGGCGGTTTATGCGCTCAAAAAATACCCGCTGGTCAACGCCTCGATCGACGGCACCGACATCGTCTACCACGGCTATTTCGACATCGGCATCGCAGTGGGGAGTCCGCGCGGGCTGGTGGTGCCGATCCTGCGCGATGCTGACCAGAAGAGTTTTGCGCAGATCGAAAAGGACATTGCCAACTTTGGCAAGAAAGCCGGCGAAGGCAAGCTCGGCCTCGAAGATCTCACGGGTGGCACGTTCTCGATCTCCAACGGCGGCACCTTCGGCTCGATGCTTTCCACCCCGATCATCAATCCACCGCAGTCGGCGATCCTCGGCGTGCATGCCACGAAGGAGCGTGCCGTGGTCGAGAACGGGCAGATCGTGATCCGCCCGATCAACTATCTGGCGCTGAGCTACGACCATCGCATCATCGATGGTCGCGAGGCGGTGCTTTCGCTGGTGGCGATGAAAGAAGCCCTTGAGGATCCGTCGCGCATCCTGCTTGAACTTTAAGAGGGGCATGCCATGAGCAAACATTTCGATGTCGCCGTCATCGGCGCTGGTCCCGCCGGCTACGTGGCGGCGATCCGCGCCGCCCAACTGGGCTTTTCGGTGGCCTGCGTCGAGCAATGGAAGACCCCGAAAGGCGACGCTGCGCTGGGCGGCACCTGCCTCAACGTCGGCTGCATTCCTTCCAAGGCACTGCTCGAGTCTTCGGAAAATTATGAAAAAGTGACCGAAAAATTTGCCGACCACGGCATCACGGTCGGCAAAGTAGAGTTCGACGTTGCGAAGATGATTGCGCGCAAGGAATCGGTCGTCACCAAGAACACCAAGGGCATCGAATTCCTGTTCCGCAAAAACAAGGTGACCTGGCTCAAGGGCCACGGCAAGCTGGCCGGCAAGTCCGAGGGCGGTTACGCAATTGACGTGTCCGGGGATGCCGGTGAAACGGTGACGGCCAAGCATGTGATCATTGCCACCGGGTCGAAGGCGCGCCACCTGCCCGACGTGCCGGTCGACAACAAGGTCATTTGCGACAACGAAGGCGCGTTGTCGCTCTCCGCGGTGCCCAAGAAGCTTGGCGTGATCGGCGCCGGGGTGATTGGCCTGGAGCTCGGTTCGGTATGGCGACGCCTGGGCGCCGATGTCACGGTACTGGAGGCGCTGCCGTCGTTCCTGGCGGCCTGTGACGAGGCCGTGGCCAAGGAGGCCTGGAAGATATTCACCAAGGAGCAGGGCCTCAAGATCAACCTCAGTGTCAAGATCGGCGACATCGTGCAGGCCAAGAATGGCGTGACGGTGTTTTACACGGATGCGGAGGGCAAGGCACAGCGCCTTGAATGCGACAAGCTGATTGTTTCGATCGGTCGTATTCCCAACACCGATAACCTGGGCCTTGACAGCGTTGGCCTCAAGGCGGACGAGCGCGGTTTCATTCCGGTTGATGGCCACTGCCGGACCAGTGTCGCCAACATCTTCGCGGTGGGCGACGTGGTGCGCGGGCCGATGCTGGCGCACAAGGGGGAAGAAGAAGGCGTGATGGCCGCCGAGCTGATCGCGGGGCAGGCCGGGCATGTGAACTACGACACGATTCCCTGGGTGATCTATACCTCACCGGAAATCGCCTGGGTCGGCAAGACCGAGCAGCAGCTCAAAAAAGACGGTGTCGCCTACAAGGTCGGCAGCTTTCCGTTTTCCGCCAACGGCCGCGCGCTGTCGCAGGGCGAGCCGCAGGGGTTTGTCAAGGTGCTGGCCGACGAGCGCACCGACCGCATCCTCGGTGTGCACGTGTTGCATGCGCATGCGTCCGAGCAGATCGCCGAAGCGGTGCTGGCCATGGAGTTCATGGCCGCATCGGAAGACGTGGGCCGCACCTGCCACGCGCATCCGTCGCTCTCGGAAGTAATGAAGGAAGCGATGCTCGGCACCGACAAACGCTCGATCCACATATAGCGATTCCGGCAAAAGTACAAACCTACTTTTGCCGGGCCTGATTTCCAGAAAATCGCCGGCAGAGCCGGACGATTTTCTGACGCAAAGGCCACGCAAAACCTCCCATGCGCGACTCGGCATTCGACGACGACAGCGACTCGATTGAAGACCTGAACCTGCAGGCCCAGGCCGGCGAGTTGACGGTGCTCGACTATTACCACAAGGTAGTGGAGCGGCGCGGCTACATCGCCGACGCTGCGCAATTGGCGGCGGTGAACCGCATGCAGGAACTGTACGACGAATGGGTCGGCTACAAGGCGCGGCGCAATACGGCGCTCAAGAAAGTGTTCATCAAGCCCGAGTTGCCGCGCGGCGTCTACCTGTGGGGTGGGGTGGGGCGGGGCAAAAGCTTCC
>CANJDH010000084.1 GCA_947473125.1 Burkholderiales bacterium
CAGCCCGAACGCTATCGCGCGCACCTTTCTGGATGCCGCCAAACAGGCCGGGTATGCCGAAACATCTGACTTCAATGGCGGCAACACCGAAGGCATCGGGGCCTACCAGGTGACGCAAAAGGGCGGTGAGCGCTGTAGCGCAGCGCGCGCCTATTTGCATCCCGCCATGCAACGTCCCAACCTGACCGTGCTTACCGGCGCGCTCAGCAAGCGCATCCGCTTTTCCGGCATACGCGCGACCGGCGTCGAATACGAGCGTGGCGGACGCGCGGAAACTGCGACCGCTACGCGCGAGGTGCTGGTATGTGCCGGCGCCTTTCAGTCGCCGCAGCTGCTCATGTGTTCCGGTGTTGGCCCGAAGGCGCAACTGATCGGGCACGGCATCGTGCCGCTGGTGGACTTGCCAGGGGTCGGGCAGAACCTGCAGGACCACATCGACTACATCATCAACCGGCGCCACGACAGCACCGACTTGTTCGGCCTGTCATTCAGCGGCGTCCGGCGCATCCTCGCCGAAATCGGTCGCTACCGGCGCGAGCGGCGCGGCATGGTGACTTCAAATTTTGCCGAGACTGGCGGATTCGTCAAGACGTTGCCGGATCTGCCAAAGCCGGATCTGCAGTTTCATTTTGTAATCGGTATGGTGGACAACCACAATCGCACCAAACACGTCGGGCACGGCTACTCGCTGCACGCCTGTGTGCTCAATCCGAAATCCGTCGGCAGCGTCTCGCTGGAATCGTCCGACATGGTCGACGCCCCTCTGATTGATCCGCAGTTCCTGTCGCACCCGGACGACGTCGCCACGCTCAAGCGCGGCTTCAAGGCGATGCGCGCCATCCTCAATGCGCCGGCCTTTGCGGCAATGCGTGGCAAGGAGCTTTACACCGAAGTATTGCGGGACGACGACGTCGTCGGCCTTGACATGGCGATACGCGAGCGTGCCGACACCATTTACCACCCGGTCGGCACCTGCAAAATGGGTATCGACGCCATGGCCGTGGTCGACCCGCAACTGCGCGTCCGCGGTGTGGAGAGCCTGCGGGTCGTGGATGCGTCTGTCATGCCCACTCTGGTGTCAGGCAACACCAACGCGCCGACCATCATGATCGCCGAGAAGGCTGCCGATCTGATTCGCGCTGCCATGTCAATACGCTAGGGGCAGCGGCCCGGTCGACTTGGGCAATGCCTTGCCTTTGCAAGGCAGCGGTCTTGTCATCCAGCCGACCTTGCGGGCGCACCGCGGCAGGCCAACGTATCCGGGTCAATCGGCAAATTGCGGCATAAAAGTACCGCAAAACGGGCAATTGGCCTGATGGTAACTGCGCCAGAATGGATCACCGCTGATTGACTGATGGAGATAATGGTCGCAGCCATGGCAGTTAGCATGGCATTGTGCCTCTCCAACTGATTGATCGGCACCTGATACTTTCTGCACAGGATAAATCAATCATGTTCTCCAGTATTCGTGCCAAGCTTGCCGTCGTTATTGCGCTGAGCGCTATTGCATTGATCGCATTGACGTTGTTTGCGCTCAGTCGCACGATGATGCTCCAGTCCGCAATGAAAGACTCGATCGCGACCATGGCCCTGACCTTGCAGGCAGTTGATGCGACGCGTGCCGCCCAGCAGCACTTCAAGACGCAGGTTCAGGAATGGAAAAACATCCTGCTACGCGGCGGCGACAAGGCCTCGTTCGACAAGCATTTGAAGGGATTGGAAACCGAGGAGCGCTTGGTACGGGAACGGCTCGAGACGGCGAAAGGACACGTAAGCACGCTCGGCATGGCGTCACGGGTTGACTATGACGCGCTGACGAAAGCGATGGCGGAAATGGGAGTGAACTACCGTGCGGCGTTGGCGAAATACGATGCCGCCAACCTGGGAGCGGCCCAGATTGTGGACAAGCTGGTAACTGGCATGGACCGTCCGCCTACCCAGGCAATGAGCGCCGCAGTCGGCGAAATTGTCAAGATCGCGGGCGAAGTGGCGGCGCGCAAGACGGAAGAAGCCGAGGCATTGCGCGTGTCGACCCGGAACGCGCTCATTGGGGGTGTACTAGCGATCATCGCACTGTTGACCCTGGCGATGCAGTTGATATGCCGTTCGGTACGTGCCGATGTGCTGCGACTGAACGGTACGGCAGCAGCGGTGGCAGCGACCAATGACCTGACGTTGCGGGCGCCGGCTGGGGGCTGTGCAGAAATTGCGGAGATTTCGCGAAGCTTCAACCTCGTGATGGATCGATTTGAAACTGCCATCCGTGAGACGCGTTCCAGTGCCTCGATTGTGGATTCCTCCGCCAAGCAGCTGGCCGAAACCGCGGAAGAGTTGTCCGAATCGGTGGAACGCCAGTCCGAGGAAACCAACCGCAGTGCCGCAGCGATTGAGCAACTTACGGTGGCGATCAGCTCGGTGTCGGAAACAGCGACGGAAATCAATGGGCGTGCCACTGCCTCTGTTGCGGCATCGGAATCAGGTCAAGTCCAGGTCGGCAATCTGGTGAACGAACTTCGCGCGGTGGAGGGTACCGTGAGCGACATCTCCCTTAGCGTTACCAGTTTTGTTGAAGCAACGGGCGCCATTATCCAAATGACCCAGCAGGTCAAGGAAATTGCCGATCGGACCAATCTGCTCGCGCTCAATGCGGCGATTGAAGCAGCGCGCGCCGGCGAACAGGGCCGTGGCTTTGCAGTGGTCGCCGATGAGGTGCGACAGCTGGCAGAGCGTTCCGCCAAGGCGGCACACGAAATTGATAGCCTGACCACGTCCATCAACGGCCGCTCAACCGAACTGCAGCGCGCCGTCGTCAACGGCCTGGAAAACCTCCAGCGAAGCAATACGCTGGCCACGGTAGTGGAACAGGCGATTCGCGATTCACGGGATCTGGTCACACAGGCTGCGGCCGGTGTGACCGAAATGGTGCATTCGGTGAAAGAAGAAAAAATCGCAAGCACCGAAATCGCCAAGGCGATGGAAAAAATATCCGGCATGAGCGACGAGGCCAGCTCGATTGCACAGATGACGCGCGATACTTCTCACAAGCTGCAATCGCTTGCCATGAACCTGATGGGATCGGTCAGCGCCTTCAAGACGGCGTAAGCGGGGCGCCGGCTGCCTTGGAAAACGGCGCCAGGCAGCCCGGCGCCGGCTATTCGGCCGTGATGTTCGCAGCCTTGACCACCACGCCCCAGCGCGCAATTTCGCTCTTCAGGAAACGGTCGGCTTCTTCTGGTGAATTGCCGATCACCAATGAGCCGCCATCGGTGAGGCGCTGCTTCATGTCCGGCTGGTTCAACACCTTGACGATTTCAGTGTTCAGGCGGCCGGTGATGTCGCGCGGGGTGCCGGGCGGCGCGAGTACGCCGAACCATGCCACCGCTTCAAAGTCGCGCACACCGCCCTCGGCGATTGATGGCACGTCGGGCAGCAGCGGGTGACGCTTCGCGCTCGATACCGCGAGCGCGCGTACCTTGCCGGCCTTGATCTGCGGCAGCAAAGCGACCAGGTTGTCGAACATCACCTGGATCTGGCCGCCGATCAGGTCGGTGTGCGCCGCGGATGAGCCCTTGTACGGTACGTGGACCATGTCGATCCCTGCATCGAGCTTGAGCTTCTCGCCGGTGAGGTGATGCGATGTGGCGATGCCCAGGGAACCGAAATTGACCTTGCCGGGGTTGGCCTTTGCGTAGTCGATGAACTCGCGAATCGTCTTGGGTGGAAAGTTCAGGTTCGACGCGAACGCCAGCGGCGAATGGGTCATCACCGTCACCGAGCTGAAAGCCCCCGAGTCGTAGCGCAGGTTCTTGTAGGCACCGGCCGAGATCGGCAGCGCGGCAGTCGACGTGAGCAGGGTATAGCCGTCGGGCGGCGCCTTGGCGACAAATTCGGAGCCTACCGTGCCACCAGCACCCGGGCGATTCTCGACCACAAAGTTCTGTCCCATGGCAGCGCCGACCCGATCGAATACCAGGCGCGTGATGACGTCCGAAGCCGCTCCCGTGGCGAACGGCACGATCACTTTCACCGGACGGTTCGGGTACGGTTGCGCCGTGGCGGCGCCGGCGGCAACGGCCAATGCCCACGTAGTGGCAATGTGAAACAGTTTCATGCGGTTCTCTCCTGGAGGGATGTCGTTGCCTGCGCTAGGCAGCGAGCGCCTGTGCGGCGTCGCGTTCAAGCGTGGTGGTGCGGCGCAAGTCGCGCCTTGCAGAAAGGTCATAGCGACGACCGCGATGGATAGTCGCACGGTTGTCCCACATCACGTAATCACCTGGTCGCCAGGTGTGCTGGTAGACGAACTGGCGCTGGGTCGCATGCTCGATCAGGTCGGCCACCAGCAAGCGGCCTTCCGGCACCGTCATGCCGCTGACGCGGTCGCAATGCACGCCGACGAATAGCAGCTTGCGCTTCGAGCCCGGGTGGGTACGCACCAGCGGCCACTCGGCGGGCGGGAAGCGGTTCAATTGCTCGGGTGTGTACTTGTCGTCACCCAGCATCATGCGCGAGTGGAATGTCGAGTGGTGCGCGGTGCGGCCTTCGACCAGTGCTTTCATGTCGTCGGAAAGCGCATCGTATGCGGCGCGCATGTCGGCCCATTCGGTTTGCCCGCCGTTTTCCGGCAGGGTTACCGCCGACAGCATCGAGTACTTTATCGGCAGCGGCTGGAACGAGCTGTCGGTGTGCCACAACTGGTTGGCGAGGGTGCCGACCAGCTTGGCGTTGTTCGCATCGGCCACCGAACCGTCGAGCGCCAGGTTGGAAATGTCGATCAGTTCGTCGTACTGGAAGCGCGTGGCGGCGCCGGTAGCCTTGCGCAGGCCGGCATCGAGCGGGCCGAACTGGCGCGCACACGCTACCTGTTGCGCTTGGTCCATCGGTTGGTCCCGAAAGAACACTACCGCGTATCGGTCCATCGCCGCATCGATGGCGGCGATGTCGGTCGGTGCCAGCGGCTGGCGCAAATCGACGCCGCTCGCCTCGGCGACAAAATCGGGCGTGACGGGTTTGAGAGTCAGGGGCATGGAATCTCCTCCAGATCAATCGAGATTCGGCGGGGCGTCGCGCAGGTAGACCGGCAGGTCGGTGGTCGGCGGCTTGTGGTCGCCGGGAATCGCGTACATCATCTCAGCGACAAAGCCGCGATGGTAGGAGGTGTGGTTGACAATGTGCAGCAATATGTCGCCGCGTGACAGCGTGCCGTCGCCGCCGCCGACAAAAGTGAACTGCACCACTTCCTCAAGTTGTGCGGAAGTGACACGGTCGCTCCAGTCGACGTACCAGGCGTCAATCTCTTGCTGCCTGCACCACAACTCGTCGAGCGGCGGGTAATCGACCGTGTTGCGCGCGGTATAGGCGTGCGCCTTGCCCTCGAGGTGGCACTTGAAAATGTTGTCAATCACGTAGTTGTGGTTGAGCATGTGCTGCATGTTTTTGAACAGGCCGGGGCGGGGCTTCTCGGCGGCGCCCGGCGGCAGTTTGGCGACTGCAACGAAGATCATCTCATTGGCCCACGCGGTGTAGCGCGTCAGCATGCGGGCGGTGCGAGGTGTGGTCATGAAGATACCTTCAATGGGGCAATTCAGGCGCGGCCTTGCCCGCTGCCAAGCACGATCCATTTCAAACTGGTCAACCCCTCCAGCCCGACCGGCCCGCGTGCATGCAACTTGTCGTTGGAGATGCCGATCTCGGCGCCGAGGCCGAATTCGAAGCCGTCGGCAAAGCGTGTCGAGGCGTTGACCATCACCGAGGCCGAATCGACTTCACGCAAAAAGCGCATCGCGTTGGTGTGGTTTTCGGTGACGATCGCGTCGGTGTGCCGGGAGCCGTAGCGTTCGATGTGGCCCATCGCTTCGTCGAGCGAGGCCACGATTTTGACCGCGAGGATCGCGGCGAGGTACTCGGTACGCCAGTCTTCCTCGGTGGCGGCGTGCATCGGCGCCAGCTTCATGGCGGCGGCATCGCCGCGCAGTTCCACGCCCTTGTCGGCGTAGATCTTTGCAAGGCGCGGCAATACCTTCGGTGCGATCGCCGCGTGCACCAGCAGCGTCTCCATGGTGTTGCAGGTGCCGTAGCGCTGGGTCTTGGCGTTGTCGGCAATGAATACCGCTTTCTCGATGTCGGCCGCGTCGTCGATGTAGACGTGGCAGATGCCGTCGAGGTGCTTGATCATCGGAATCTTCGATTCGGCGATCAGGCGCGCGATCAGGCCCTTGCCGCCGCGCGGCACGACGATGTCCACATACTCGGTCATGGTGATGAGCTCGCCGACTGCCGCGCGGTCGGTGGTTTCGACCACGATCACGGCGTCTTCGGGCAGGCCTGCAGACTCGAGGCCTTCGCGAACGCAGACGGCGATCGCCTGGTTCGAATGCAGCGCTTCGGAGCCGCCGCGCAGGATGCAGGCATTGCCGCTTTTGAGGCACAGCCCGGCCGCGTCAGCCGTCACATTGGGGCGTGATTCATAAATGATACCGATCACGCCAAGCGGCACGCGCATGCGTCCGACCTGGATGCCGCTGGGTCGGAAATTCATGTTGCCGATGGCGCCGATCGGGTCAGCCAGGGTGGCGATCTGTTCCATGCCCTGGGCCATCGTTTCGACCGCTTTGTCGGAGAGCGTGAGGCGATCGAGCATCGCCGCATCCAGCCCTTTGGTGCGGCCGGCCTCGAGGTCTTTGGCGTTGGCCGCCTGCAGGCGTGCC
This sequence comes from Burkholderiales bacterium, assembly GCA_947473125.1. Taxonomy (GTDB): domain Bacteria; phylum Pseudomonadota; class Gammaproteobacteria; order Burkholderiales; family JAEUOS01; genus CANJDH01. The sequence goes on from CANJDH010000084.1 coordinate 6,705, forward strand.
TTGTCGCGACGCACCGCCACGGCAATCGCGCCGAGCGCGGCATTCTTGGCCGCCGTCGAGGCGCGCGCCATCGCACGTGAGGCAGCGCGCGCACGCTGACCCACGCCCTGCATGTAGGCGTGGATGTCGGCGGGGGATTTGAGGATGGCATTCATGCCGCAAGTTTAAGCGATTGGGCAGCAAAAAGCCCGCCATAAGGCGGGCTGGGGACAAGCGTGGCTCAACCACCGGGCGGGCCATCCGCGGGACAAACCGTCAGAACTAGCGGTGGGTGCCGCGACTTCCGCCGGCGCTGCCGCGGTTGGCTTGCGCCACCATTGTGCCGCCAGGAGCCTGGGTGGCTGCCGTACCGCGATTGCCTTGACCGAAGCGATTGCCGTTGCCGGTTTGGGCAACGCTGGTTTGTGTGCTGGTCGTTCCCGTGGTGCCGTTTGTGCCCGATGTGCCGGCGGTTCCGCGATTGCCCTGACCGTAGTGATTGCCGTTGCTGGCCGGAGTACCGGTGTTTGATTGTGTGCCGGTAGTGCCGGAGCTGGTGCCTGAGGCGCCTGCCGTGCTCTGGCCGTAATGGTTGCCGTTGTTGCCATTGTCGCCGCGATTCTGGTTCCAGTTGCCACTGCGGTTCGAGTCACGGTCCGAACTGGCATGCTGGTTCCAGCCACGGTTCCGGCCGTCGTTGCGCTCGTTATGGATCGCGCGCGACTGGAAGTTCTCGTTGCGCTGGATGCCGTGCTGCTCGAAGCGGTCGATGCTGCCGTCGCGGCCGTCGCGGCCGGCTTGCGCTTCGCGCTGGCTGATGCGTGCTTGGCCGCGTTCCAGGCGGGCTGCCTCGCGGTTGGTGATCTGGCCGGATTCGACGCCACGGTTGATGCGGCTCTGCTCGTTGACGTTGCGCTGCACGACCTGCTGCATGCGTTGCGACGAGGCCGAGTTGGGGTTGCCGCGTTCATTGTCGTGGCGCTCGCGGTCGATGGCCGCGCTCTGGCGGTTCTGCGCTTCATTGATGCGCTGGCGTTCGGCATCGGTGACGCGGCCGTCCGACAGGGCGCGCGACTCCATGTTGCTGATGCGTGATTGGCTTTGTTCAAGGCGCGCTGCTTCCTGGACCGACAGCGAGCCGTCACGCAGGCCCTGCTCGATGCGTTGCTGCTGATAGACGTTGCGGTCAAACATGTCGGGCGAATTGCTTTGCGCCAGCGCAGCGAATGGGAAGGCTGCGGCCAGCAGTGCGGCGATGGAATTTTTGGAAAAGTTGATTTTTGCGAAGGTCATGTCAATCTCCTCGGGTTGGGTGATGGGTGGATGCCCATGAGGAGATTTGAATGGAACCGGTGCGGCAAAGCGCCCTGCAAGGTGTAATTCGTGTAAGCGGATGTTGCCCCGGCGGTTCCTGCTTACGTCTTGAGACAAGTCAGGCGTGCCGCGCCGGCGGGCAGGCGCGGGCCCCGTCGAAACGCTGCGCCGTCAGGCGAACCTCTCACCGAGGCGATAGAACTCTTCCCAGACATCGCCCGAGAGCGCCTGCGGGCGCAGCCCCTTGATGAGGCGGTCAATCCCCGCTGCGTGCCGCAACGCGGTGCCGAGTTGGGCGTTGGAGACGTTTTTGGCCTTGCGCTCGTAGAGGCCCGAACGCGGACCTTTCCACACTTTCTCGCCACGGCGGATTTTCGCCAGTGCCCGGATGTCGTCGGCCATCGCCCAGAGGATCAGCGGCGGGGCTTCTCCCTCTCCCCGGAGGCCTTCGAGCATGCGCCGAAACCGCGGCAGGTCGCCAGTCAGCCAGGCTTCGGAAAGTTTGAATACGTCGTAGCGCGCCACATTGAGCACCGCTTCCTCGACCGCCTCGAAGCCGAGCTTGCCCGGCGGCTGCAGCAGGGCGAGCTTCATGATTTCCTGGTGCGCCGCGATCAGGTTGCCTTCCACCTTGGCAGCGATGAAGCGCAGTGTTTCGGGCGCGGCGCTTTGTTTTTGGCGCGCCAGCCGCTCGCCGATCCAGGCCGGCAGGGCTGCGGGGTCGACCGGTTTCGATTCGACCAATACGCCGGCCGCATCGAGCGCCTTGACCCAGGCGGTCTTCATGGTCTGGTAGTCGCCGGGAAAGGTGACAAGCAGCAAGGCGCCGTCGCCGGTGGCCTTGGCGAGTTTGGCAATGTCGTCAAGTGCGGCGCCGCCGTCCTTGCCCGGTTTGCCGTTCGGAATGCGCAGGTCGATCAGCGGTTTGTCGCCAAACAGCGACATGCCGGACAGGTCAGCCTTGATCTGGCCCCAGTCGAAATGGGCGCCGGCCGAATACACCTTGCGATCGGTGAATCCTGCAGCTTTGGCGCGTGCCCGGATCGCATCGGCCGATTCGAGGGCGCGCAGTTCCTCGGTGCCGGTGATCGCGTACAGCGGCGCCAGCCCTTTGGCCAAATGGGCCTCGAGTTGCTCCGGGCTCAGTTGCACCAGTGGCCCCTACCTGGCGGGCTTTTGCGTACCCGGGCTGGCGGGTGCCGCCGGGGCGGGGCCGGGACCGGGGCCCCCTGCGGCCAGCCGGCGCATCACCTGCTGCACCATGTCGGTCTGCATGTCGCGATACAGAAGCGCCTCTTCACTTTCCTTGGCCAGCACCTGATTGTCGTTAAACGAGTAATCGCGTTCGATCTGGACATCACCGGGCGCCGCGACGTCTTCTCCGCCCTGGTTGATGACACGCCAGGCAAAGCCGTATTTGAGGCGGAATTCGCGCACTGCGCCGCTGCTGCCGAGCGACAGGATCAGCTTGCTGCGGGTCTCGGCGTTGGCCTGCAAAATTGCCTGTGCCTGCTCGCGGCGCTCGACGATGCGCGTGTTGGTGCCGGCGCGCAGATTGCGCCGCAATTCGGCGCCGAGCGCATTGTTTTCGGGCAGGTCGACGTACAGGGTTTCATACGGCAAATTGGCACTGCCGCGCAGCGCAAAGCCGCACCCACCAAGGCTCGTAGCCAAGCATATGGCCAGGAGCGGCTTGGTCCAACGGTTTCCGGAGATTGCCATAGGAGGTTTCCGCCTTGCTAAACGACAAATGGCAATAAATGGGGTCAGACCCCGCTTAGCTACCGTTTGTTTACACCACGATGTTGACCAGCCTGCCCGGTACCACCACCACTTTTTTCGGCGTCCTGCCTTCGAGCTGGCGCTGTGCGGGTTCGGACGCCAGCGCCATGCTTTCAATTTGCTCCCTGCCGGCTGTCGCCGGCACCGCGATGTTGCCGCGCAACTTGCCGTTGACCTGCAGCACCAGATCGATGGTATCCGATTGCAGCGCTTTGGCGTCTTCGACCGGCCAGGTGGCGTCGAGCAAGTCACCGGCATAGCCGAGTTCGCCCCACAGCACGTGGGTGATGTGCGGCGCAAACGGGTTGAGCAGGCGCAGCAGCATCGACAAGCCTTCGCGCACCACCTCGCGCGCATCGGCACCGCTTGCAGCCTGCACGCCTTCGAGCGTGTTGAGCACCTTGATGGCGAACGACACCACGGTGTTGTACTGGATCTTGGCAATGTCGCGATTGGCATCGCGCACAAAGCTGTGAATCTCGCGACGCGCCCGCGCCAGCCTGTCGTCAAGCGCGCCGGTGTCGAGCACCGAAGCCGCGCCGGTCAGCGCGGCATGCTGTGCGTGGGCGTAGGCCCAGACCCGGCGCATGAACCGGCTCGCGCCCTTGACGCCGTCGTCGCTCCATTCGAGCATCTGCTCGGGCGGTGCGGTGTTCATCATGAACACGCGCGCGGTGTCGGCGCCGTAGGCGTCGATGATCGCCTGCGGGTCGACGCCGTTGTTCTTGGATTTCGACATTTTCTCGGTACCGCCGATCACCACCGGCAGGCCGTCGAGTTTCGATTTGGCCGACACCGGGCGGCCCTTGTCGTCGAACACCAGGTCGACATCGGCCGGGTTGATCCAGACTGTCTTGCCGTCGGCGGCTTCCCGGTAAAACGTCTCGCACACCACCATGCCCTGGCACAGCAGGTTGGTGAACGGTTCGTCGAACTTGACCAGGCCGAGGTCGCGCATCACCTTGGTCCAGAAGCGCGCATACAGCAGGTGCAGCACCGCGTGCTCGATGCCGCCGATGTACTGGTCCATCGGCATCCAGTAGTCGTTGCGCGCGTCGACCATCGATTCGTGGCTGCCTGGTGAGCAGTAGCGCATGTAGTACCAGGCCGAGTCGATGAAGGTGTCCATCGTGTCGGTTTCGCGCTTCGCTTCTTTGCCGCAGGTCGGGCACTTGACGTTGAGGAAGCGTGCATCCTTGCCCAGCGGGTTGCCGCTGCCGTCCGGCACCAGGTCTTCAGGCAGCACCACCGGCAAATCCTTTTCGGGCACCGGCACCGGGCCGCAAGCGGGGCAATGGATGATCGGGATCGGCGTGCCCCAGTAGCGCTGGCGGCTGATGCCCCAGTCGCGCAGGCGGAACTGGATTTTCTTTTCGCCTAGACCCTTGGCGGCGAGGTCGGCGGCGATTGCATCGACCGCTTTCGCGTGGCTCAGGCCATCGTATTTTCCCGAGGCCATGCAGGTGCCGTTGTCCTTGTCTTCGTACCAGGGCTGCCAGGCATCGAGAGAAAAGGCCTGGCCTTTGACATCGATCACCTGTTTGATCGGGAGCTTGTATTTCTTGGCAAACGCGAAATCGCGCTCGTCGTGCGCCGGCACGCCCATCACCGCGCCGTCGCCGTAGCTCATCAGCACGTAGTTACCGACCCAGATCGCGACTTTTTCACCAGTGAGCGGGTGCGTTGCAAACAGGCCCGTCGGCATACCTTCCTTGTCGCGCGTGGCGACATCGGCTTCGGCGACACCGCCACGCTTGGCTTCCTCGATGAATGCGGCCAGCCTTGCATCACTGGCAGCCGCCAGCGTCGCCAGCGGATGCTCGGGCGCCACCGCCATGAAGGTTACGCCCATGATGGTGTCGGCGCGGGTGGTGAAAACATACAGCTTGCCGTCCTGCACCAGCGCTCCATCGGCACCCTTGATGTCATGCGTGAACGCAAACCGCACCCCGACCGACTTGCCGATCCAGTTCTTCTGCATCGTCTTGACATTCTCGGGCCAGCCGAGCTTGTCGAGGTCGCCGAGGAGTTCTTCCGCGTACCTGGCTTGGGAGATCGCGAGGTAGTAACCGGGAATCTCGCGCTTCTCGACCACCGCGCCGGTGCGCCAGCCGCGGCCGTCGACCACCTGCTCGTTGGCCAGCACGGTCTGGTCGATCGGGTCCCAATTGACCACCTGGGTCTTGCGGTAGGCAATGCCCTTTTCGAGCATCTTGAGGAACATCCACTGGTTCCACTTGTAATACTCGGGCGTGCACGCAGCCATTTCGCGCGACCAGTCGATCGCCAGGCCCATCACCGACATCTGCTTTTTCATGTAGGCGATGTTGTCGTAGGTCCATTTGGCCGGGGCCACGTTGTTGGCCATCGCCGCATTCTCTGCCGGTAAACCAAATGCATCCCAGCCCATCGGCATGAGCACGTTGTAACCCTGCATGCGCAGGTAGCGATACATCACATCGTTGATCGTGTAGTTGCGCACATGGCCCATGTGCAGCTTGCCCGAGGGGTAGGGCAGCATCGAGCAGGCGTAGTATTTGCCCTTGGGGAAGCGTGGATCGTTTTCAATCGCGCGGTAGGCGTCGATGCGGGTCCAGTGGGCTTGCGCCTGGCGTTCGACCTCGGCTGGGTTGTATTTTTCTTGCATTGCGTTCAATCGGAATCCATGGACTTCGGTGACATTTCGGGGCACGGCAGGGCCGCGCAGCGTGCCGGCAAGCCGGTTCTACAATGAGCGGTCGGGGAACCCAAAATTATAGCGGTAGGCGCCTGTTTTCCCATTTGCGAACGCAAACATGCCGATGCGGCGCCATAAAACTGGCTAAAGTGTGACAAGCGTCACACAAAATGCTCATCCGGGTATGACGCAAGCTGCGTATAAGGCCATGTCAACCACATCATTCTGGAGAAGCAACATGAAATTGCGCACACTGACGGCCTCGCTGGCGCTGGCGTTTGTTACCACCACAACTCCGTTTTCGGCGGTCGCCGCTCCGGCTGCGGTGGTCGAAGGGGTGCAGATGCCGGCATGGGTCGAGCGGGGCGGCGCCAAGCAACCGCTTGCTGCGGGCATGGAACTGAAGGAATCCGACAAGATCACGACCGGCCAGAATTCGCGCATCCTGTTGCGCATGGCCGAAGGCAGCCAGGTCAAGCTGGGCGAGAACGCGCAAATGTCGTTCGACAAGCTCGGCCAGCGCCAGGAGAACAAATCGTTATTCCTGCAAGGCGTGCTCGAGGTGGCGCGCGGCGCGTTTCGATTTACCACCGATGCCAAATCCAAGCTGGCCAGCCGTCGCGAAGTGGACATCCGGGTCGCCACCGTTACCGCAGGCATTCGCGGTACCGACTTGTGGGGCAAGTCGTCGGGTGATCGCGACATCGTCTGTCTGATCGAAGGCAATATCCAGGTGCAGCGCGAGGCCGAGGCGCCGGTCGCGATGGACCAGGCCCTGCAGTTCTATATTGCGCCCAAAGCGGCGGACGGCAAGGCAGACGGCAGCAAACGGGCCGAACTCGCTACGGTCGACAGGAGCCAATTGGAGTTGTGGGCCCAGGAAACCGAAATCAGCGCGGGCCAGGGCGCGGCGCGCAAAGGCGGCAAGTTCAAGGTGGTGGCAGGTTCCAACGCCAACCAGGGTGAGGCGCTCAAGGTGTACGACCAGCTGCGTGCCGCGGGCTTTGCCGCAGAAATTTTCCCGGCCGGATCTCCCGACAAGCGCGTCTATGAAGTGCGCATCGGCGGCTTGCCCTCGAAGGTCGAGGCCGACGCCCTTGGCGTGCGCCTAGAGGCGATCACCGGCAACAAGGCGCGCACGACCTGACTCGTGGTGTGCCGGCAGGTATTCAGCCCGGCCAAGCGGGCCGCAGCGATGCGGCCCGTTTCGTTTTATAGTCACGGCTCATCCCAACACACGGGCAGCAAGGGCCGACGCCATGAATCGCGCATTTGATCTCAAGACTCTCACCATCAATGGCGAACGCCTGTGGAGTTCGCTGATGGACATGGCGAAAATCGGCGCCACGCCCAAGGGCGGCGTCAAGCGCATCGCGCTGACTGCCGAAGACAAGGCCGGGCGCGACCAGTTTGTCGGCTGGTGCAAGGCGCAAGGGCTGGCCATTACCCTCGACACCATGGGCAACATTTTTGCGCGCCGCCCCGGCACCGACGCGGCGTTGGCGCCGGTAATGAGCGGCAGCCACCTCGACACCCAGCCTTCCGGCGGGCGCTTCGACGGCTGCTACGGCGTGATGGCAGCGCTTGAAGTGTGCCGTACCCTCGACGACTACGGCATCAAGACGCGCCACCCGATTGAAGTCGCAGTCTGGACCAACGAAGAGGGTTCGCGCTTCACGCCGGTGATGGAAGGCTCGGCCGCGTTTGTCGGGCAATTCACGGTTGAATTCGCCCGGACCCAGAAGGACGTGGACGGCATCACCATGGGCGACGCCCTCGATGCCATCGGTTACGCCGGTACCGCGCCCTGCGGGTTTCCCGTGGCGGCCTATTTCGAGGCGCACATCGAGCAGGGGCCGGTGCTGGAAAATGCCGGGATGGTGATCGGCGTGGTCTCCGGCGGCCTCGGTCAGCGCTGGTTCGATGTCACCCTGGCGGGCATGGAAGCCCACGCAGGGCCGACGCCGATGCACTTGCGCCGTGACGCCCTGCAAGGCGCGGTCAAGATCATCGAAGCGATTGACACCATGGGGCGCAGCCATCCGGATACGCGCGGCACGGTGGGCCACATGCGCGTCGAGCCGAACTCGCGCAACGTGATTCCCGGCACGGTGCATTTCAGCGTGGATTTGCGCGCGCCGACCGACGAATTGCTCGCCGGCCTGGTGGCACAGTTTCACGCGGTGGCCGAGGCGCAGTGCAGCCAGCGCAAGCTGACCCTCGCGATCAAGGAAACCGTCTACTATCCGCCGACGCCGTTCGCGCCGGAGTGCAAGGACGCCGTGCGCGCCGCGGCGCAGCGCTTTGGCTACCCGCACATGGAACTGGTGAGTGGTGCCGGGCATGACGCCATTTGCCTGGCGACGCGCTGCCCGGCCGGCATGATCTTCGTGCCCTGCAAGGACGGCATCAGCCATAACGAAATCGAAGACGCCAAACCCGAACACCTGACTGCCGGCTGCAACGTACTGCTGCACGCCATGCTGGACCGCGCCGGTGTTGTGTAAGCGGGTGGCGTGATGGACAAGCAAGCGACCCTCGCCACGCGCGTCAAGGCGGGCATCGCCGCCCATGAAGTCTGGATGCTCGACGCGCTCAAACGTCTGGTCGAGGCCAAAAGCTTCTCTGGTCACGAACACGCTGCGCAGGCAGTGATGCGCGCGTTGCTTGAGGAACTCGGCTTCGACGTGCGCGAGATTCCGGTCGAGCCGGACAAACTCAAAAACCATCCGCTGTATTCGCCGGTGGTACATGAACTGCACGGCTGCCACAACCTGCTCGGCCGCCTCAGGGGCACTCCTGACACCGGCAAGTCGTTGATGATCAGCGGCCACGTCGACGTGGTGCCGGTGGGCCACGTATCGCTGTGGTCACGCGCCCCGTTCGATACCTATATCCTGGACGGCTGGTTCTACGGCCGCGGCGCCGGCGACATGAAAGGCGGCCTGATCGCCGCGCTAACCGGGCTGAAAGCCTTGGTGGACAATGGTTTCAAGCCAATGGCCCCTTTATGGTTCAACACCGTGGTCGAAGAAGAATGCACCGGCAACGGCGCGCTTGCGACCGTCGAATACCTTAAGGCGCACGACATCCGCATCGACGCCATGCTCGACCCCGAGCCCTTCGGCGAGAACATCATGAGCGGCCAGGTCGGTACCGTGTGGTGCCAGTACCACCTCACCGGCCGCCCGGCGCACGCGATGGAAGCGCACAAGGGCTTGAACCCGATCGAAGCGGCGATGCACATCTGGCGACGATTGAAGGAAGTGGAAGCGCGCTGGAACCCGCCGCATCAAACGCATGCTGCCTTTGGCGACCACCCGCACCCGCTCAACTTCAACCTCGGCAAGATCGCCGGCGGCGAATGGGCATCATCGGTGCCGACCACCTGCCGCGTCGATTTCCGCTTCGGCATCTACCCCGGCGTTGACCCGGCTGCGGCCAAGCGTGAAGTCGAAGCCGCGATTCAGGCGGCGGTGGCCGAACTGCCCGAACCGCCCAAATGCAGCATCACCTACGAGGGCTTCCATGCGCCCGGCTGCGTGGTCGACCTCGACACCGAGCCGATGCAGTTGCTCAAGCGCTGCCACGAGGCGGTCAACGGCGAGGTCCCCGATACCTACGCTGTCACCGGCACCACCGATGTGCGCCTGTTCCAGCTCGGCGCCGGCATTCCGTCCACCTGCTACGGTCCCAAGGCGCAGCGCATCCACGCGCTTGACGAATGCGTCGAAATTGCCAGCCTGCAGCGCGTTGCCGAGGTGTATGCGCTGTACATCGCCGAATGGTGCGGAGTGACGCATGCATAAAACCCATGAGTGAAACACCGGCCGACGGCCGCATCCTTACCGAAAAGTGCGGCCGCGTCTTTATCATCAAGCTCGACCGCCCGAAAAAGCTCAACGGCTTTTCGATCAAGATGATCAAGGAACTGGCCGCCGCCTACACCGCGTTCGAGCAGGACGACGACGCCTGGGTGGGCCTGCTCTGCGCTGAAGGCCCGCACTTCACCGCCGGCTTGCAGCTCGACCAAATCGGCCCGTACATGGCGCGCGGCGAATCGCTATGGCCGGATGGCGCGATCGACCCATTCGGCTTGCGCGACCCGAAACGCAGCAAGCCAATGGTGACGGCAGTGCAGGGCATCACCTACACCATCGGCATCGAGCTGATGCTGGCGACCGACATCGTGGTAGCCGCGCACGACTGCCGCTTCTCGCAGCTTGAAGTCAAGCGCGGCATCATGGCCACGGGCGGTGCCACGATCCGCATGGCCGAGCGCGCCGGCTGGGGCAATGCGATGCGCTATCTGCTAACCGGCGACGAATTCGACGCCGACACCGCCCTGCGCCTCGGCTTCGTCCAGGAAGTGGTGACCACCGGCCAGCAGTTCGAGCGCGCCTGGGCGCTGGCCGAGCGCATCGCCGCGCAGGCGCCGCTCGCAGTGCGCGCCACCATCGCCTCGACCCGCAATTTTGCCGAGCAAGGGCAGGACGCAGCGGTGGCTGAGTTCCGTTCGGTGCAGGCGGGGCTTGCCAACAGCGCCGACGCCAAAGAAGGCGTTGCGTCGTTTGTGGACAAGCGTGACGCACGTTTCACCGGCCGCTAGCGCCGGCTTGAAACCCTTGGTGGGAGCTATTATTAGAAGGATTCCCGAGTGACATCGGCACGCTGGCCGGTGTACGCCGCCTTGGCGGCAGGCGTGCTGGTGATCTCGACCGCCTCGATCTTGATCCGCTGGGCGCAGGCCGAGGGCGTGCCGTCGCTGGCGATCGCCGCGTGGCGCCTGACCATCGCCGCGCTGCTGCTCGCGCCGTTGGTGTGGTTCAAGGCGCGCGCCGAAATCACTGCGATGCCGCGCGCGACCCTGGTGCTGGCACTGGTCTCCGGCGTTTTCCTCGCGCTGCATTTCGCCAGCTGGATCGCTTCGCTGCAATACACCTCGGTGGCCAGCAGCGTCGCGCTGGTCACGACCAATCCGATCTGGATCGCCTTGTTCTCGGTGCTCGTGCTGCGCGAACGTATGCCCGGCTTGCGCATCGGTGCAGTTGGGCTGGCGTTGGCAGGCAGTGGCGTGATCCTGTGGGCCGACAGCGGCGTTGTCGGTCTGACCACACCCAACCCGGCGCTTGGCAACGGCCTAGCCTTGCTCGGGTCGCTCACTGTGTGCGGCTATCTGCTGATCGGGCGCAAGCTGCGCCGCGGCATGTCGCTGCTCGCCTACATCGGCCTGGTCTATGGCGGCGCAGCGCTGTGCCTGATGGCAGCGGCGCTGGTTAGCGGGGTGGCACTGTCAGGGTATTCGGGCGTGGCTTGGTTGTGCCTCGCCGGCATGGCGCTCGGGCCGCAGCTATTGGGGCACAGTGCCTTCAATTACGCGTTGAAGCATGTGACGCCGACGACCATTGCGCTCACCGTGCTCGGTGAGCCGGTGGGATCAGCGCTGCTTGCTTGGCTGTGGTTCGGCGAGGCGATTGGCGTGGTCAAACTAGCCGGGATGGCACTGCTGCTGGGTGGCATCTTTCTCGCCGCCCGCAGCGAGCCTTCGAACCCCGCTTAGTCCTTGAACGCCTCGACCTGAATCATCAGCTTGACATCATCCCCCACCGCCGGGATGAAGGCCTTCATGCCGAATTCCGAGCGTTTGATCTGGCCCGTGAGATTGCCGCCGCACTGGTCCTTCTTGGTGCGCGGGTGCTGGCCGCAGGTGAAGTTGGTGAAGGTGAGTGTGAGTGGCTTGGTGACGCCGAGCAGGGTGAAATCGCCCTCCACCACCGAGGGCTTGTCGCCGTTGAAGCTGATGCGCGAGCTCTTGAAGGTCATTACCGGGAACTGCTCGATGTGGAAAAAATCCTTGCCCTTCATGAAATTTTCCATGAAGGCATGGCCGGTGAGGAAGGCCGACGACTGGATCGTGACCTCGACGCTACCGGTTTTTGCTTCGGTATCGAGCACTGCCTTGCCTGCCGCTTTGGGGAAGGCGCCGATGTGGTTCGAGAAGTGGTTGTGCATGATCTCGAAACGCGGCACCGTATGGTCCGGGTCGAGAGTGTAGGCCACCGGCGCTGCCTGCGCGGAAGCGGTCAGGGCTGCGGCGAGTGCGAACGATGCGAGGTGAAAAGCGTGTTGCATGTTGTCTCCTTCTGGTGAGGTTATTTGGGTGAGGTTATTTTCTGAGGAATACCTTGAACCGGACTGCCACTTCATTGGCGACGACGCTGGTATCGGCCCAGACGCCGTCGCCGATCTTGAAATCATTGCGCTTCAGGGGCACCATGCCTTCGAGCAGGGTCCCGGCTGCTTCCGGTTTCGCGGTGAACGTGGCGACGACATCGCGCGTGATGCCCTTCAGCGTGAACTTGCCGGTCGACTCATAGCGCCCGCCGCCCAGCGCCTTGGCGCCCGTGGCGACGAACGCCGATTTCGGAAACTGCTTGGCGTTGAGCCACGAAGCACCCTGGACGTCGTCGTTCCAGCCGGCATCGCCCAGGTCGACACTGGTGACATCGATGTCGATGTTGGCGCGCGTGGCCTCGGGCCTGGCGGCGTCAAACGTGACCTGCGCGGCGAACTTCCTGAACTTTCCGGTGCTCGGCACGTTCTCCTGCTTGAAGCCGAACAGCACTTCGCTGCGCGCGAGGTCGACAGTTTGGGCTGCGGCCGGCAGGGTCGCAGTCAGCAAAAACAGGAAGGGCAGGGCGGTGATCCAGCGTTTCATGGTGTTTTTCCGGGCAGCATGCGCGTCATGATGCCATCCCTGTCGATCAGCAGGTGTTTGAGGGCAGCGGCGACGTGCAGGCAGATCAGTGCGCCGAAGGAGTAATTGATCGCCATGTGGGTGAACTTGAGCAGTGCGGCGAGTTCGCGGTCCTTGTCGAGCAGATCCGGTAGTTGCAACGCGGCGATGCCGAACGGCACTGTCGGCACGCCGGCGGCCGACGAATAGAGCCAGCCCGACAGCGGCGTTGCGATCAGAAACAAATACAGCAGCGCGTGGCTGGCATGCGACGCAGCCACTTGCCACTTCGGCATCGACGCCGGCAGGTCCGGCGCGCGGTGTGACAGGCGCCACAGCAGGCGCAGCACAGCCAGCGAAAACACGGTCACGCCGATCCACTTGTGATACGAGTACAGGGTCAGTTTTTGCGGGCTGAATTTCAGGCCCACCATGTACAGCCCGATCGAGAAGCTGCCGACCAGTAGCAGGGCGATCACCCAATGCAGCACCATGGCGAAGGCGCCATAGCGCTGCGGCATGCTGTGGAGAGGCGCTCCCACCATGGGTTTCCGGTGATCGACCTAGAGCGCCGAAGGGATTTCGCGGCCGTTGGCGAACAGGCGCGCGCCGTTCCACGGTGAGCCTTCGAGCCACAGCAGGGTCGCGCCCTTCGATGTGGCCACCACGCGCGGATGCGTCGCTTCGGCCTTGGCGGGAATCGTCTCGGGTGCGGACCATTGGCGGCCGTCGGTGGATCGGGCCATGCGCAAAGGCGAATTGCGCGCACCCGACTCGTCCCAGGCGGCGATCAGGGTGCCGTCGGCTGTCACGGTGAGATCGGCATTTTTGGCATCGTCACTGCCGAGCCGCGCCGGTTTGCTCCACGCCGCATCGCCGGCGCCGAGTGCCGCGTGATACAGGCCTTGTGCGCCGTCCTTGCCGGTCCACACCAATGCGTGCATCGCCTTGTCGCGCAGCGCGAGCGCGCCGCCGACGTGGGGGCAGCCGTTGATGCGCCAGTCAAACCCGCCGATTGATGCCGGGGTGTTCCATTTGGCACCGTCGTTTGACGCCATGTGCATCATGTCGCGCGGCTCGCCGCCGCGGAACAATACCGAGACTTCGCCGTCGGCACGAGTGGCAATGCTGTTCCAGCAGCAGTCGCAGGTACGTGGC
>CANJDH010000085.1 GCA_947473125.1 Burkholderiales bacterium
ACTGAACAAGTCCCCGCAGGCGTTGTCATAGAACGAGACGCAAACGGGAGGGGTTGGGAATGAAACAAATGACACTTGCGGTGGCAAAGGGATTCGAAGTGCATGGCAGAGCGACGCGCAAGGCGGCGTTTCTGGCGCGCATGGAAGCACTGGTGCCGTGGGGCGAATTCTGCGCGCTGATCGAGCCGCATTACGCCAAGGTTGGCAATGGCCGCCCGCCGATTGGAGTCGAACGCATGCTGCGGATGTACTGCGTGGCCAACTGGTTCAACTTGGCTGACGAAGCTTGCGAGGACGCGCTGTACGACGTTCCTGCATTTCGCGACTTCTGCCGGATTGACCTCGGACGCGAGCGCGTGCTTGACGCCACCACGCTTCTCAAGTTTCGTCATTTGCTTGAAGAGAAGAAGATCGGCGCAGCGCTGTTCACCAAGGTCGGGGAGTTGCTCCTGGCCAATGGCATGACGCTCTCGGGTGGCACCATCGTCGATGCAACCCTGATCGCGGCTCCGCCCTCGACCAAGAACCGGGTGAACGGGTCATGCTCTCGGTGGCAAGCATCGAAGCGCATGCACAAGTATCTGCGCAGACCTCTGACTCCATTCGGCCGAGTATCGCAACCACGTCGATTCGCACGTCCGACAGCGCGGTGCGGCCACCGGCAGAAGAACGGCGCCAGACCAACTGGGCGCTCTCTCCGGAATCGGTCCGAAACCCTTGGTGGTGGCAGGTTTTCGGCCACCCACTTGCAATATGCCGGTTCCGCATGACCACCTTGGCGTCGTCACGGCTGTGCCGCTGCTGCCGGTCTACGGGCCGCTGCATACTGATGATGCTTTGACACCAGCCGCAACGGCTACTATAGTAGTCTGACACCGTGGGCTAAAGCGGGGCGTGGCAGGGTTGCAAGGAGGAGACGATGCAGTCATTCGAAGAGTCGGCCGAGGCGGAAGCGCCTGCTGCCGGTGGCGACGCTGACGGCCATACCGATCGGCAATTCGCGATCACGCTCGCACGCGGGCTCGACGTGCTGCGCTGCTTTACTGCTGCTGACCCGATTCTCGACAACAAGGAAATCTCGCGCCGCACCAGCCTCCCGAAGCCGACGGTGTCGCGCATGACCTATACGCTCACCTGCCTTGGGTATCTGCGCCATTTGCCGTGGGCCGGCAAATACGGCAAGTACGAGCTCGGCCCGGCAGTGCTGTCGATCGGGTATCCGCTGCTGGCCAACATCGGCTTGCGTCAGGCTGCCAAGGAGCCGATGCAGGGACTGGCCGACTGCGCGCGCGGCTGGGTCACAATGGGCGTGCGCGAGCGCCTCAACATGGTCTATGTCGAGACGGCACGCTCGAAGGACGTGATCAAGTCGCAGGCCGACATCGGGCAGACCTTTCCAATTGTCATGTCGGCGATGGGCCGCGCCTATCTGGCGGGCCTGACCGAGGGCGAGCGCGATGCCGTGATCAACCAGATCAAGGTGAAGACGCCGGAAGACTGGAAAAAGTACGCAGTCCATGTCGAGGAAGGACTGGCCGATTTCCGGCTGCGCGGATTCTGCCTGCACCATGGTGCTTGGAACCCGCATGTGCACACCGTGGCAGTACCGATGCGGCGCATGCACAACGATCACATCGTGGTGTTCAATTGCGTGGTGCCGGCGCATTCGATCAGGCGCGGCCAGCTAGAAGAGGACCTCGGGCCGCGCCTGGTGCGCATGGTGCGCCAGATCGAGCACACGCTCGAAGCCGGCTGAGCCGCGCCACAGCCGTCAGGCGCGCCGCGGCCCAGCCGCTGTTCAAGCGTCCCCGGCACGTCCTTCATCAAAACGGCGCGGATCGTTCGCGTCCGGCCTATGACTGCGCTTCGACAATCACCAGACGGGTCTTGGTTTCGGTGCGAGCGATGCCTCCCGGGGGAACCAGTTCGACCTTGGCCGTCACGGTGAGCTTGGCGCGGATCGCTTGTTCGATGCCTGCCCTGAGGTCGGCAAGTTCAGCGGCGCCAAGGCCCGGCGCATGTTCAATCCGCACCCGTAGCGGCGGCTCAACCTTGGGGCCGGGCTGATCAAGCACGATTTGCAGCCGCGCGCTGGCTTTCGGTGCAAACCCGCCGACGACGCTCTGAATCGCGGACGGAAACAGGTTGACGCCGCGAATGATCAGCATGTCGTCGGAGCGTCCGACGATGTCCATGCGAAAGCCGGTGCGCCCGCATGCGCAGGGCTTGGTGTAGACGCGCAGGATGTCGCCGGTGCGGTAACGCGCCAGCGGGCAGGCGCGCCGGTCCAGGTGGGTAAAGATGTATTCGCCTTCGGCACCGTCTTCCATTGGCAAAATCTTGCCGCTCGCGGGGTCGATCAGTTCGACCAGCGCGAAATCGGGAGTCAGGTGGTGCTTGCCCTGGCGATGTTCGCAATGGGCAAATACGTTTGGATGCGCGTCCGACGTGGAGGCCCAGTCGTAGATGTGGTGCGTGCCGAACGCGGTTTCCATTTTTTTCTGGAACGCGGGCTGCTCGAAGCCCGACTCACCGCCGCCGCAGACCACGCGCAGCCCCAGCTCGCTGGGCGGGATGCCGAGCACTTCCTGACACTTTTCGGCCAGAAACCCGGCAAACGACGGCGTGCCGATCCAGACCGTGGCCTTCATGTCGCGCGCCACCATCAGCATGCCCTCGGCCTTGCGCTCGGCGCCGACCGGGATGTCGATGGCACCGAGATGTTCGATACCGGTGCAAAACGGAATGCCGGCATTGAACATGCTCAGCGCAAAACCGTTGATCACGCGGTCGCCCGGGCGCACGCCGAAGCCCCACAGGCCGCGCGCAATGCTCTCATTGCGGCGCATCACATCTTCGCGCGCGTAACCCTGGAATACGGGGCGTCCGGTGGTGCCGGCGGTCGACGTGACGCGGATGATCTTGTCCATCGGCGCGGCCTGGTGCAAGCCGAACGGCGGATGCGATTCCTGGCCGTCGCGCAGGTCGGCCTTGGTGGTGAAGGGCAGGTGCACCAGATCTTCGATGCTGCGCAAGCCGGCGGGGTCAAACCCCGACTCGGCAAACTTGCGCTGGTACAGCGCAGAGTGCTGTGCCAGATAAGCCAGATGCTGTTTGAGCTTGCGCGTCTGCAACTCGCGCATTTGTGCCGCGGGCATGGTCTCCTGCTGCGGGTTCCAGTGCGCGCGGCGGTCGTCGGCGTCGTCGCCCGCGTTGCGGACTTCAGGGGCCAGGGTCTGATGCATGGGGGTGATTGTAAGCAGCCGGGGCTGGTGGTGTTACCCGGCAACGTCGGCAGTGCGTGCCGTGAAGTCGGGTGGACAGGTGGGTTTTGCGGGCGCGCCTTGGGTGCGGGTGTTACAGGGGAGTCTTACAAGCGACTCTTACAGGCGCGTAGTGGTATCGAAGGGCTGGCCGAGATGGAACTTGCCGAGCGTGGCGGCGGTCTTGTCGAGGTTTTCATGCAGGGTCTGGATGCGCATGTCGCGAAAAAAGCGCGACATCGCCGAGTCGGCCCAGAACGAGCTCGAGCCGGCGATCTGCGCTGCGCGATCCATCGTTAGCACCGCATTTTCGATCGCGCGGTGTTTGGCGGTCATCGAAAACAGCTCGGCCTGCTGCATGTCGCCCTGGGACCAGAGCCAGGCAGCGCGATAGACCAGCCAGCGCACCGAATCGATGCCGATGCGGATTTCGCCCATGCGCATCTGCGCATACGGATCGCTGGCGGTGCCGCGCTTGGGCAGGTACTCGACCAGCAGGTCAAAGATGCCTTCCGAGCCGCCCAGGTACTGGGCTGCGAAGCCAAGGTGAAACTTCGCCTGCCAGCGCTCGCGCGGGTAGATACCGGGTGCACCGAGCACCTGTTCGTCCGACACAAAACAGTTGTCGAGCTTTAGCGAAGGGCTGGTCGAACCGCGCATGCCGATCGGATTCCAGGAACCGGGAAGCGAGGTCAGGCCAGGCGCGCCACGCGGGATCAGCAGGCCGACATGGCCATCGGGAAGGGCTCTGTCCTTGATACCGGCGAAGATCAGGTTGTATTCGACGTCGTCGCCGAGCGATGCATAGTTCTTGAGGCCATTGACCCGGTAGCCGCCCTGGACCGGCTCGGCGGTGGTCACCAGGCTGTAGAGACCGCGCGCAGTGCGCCCCGGCTCGCTGCCGGTGGCGTTGAGCAGGTGGCCGTGCTTGATTACGCCGCCGAGGATTTTCTCGCGCTGGCTCGGCGTGCCGACCTTGTCGATGTAGTGCGCGCCGTGGCAGTGGATGTGGACGCAATGCCCGGTTGACATGCACGAACGCGAGGTCTGCTCGACCGCGAGCAGGTAGAGCAGTGGGTCCTTGCCGGCCGTGCCGCTGCCCATGCCGCCCAGATCTTCGGAAATGGTCAGGCCTAGCAGGCCGGCGTCGTACAGGTCGCGCAAGTTCTCCAGCGGTGTGCTGGCCTCGACGTCGTGTTTCGCGGCGCGCGGCGCAAAGCGCTCACGTCCGAGTGCGCCGACCGTGTCGTACACGTGCTTTTGCCGCGGGGTCATTTCAAAGTTCATGGCGAGGCGCCTTGTGGGTGTGTGGTGGAGGCCTTGGGGGTGGCCTTTGGGGTGGCTTGGGGGAGAGTCAGATGCAGTCGGGCAAACGCGTGGTGGCAGAGGGAACTGGGAGCGTCGCTGGAATAGATGCTAACAAGCGAAATCGGCGTCTTGGTTTTGCAGCGAGAAACTATGAACTGATGGTCGGAATGGTTCGCGTTGCAGTTCACTGTTTACCCGCCGCATGCCGCTCGGCGGTAAGTTTTTGCTCCCACGCGAGGTATTGGGCCATCGCCTGGAGGTTGGCGTGATACGGCGGCACCACCAGATCGTCGGCCGCAGGCATGTCGGGCGGCCAGCCGCTTTCGACCCCCAGGCCCGCCTTGCTCCAAGCCGCCACACCGCCTTCAAGCACATGGACGTTGGCGACCCGCGCGCGCGCCAGGTTGGCCGCTGCGAATGTCGACAACATGCCGTTCGGGCAGGTCAGTACCAGCGGTGCATCGACAGAAGGGGCCGGCGCGCCGACGCGTTCTTCAAGCCAGCCATAGGGAATCCACTGCGCACCCGGTACGCGGGCACTCTGGTAGTCGCGGCTGGTGCCGACATCGACTACCCTGACGCCGCGGCGCGCGGCGAGTTCGGCAAGTTTGGCGGGTGTGACAAACAACGCCAGTGCACGCGCCGCTGCCAGACCGGCAGGATGGCTGCGTGCCCGTCCAGTGGCGATGGCGCGGCCGGATGCCTTCCATGCATCCAGGCCGCCTTTGAGCACGAACACCTGCGGCCGCCCGAACTGGCGCAGCCAGTAGGCAGTCAGGAAGGCGCGCGCCGCGCCGTCGTCGATGAGCACCGTGCGCGCTGCGCGCACCGGTGCGAATTCATCGGTGCGCTGGATCGCCAGGCCACCGGGCAGGGCGATGGCGCCCGGCACGTGGCCGGCCATGTAGGCATCGACCTGACGCACGTCGATCACACTGGTGTTGGAGCGCCTGGCGGCACGTTCGGCGAGCCACGCTTCAAGTTCGTCGAGCGTGACTTCAGCGGCACCGGCTGAGAGCGCCAGCGCGCGCGTGCGCGCCTCGCCGTCGGCGATGCTGGCGGCGCTCGGTGCCAGCACGCCGCGCGCCTTGCCGCGTTCAAGTGCGAGGCCCGCCACCTGCCAGCCCATGGTGCCGTTTTCGAGGGCGTAGACGTCGCCTGCCCCTAGCGCCCGCAAGCTCTGGCAGGCGATGATGCTGCGCGTGCGCCCGGCACAGTGCACCACGATCGGTACGCCCCGGTCACGCAGGTCGCCGGCCAACAATGCGAGGTCAACCCCGAAGGCGCCGTGGGCGCCGGGAATGCGCGCCACCGCGTATTCGTCGGGGGTGCGGATGTCGCACACCACATACGGCTGGCCGCGTTCCTGCCACGCCTTGAGGCTGGCAATCGGCAACTGCGGCACCTGTTCGCGCTCGTAGACTTGTTCACCGAACAATTTGCTTGGCACATTGCTGCCGGAGGTGAGTTGATGGCCGGCCGCGACCCAGGCAGCGGTGCCGCCAGCGAGGATGCGCACGTCGCCGTAGCCCAAGCGCTTGAGAGTCTCGGCCGCGTGGGTCGCGCGTGGCCCGCCTTCGTCGTACATCACTACCGGCGTTGCCGGGTCACCGACCAGGTCGGCGATGCGCGCCTCGATCAGGCGCCGCGGAAGGAATGTGGCGCCGAAGATGTGGCCGCGGTCGGCTTCGCCGGCTTCGCGGATGTCAAACAGCGCCCACTGGCCCGCTGATTCCTGCAGGACCACGAGTTCCTGTGGTGTCACCGATGTCACCCGTCACCGCCTCCCGAGATGCCCATGAAGGAGGCGCCGAGCATTTCCTTGACGACGATCAGCTTCATGACATTGATGGTGCCGCCGGTGAAAGTCAGGCCGATGACGTCGCGATAGCGGCGCTCGATGCCGAGATCCTTGAGGTAACCGCCGGCGCCGTGCATCTGCAGGCAGTCAAAGATCGCCTGGATCGAATAGGTAATGC
The DNA here is from genome assembly GCA_947473125.1 of Burkholderiales bacterium. Taxonomy (GTDB): domain Bacteria; phylum Pseudomonadota; class Gammaproteobacteria; order Burkholderiales; family JAEUOS01; genus CANJDH01. The sequence continues at coordinate 6,551 of CANJDH010000085.1, forward strand.
TGCTCCATTTGGCCATGCCGGCCACCTTGGCGGCGTTTTCGCCGCGCACGTTCATCCACAGGCCCTTGTAGGCCATCAGGCGGCATGATTCGATGCGCGTGGCGTGCTCGATCAAGGGAAAGCTGATCGCCTGGAAGTGGCCGATGGCCTGGCCGTAGACCTTCTTCTTCTTCACGAACTCGATGGTGTCATCGATCACCTGCTGCGCCGCACCGAGCGCATTGAGCGCACTCAGGCAGCGCGACACGTTCCAGCGCGCGTACAGCACCGCCTTGGCTTGGCCGCGCCCGCCGAGCACGTGCTCCACCGGCACCCGCACGTCCTTGAAATTGACGATGCCGAGCTGGTGTGAGCGCACCCCCATTTCCGGCATCAGGATGCTCGATACGCCGGGCGCGTCGGCCGGCACGCGGATGAAGGTGATCGCAGATTTGCCGTCGCCTTGCTGCACCTTGGCGGTAACACCCATGATGGTGCCGCCCGGCATCAGGCTGACGTGGATCTTCTGGCCGTTGATGACGAACTCGTTACCTTCGATGCGGGCGTTCGTTGCCATGTTCGAGACGTCGGAACCGGCTTCGGATTCGGAGGTGGCGATGCATAGCAATTGGCGGCCCTTGATCACTTCGCGGATGGTGTCGTCGCCCCAGCCCGGGATCAGCGTGGCGAGCGTATTCTGCATCGAGCAGATCATGGCGCAGCTGTTGTCAACGCGCGCGATTTCCTCGACCGCGATGCCGAGGTGAAAGTAATCGTGCGCCTGTCCACCTAGAGCCTTGGGGGCGATGATCCCCAGCAGGCCGGCTTCACCCATCTTGTGGATTGCGTGCCAGGGCATTTGCTCTTTTTCATCGCACTCGGCGACGTGCGGCGCGATTTCGCGGCGCGCGAATTCGCGTACAAACATGCGAAATTCGTCCTGCTCGGGGGTGAAGCCAAAATCGAGTGCCATGATCCGGTTCCTTACGAAATAGCGTCAGGCGCCGCGTGCTCCGACACTACAGGGCGCAGTGCTGCACCTGCCTGCCGGTGCATCGGGACACCGCAAAAGATACCTTTAATCAACGCGCCGCCAGTGCTAAGTTTCGCCAAGCGATACAGATAACTCTGATTCGCCCGATACCAGCGCAGTATATTGATGCATGATGACACTGGTTGGCAAGGCGCTGTCCTTGCGCCGCCTTGCAGTGGTAATGGTTTCGGGGAGGTAGAGATGAATAGTTTGGTCCGCATCATCCTGATCGCTGCCGTGTGGGCGGCGGCGTCGCTTGCGGCAGCGCAGCCTTATCCTTCACGCTCGGTGAAGATCGTCGTGCCCTTCCCTCCCGGGGGAACCAACGACATCCTGGCGCGCATCATGGGCGAGCGCCTCGGCCGGGTGATGGGCCAGAGCTTCGTGGTCGAAAACCGCGCTGGCGCCGGCGGCACCATCGGCGCCGACGCGGTCGCCAAGGCGCTGCCGGATGGCTACACGCTGTTCCTGTCCTCGTCGGCGCCGCTGGCGGTCGGCCTGGCGTTGTTTCCCAAGGTGCCTTATGACGCGGCACGCGATTTTGCGCCGGTGGCGATGATCGCCGATGCCACCGTGGCCTTTGTCGCCTACCCTGGGTTCAAGCCGCAGACGGTGCAGGAAGTGATCGCCCATGGCAAGGCCAATCCGGGCAGCATGCGCGGGGCGATTCCCACCATCGGCTCGATGCACCATCTGCTGATGGAATTGTTCCGGGTGCGTGCGGATCTCAAGATCAACATGATCCCCTACAAGGGTACCGGGCCGGCCATCGTCGACCTGATGGCGGGGCATGTCGACATCGACTTCGAGAACATGCCTGCAGTGATTCCGTACATCCGCAGCGGCCGTCTGCGTGCACTCGCGGTCGCGTCCGACAAGCGCAGCGCGCTGCTGCCTGATGTGCCGACCATGAAGGAGCTGGGCTTCCCCGACCTGGTGGCGTCACCGTGGTTTGCCCTGGTCGCGCCGGCTGGTACTCCGCGAGATATTGTCACGCGCCTGAACGAAGAGGTCAACCGGATACTGCGCAATCCGGAGACCGTCGACATCTTTGCCAAGCAGGGCGCCGACCCGATCGTCATCAGTGTTGAGGCCACCGGCACGCTGATCCGCTCGGAAATCGAAAAATGGGCCAAGGTTGTCAAGGAAACCGGCGCAAAGCTCGAATAGTTTCTGAAGTGCGGGCAGGTTTTTAGGGGGGCGCATGACCATCATCGTGAAATCACTTCAGCGCCGCCAATTGGTGGCCGCGGCAGGTGCGGCCTCCGCCATGGCCGCGCTGCCGGGCAGCGTCCTGGCGCAGGCCTATCCGGCAAAATCGATCCGGCTGATCGCGGTGTTTTCCGCCGGCGGCACCTCCGACGTGATCGGGCGCATGATGGCGCAGCAGCTCGAGAGTGCACTGGGCAAACCGGTGGTGGTGGAAAACCGCATCGGCGCCAATGGCGTGATCGGCACTGACTATGTGGCCAAATCACCGGCGGATGGCTACACCCTCCTGATCGCGCCGTCGGGGCATGCGATCAACAACACGTTTAATCCAAGCATTCCTTACGATCCGATCAAGGACTTCGCCTACATCACACTGATCGGCACCGTGCCGATGGTGGTCACAGTGGGGCCGCAGCTGCCGATCAATAATCTGCGCGACCTGATCGACATGGCGCGCCAGAAACCGCGTGGCATCGTGTTCGGTTCCGGTGGCCCCGGATCCTCTAACCAGCTGGCATGCGAATTGTTTGCCACCATGGCCGGCATCAGCATGACCCACGTGCCCTACAAGGGCGACGCGCCCGGAATCACCGATTTGCTCGGCGGCCACATCGCCTTCATCTTTCTCAATACGCCCGCTGCTTTGCCCCTTGTGACGAGCGGGAGGGCCCGCGCGATCGGCATCACCAGCGAGAAGCGCTTGCCGCTGTTGCCCGATGTCCCGGCGATCGGCGAGGTAGTGCCGGGTTACTCGGCCGGGTCGTGGCACGGTATCTTTGCGCCGGCTGGCACACCGCGTGATGTCGTGACGCGCCTCAACGGCGAATTGGTGAAGATTCTGCGCAGCCCCGAGATTCAGGCCAAGTTGACTGCAATGGGCGTGAGCGTGGTTGCCAATACGTCGGAGGAATTTACCGAATTTACCAAGGGGGAGGTCGTCAAATGGGCCGGTGTGATCAAGAATGCAAACATCAAGCCATGAAGCCGTTTCGCATCGTCTGCGCGCTGTTGCTTGGCTTGCTGCCTGAGGTGTTGCCTGGACCGCTGCCGGGGCTCACGTCCGGCGCCTGGGCGCAAACCTATCCGTCCAAGCCCGTGCGCATGCTGGTAGGTGCGGCCGCCGGCGGCACCACCGATATCGTGGCGCGCGCCATTGCCGCGCGGCTCGCCGAGCGCCTCGGCGGACAGGTGCTGGTGGAAAACCGCGGCGGCGCGGGTGGCAACATCGCGCTCGACGTGGTGGCCAAGGCGGCCCCGGACGGCCACACCCTGGCGATGGCGTATTCGGGCCTGTCGATCAATCCGGTGGTGATGGCCTCGATGCCGTTCGACACACTTAACGATCTGACGCCGGTGTCGCTGGTATCGACAGTGCAGATGTTCCTGATCGTCGATGCCAACACCTCGATTACCTCGGTGCGCGGCCTGATCGACCAGGCGAAGGCCAATCCGGGCAAACTCGCGATTGCCGGCAATGCCCTGGCCAGCGTGTCACACTTGTCGGCCGAACTGTTCAAGCAGCGTGCCGGGGTGGACATGCCGGTGGTGGTCTACAAGGGCAGTTCCCCGGCGTTGATCGACATCATGGGCGGGCGCGTCACGGCGATGTTCGACACCGTGCCGGGTGCCCTGTCGTTCATCAAGGGCGGGAAAATCCGTGCCATCGGCATCGGTGGGGCGAAACGCTCGGCCTTGATGCCCGATGTGCCGACGCTGCAGGAGGCCGGGCTCGCCAATTTCGAGATCCGCTCCTGGTACGGTGTACTCACGACCGCGAAAACACCACCGGAAATTGTCGAGCGCTTGAGCCGCGAGATTGCGGCCATCGTGCGCTCGCCCGAGCTGCGCGCCAGTTTTGCCGCGCAATCGCTCGATCCGGTGGGCGGCACACCGGCCGAATTCGACAGCTTCATTCGCGCCGAGATGGCCAGCTGGAGCGCCGTGGCCAAGTCGGCCGGCATCAAGATCGAGTAGCCTGCCCGAGGGCAGCGAGCACGCATTCCTGCGTGCTCGCCACCGCCGTGCGCAAGCCACGGCTGGCCATGAGAAACGCCATCTTCGAGGAATCGGTGACCAAGGTCGTGCCCTCAGCGTAAGCAGAGAGTCCGACATAGGCGCAGGTATCGACCGTGACTTCAACCCCGGCAGTGCGCAGTGCCGCGAGCACGCCGGCTGGCGCCGCAGCAGTGAGAACGTCGCGATTGGTATGCACCAGCATGCGCCGCCCCCGCGCCACCTGCGAGGCGCCCATCAGGAAGGCGATATCGCGCAGTTGCGCAAGGCTCGCATGCGGGCAGCCGATCACCACCAGCTGCGCCTCGGCGGGCGCGCAGGCACGCATGCCGATCAACTCGGCCTCGAGCGCGGCAGCGTCGATCAGGATGGCGGCCGGTGCGCCGGCCGGGTAGAGGGCCTCCAGCGACGGCGCTTCGGGAGTGAAGCCGACCATGTGGAACATCGCCATGTTCGAGTAAGTTGCGAATGCTGCGCTGAAACCGAGCAGGGATTCCGGCGCGGGTCGCGTGTCCAACCCGGCAATCACCGGTACCCCCTTGGACGGATGGCGGCATATCGCGGCGGCCAGCAGGTGATAGCTGTGCAGCCCCGTCATGGGGGCCGTAAGCTGAAACAGGGCGCCCGCGCGGCGCTCGCTGTCAAGGTGCATGCCGTAGCACGGGGTGACGCCAGTCAACGCGGTGGCCAGCGCAGTGGCGCCTTCGCGGTTGGTGCGTGCCCCCAATACCGAGTTCAGGTAGGGCGCAGTGGCCGATTCACTCCACGCCACGTGTTGCGCCAATTGCGGAAGGTGCCCCTGCAGGAACGGATTGCATGAACAATTGGCGATTGCGCCCATGCTGGTGACGGCATCGAGTGCGCGCATCTGCAGGCCGGTGGCGTCTGCCCCATCCCGCTCGAGCGAGAGTACGTTGGTGGTGGTCGGGATGACAAAGCGCACGCCCTCACGCGCGAACGACTCGAGCAATTCCACGCCCGCCTCGCCCAGCGAAGAGAGCGACAGGCCGACATGCGCCGAGGTGGCAGGAATCAGTGCATCGGCCGCGTAGGCCTGCGCCACCGCCACCAGCATGCGCATCGACACCTGCAGCGCGTGGCCGCGCTGCCCCGCCAGCATGGCTTGCTCGGACGCGCCCGGTTTCATGATGACGATACCGTACCGGCGACGCCGTTGACCCTCAGCCGGGCAAACCGCGCCAACCTGCCGAGAGCCTCCCGGTCACAACCGGTCAGGAGCGGAATGTCGGCCAGCACCGCGCCGGCGATCAGTACCGCGTCGGCTTGCGTGGTGACGATCGCCGCTGGCGCCAGCCTGCGGTGCGCCAAATTGAGCAGGACGTAGGATCCGCTGCTGCTGCCTTTGCCGGTTGGGCAGATCAGGATGGTGCCGGCGAGGTTGCGCCCGTTCAATGGATGCCCGGCTTCATGCAGGATGCCGGTCTCGGGGTCGATCCGCGCCACCGCCACCGGCACGCTGCTCAGCGCCAGCGGGCCCTCGGCGTTGCCGGAGACCAGCCCAATGCCGGTGAGCACGATTGCGTTCACACTGCGGGCTCAGACGGTGGCCGTGCCGCCGCCATCGACCGGTATTACCGCACCCGTGGTATGGCGCGACTGGTCCGACAGCAGCCATGCCACGGCCTCGGCGACATCTTCGGGCGTGCCGAGGCGGTCGAGGATGGCGCGTGGGCGCTCACCTCCGGCAAGCTGGTCGTTGCTGGTGCGGATCTTGTCGAAGCGCGCCGAGGCAATCGGCCCGGGTGCGACCACATTGGCGCGCACGCCCTGTTTGAAGTAACTGTCGGCGATGCCTTTGGTGATCAGGTTGACACCTGCGTTGGCGGCACCGCCGGGCAGGTGGGCCGCAGTGGGCTGGCGTCCGCCGCGCCCGGAGATGTTGACGATACCGCCCGAACCGCGCTGCAGCATGTGCGGCAGCACGGCGCGCATGGTGCGCACATAGCCGAGCAGTTTGGCGTCGAGCACCTGCAACCACTGGGCGTCGGTGAGCTTGAGAAAATCGCCGAAGGTCGACAGCGCCGTGGAATTGACAAGCCCGTCGATGGCGCCGTGGCTCGCGATGATTTCGCCCGTCGCACGCTCGATGTCGGGCGCATCGCAGATGTCGAGCACGCGCGCGCCGGCGCGTCCGCCGGCCGCGCCGATAGTTGCCACCAGCGCATCGAGTACATCACCCCTGCGGCCCGAGGCGATGACTGCTGCCCCCTGCTGCGCCAGCGTAGTGGCAATCGCGCTGCCGATGGCGCCGGTCGCCCCGACAACCCACACCACGCGGCCCTCCAACGAGCGCGCATTGCCGGCCGCAGTTGATCCTGATGCTGCCATATCAGATCCCATCGAACCACCCCGCCATATCCGTGATCTCGTCGATTGCCATGACGCGCGCACTCAATCGCGCAATTCGTGCCGGGCTCAGTGGCGCGGACCCCAGGGCCATGCATTCGCTGACCTTGGCCGCGAGTTCGGCATCGGTGACCGGTTGCTGCGGACCGCCCGGCAGGTGATCCACCCGGCGCCGCAGCGTACCACGCGAGCGCGTCGTGATCTCCACCGTACCGGGCGCCATTTCCCCGGAATTGGCGTCGTCCACCACCACCTCGACGCGCCGCGCGAGTTCGACCAGTTGCGCATCGAGCGCGGCTTCCTTCTGGATCTCGGCAATGCCCAGGCGGCGCCGCACGATGGCGCACGCGACCGAGTACTGCACGCTGAACTGCGCGGCCACCTGGGGATTCTGCGTCGGGTTGTAGGGCGTGCCGACCAGCCGGTTCATGTAGGGCGAAATGATGGCTTTGGCGCCGAGGCAGTCGGCGGGCTGCAGGTCATGCTCGCGCACCAGGGCGAGGGTGGCTTCGATCAGCGCGTGGTTGCAGGCGCAACTCGGATATTTCTTCATGCTGGTCTCGGCACTGACGTAACGCTCGCCCAGGCCGGCCAGTACTTTGGCCGTGTCACCCTCTTCGTACATGTTGTAGAAACCGAAGCGGCCTTCGAACGCTTCTTTTGGCGCTGTGACGCCGGACCTGGCGAGCAGCGCCGAAAACGCCCCTGCGCGCGCCGCGAGGGCCGATTGAATTCGTTTGGTCAGCGCCTTTTCGAGCATCGATTGCTGGGTGCCGCCGACTTGGCTGAGGGCGATGCCAAACGCATCGCGCACGCCGTCGGCGCCAAGGTCGAACAGCTTGGCACAACCCGCCGCCGCACCAAATACGCCGTGGATCGAGGTGTAGAACCAGCCCGAATGTAAACGCGTGGCCAGCCCGAGGCGGCACACCACTTCATTGGCGAGGATCAGGGCCGTGAGGAATTGCTTGCCGCTGGCATGCAAGCGCTCGGCCGTGGCGAGCACGGCGGGAAGGCACACGATGTCGGTGTGTACCACCGCTTCGAGGTGCAAGCCGTCGTAATCGAGGGCCGCCGCCGCCGCGCCATTGAGAAACGCCGCGTCGAGCATCGGCACGCGTGGCCCGCCGGCCCAGAGCAGACTCTCGGGCAACGCGGCCGCTGGCACCAGGCCGCGTTGCAGTTCGGCCATGCCCGGCGCCGCACTACCGGCCCAGGCGACCGCCAGGGTATCGAGCATCATGCGTTTGGCGGCATGGCGCACCGCGGGTGCAATCGTGTCGTACTGCGTTTCGGACACGTAGTGCCCGAGGGTTCCGGACAGGGTGGTGGTCATGATGGCGTTCCCGCAATGCGCAAGGGTGACATGGTGCAATCATGCTATCAGGCTTGCCGCATGCCGGGATTCGGCGGGTTGAAACTTAGTGTGCCGGGGCGAAGTTGCTTCAGGCGTCCTGCAAACGTTGGGTGGCAGCGCGCGCCTTGAGGGCGCCCGAGGCGATTCGCGTCGTTCATTCGACGATAGCCCGAAACCCTTGGTGGGAGCGGTCCTTGGACCTATTTATTTCTGGCGGTTGCAGGCCCGACTTTGCACCGGGCGCACCGGCTATTGCAATTTCCGGCCAGTTTGACGACACTCGATGGTAATCGGGCCGTGCATCAGGCATGTGGCTCACCAAAAGGGGAGAGATGGCATGACCAAGGCATCATGGGTATTCAATTTGAAAGACGATCCGCGTGGCATTGCGCGCATTCTCGGGCCGGGCCTGTCGACCAAGGTCTTCCCGGGTGAACAGGTCATGCTCTCGGTGGTAAGCATCGAGCCCAACGCTGCCGGTTCGATCCACAGCCATCCCGAGGAGCAATGGGGTGTGCTGCTTGAAGGCACTTGCACGCGGATCCAGAATGGCGAGGAGATCGACTGCGTTGTCGGTGATTTCTGGTGCTCGCCCGGCCACTCGGTGCATGGCATCCGCGCCGGCGCGCAAGGTTGCAAGGTGCTCGACATCTTCAGCCCGCCGCGCGAGGAGTACAAAAAAGCTGGCAGCGGATTTGGTTCCGCAGCGGTCAAAAGTTGACAGCGGGGCCGCCATGAAACTGACCCAAGCCCAGATGGCCGCTTACGAGCGCGATGGTTTCCTGATTTTCCCCGACCTGGTGTCTGCCGAAGAAGTGGCCCTGCTGCGCCGGGAAGTCGAACGGCTCTGGAATGTCGATGCAGAAGGCACCGTGCGTGAGGGCAAGACCGGCGCGCCCAAGTCGATGTTTCGCATGCACGAAGACAATGGTGCGACCGCTTCAAAGCCGTTTCGGGCGCTCTCGCGCTCGCCACGCGTGCTCGGCGCCGCGCAGCAGTTGCTCGGCGATGACAAGCTCTACATCCACCACTCCAAAGTCAATGTCAAAGCCGCGATCGAAGGCTCCGTATGGCCCTGGCATCAGGACTATGGTTCGTGGAAGCTCGATGGCATCGAGCGGCCCGACATGGCCACCATGCTTGTGATGCTGGATGACGCCAGCGAAATGAGCGGCTGCCTCTATCTGCTGCCGGGCAGCCACCGCTGGGGGCGCACCGAGGCCTACCTCGACACCAGCACCGCGTACCGGCTCTGGTCGGTGACGCCCGAAGACATGAAAAAACGCATGGCCGAATCGCCCGCGCCAGTGGTGGTCGATGGCCGTGCCGGGACCTGCGCCATTTTTCATTGCAACCTGATGCATGCCAGCGGCCACAACCTCTCCCATCGCGACCGCTGGCAGGCCTATTTTTGCTTCAATACCTGCGTCAACCATCCGCATGACGTAGAGAATCCGCGGGCCGATTTTGTACGTTCGCGTAACTGGAAGCCGATGGAGCTGGTAAGCGACGCATCGGTGCTGGCGTCCGAAGCGGCTTTGGCGTAGCAGGCATGGAAACCCTGTTGCCGCTTGCCGGGCGGGTCGCCGATCTGCTCAAGGCGCGCAAGCAGACGATTGCGGTGGCGGAGTCGTCGGCCGGTGGCCTGCTGGCAGCATCGCTGCTCGCGGTGCCGGGCGCCTCCGCCTATTTTCTGGGCGGGGCAGTGGTCTACACCAAACCTGCGCGGAAGCTGTTGATGGGCATCACGGACGACCAGATGCGCGGCCTGCGCTCATCGTCCGAGCCGTATGCGTTGCTGCTGGCGCGCACCAATCAACAACGTTTCAACGCGACCTGGGGCTTGGCCGAGACCGGCGCCAGCGGCCCTACCGGCAACAGCTATGGTGATGCTGCCGGCCACACCTGCGTCGCGGTGAGCGGGCCGTTCGAGAAGGCGCAGACACTGGAGACCGGCAGCAATGACCGCATTGCCAACATGCGTGCCTTCGCGCGTGCGGCCTTGCTGTTGCTCGAAGAAGCACTGGGCAAATAAGCTGCTCGGACAGCACTCGCGCCGGCGGGGCGCTTGTGCTACTCCGGCGCCTGTGCCGCTCCGGTGAGCGCTCAGCCCTTCCCGTCCACCTTGGTCAAAAATGCCTCGATCACACCCGCAGGCGACTTCACCACATGCTGCGGCGTCGGGAAGGCGCCTGAGCGCACTTCTTCGACGAACTCCTTGAACCCGGCGACACGCTCGGCCTGCATCTCCTGCTTCATCTTGAACAGGTTGCGGTATTGCTTCGAGTGGCGCGGATACGGCGGCCCGTTGTTGCCGAGGATGTCTTCGGCAAACAAAAACTGGATGTCGCCACCGCCTCCTGCGCCGATCGAGGAAGTGAGCAGGGTGGTGCGCTTGCTGATCGCCGCGAGCAGTTCGGCGGGGATCACTTCGACCTCGACCGCCCAGGCGCCGGCGGCCTCCAGTTTTTTGATCTCTTCGTAGACCCAGAGCGCTTCCTCGATGGTCTTGCCGACGGCGCGCAGGCCGCCGGTCCAGGTACTGCGGCGCGGCACCAGCCCGGCGTGGCCTTCGACCGGAATGCCGGCCTCGGTGGCGGCCGCAATCAGACGTGGCGACCACTGGCACATGATGCCGTCCGCCCCCAGATCCATTGCCTGGTAGCCGATGCGCACCGCCTCGGCCTCGGTTGCTGCGGCGGTAAGGGGCACCGAAAACGACATGAAGGTATGCGGGGCAGCCTTGCGGATTTCCGCAGCCAGCGAGGTGGGCTGCCGCGGATCGAAGCGCACCTTCATCGTGTCGATGCCGGCCTCCTCTGCCGCAGCGGCTTCCTCGGGCGTAAACGGCAGCGTTTCGGTGAGCAGGCGCTTGCCCTTGACGTCGCGCAGGTCCTTGACGGTGTAGTTGCGCATGCCGTAGGCGCCGCCGAGCGTCATGACGCGCTTCAAGCCGCGCTCGGCTGCGTCGCGCGGGGGAATGCCGCCGTCACCGGTGGTATGGGTTGCCATGGGGTGATGCCTCCTTGGAGTGGCTGAACAGGGTCGGACTCGTGCCGAAAAGGGACGGCCGCAGATCGGCCGCTCGGGTCAACTTTAATCGAGCTTGCCGGATCGATCCACCGCAGGCTTGACCCGGGTTGCGGCTTCACGTGCGCGAATGTGCGTGGTCTGTGCAAAATGCCCGCGCGTTGCGCTGCCGGCTTGCGCAGGAAGGGCGTGGCGCCGGACGAGTATGATGGTCGTACTACAACCGACCGCGCACAGCGGCATCCATTTTCAGGAGACAACATGAACGATCTTTCCTCGCAGGGCGGCGTAACGCTACGCGCAGCACGCGCGATCTTCATTGCAACGCTAGGCATGGCGACGCTTCTGGCTGCGGCGCCCACGGCCTGGGCGCAGGCGTATCCGAGCAAGCCGATCAAGATCATCGTGCCGTTCCCGGCCGGCGGCACGACCGACATTGCCGCGCGCCTGGTGGCGCAGAAGATGAGCGAGGCTATGGGCCAGCCGGTCACGGTGGAAAATCGCGGCGGCGCCGGCGGCTCGCTTGGCGCCGATGCGGTGGCCAAGGCGTCGCCGGATGGCTACACCATCCTGATGCACAACATCACCTTTCCCCTCGCATCGATCTCGCTGGCGCTGGCCGGGCGTGCCCCGTACAACATCGACACCGATTTCGCGGCGATCTCGAACGTGGTCAACGTGCCGCTGGTGATCACTGCGCATCCGTCGGTGCCGGTGCGCGACCTGCGCGAGCTGACCAACATGCTTGGCAGCAGCAAATCGCTGCAGTACAACTACGGCTCGACCGGACCGGGCTCGTTCATGAACGTGGTCGGCGAGGCCCTCAAGCGCGATGCCAAGTTCGAAATGACGCACATCCCGTTCAAGGGGGCGGCGCCGCTGAAACTTGAACTGTTGTCGGGGCGCATCCAGGTTGGCGGCGACCAGGTGTCGTCATCGCTGGCGGAGATCCGCAAGGGCACACTGAAGGCGCTGGCCACGAATTCGACCAAACGCATCCCGGCGTTGCCTGATGTGCCGACAGTGCGCGAACTGGGATTCCCGGTGATCGAGGCGAACGGCTGGAACGGCCTGTTCGCGCCGGCCAAGACGCCGCGCGAGATCATCGACCGTTTGCAAAAGGAAGTGGCGGCAGCGGTGCGCCACCCGGACCTGGTCAAGCGTTTCACCGATATTGCGGCTGAGCCATCCGGTTCAACCTCGGCTGAGCTTGATGCGACCCTCAAGGCGCAACTGGCCCAGTTCCGGCCGATCCTCTCCGAGCTCAAGCCCAACGTCGAGTAGCGCCGCACCTGGCAACCCGACAAGAAAAGGCAGCATGGCACTCACATTCTCCTCGTTGAACAAGGGCGCCCGCGTGGCGCGCGCCCTGGCCTGGATCGGGCTGGTCGTGGCGATCGCCAGCGGGGTTGCCGAGCTGCTCGCCGGACTCGGCTATCGCTGGGGTTGGTGGCATTTCCGTACCGGGCTGTCGATCATGCGCTGGGCCGCAACCACCGACCTCGCGGCCGTGCTGCTGACGCTGCTGGCCACCGGCCTGGCGCTGAAGTTCGGTGCGCGCCGCATTGCGCTGCTGGCGGTGCGCGGCCTGGTGCTGAGCCTGATCGTGGGCGGGCCACCGCTGTATCTGTATCGTGAGGTCAATTCGGTGCCGCGCATCCACGACATCAGCACCGACACGGACAATCCGCCGCGTTTTGTCGCGGTGTTGCCGTCGCGCAAGGGCGTGGAGAATTCCACCGACTACAGCGCCGAGGTGGCACAACTGCAGAAACGGGGTTATCCCGAGATTGCGCCCGCCATGCTCGACGTGGCGCCGTTGCCGGCGCTGCAGCGGGCCGAGCGCGCCGTGCGCGCCATGGGCTGGGAGATCGTCGCCGTGGCCCCCGCCGACGGGCGCATCGAAGCCACCGACACCACGCTGCTGTTCGGTTTCAAGGACGACGTGGTGATTCGTGTCACGCCCAATGGCGCGGGCAGCCGCGTCGACGTGCGTTCGCTGTCAAGGGTGGGGCGCAGTGACTTCGGTACCAATGCCAAGCGGATTCGCCTGTTCATGCAGCAACTTGAGGCGGCCAAGGCGGGCGGCTGAGTCACTCGCCCGCGCGCTAGCGCAACACCTTGTCGGTGCGCAAGCGCGCCACCAGCAGGTCGATGAAGGTGCGCACCTTGGCCGACCCTTGCCGGCCTTCACGGTGCAGCACGTGCACCGGGATGCGCGGGCCCTCGTGGTCCTGCAACACGGCCTTGAGCGCCCCGGATGCCAGGTAGGGCCCGGCCTGGTACGACAGCACACGGGTGATGCCGAAGCCCTGCAGCGCGGCTTCGAGCGCGGCATCGTTGGTGGTGACGGTCAGGCGCGGGCTGAGGCGCACCCGCACGGGGGCCTGGTGTTTCTCGAAGCGCCACTCGACGGTCGGCGAGACCGGGCTGGCGGCAATCACCGTGTGTTTGGCGAGGTCGCCGGGCGTGCGCGGCGTGCCGCGCGCCTTGAGGTAGGCGGGTGCTGCGCACACGACGCGCCGCACGTGGCCGACGCCGATTGCCTGCATGGTTGAATCGGGCAAATTGCCGATGCGTACGCCGACATCAAGCCCTTCGTCGATCAGGTTGACGACGCGGTCGACGAACATCGCCGACACCGACACATCGGGATAGCGCGCGAGGTAATCGACGATGCCCGGCATCACGAACAGGCGGCCGAACAACATCGGCGCGGTGACCGCGAGTTGCCCGCGCGGCGCGGCGTTGACGCCGGCGGCCGCGTCGTCGGCCTCGTCGGCCTCGGCGAGGATGCGTCG
>CANJDH010000086.1 GCA_947473125.1 Burkholderiales bacterium
CAGGACAAGCTCGATGCGCTCGCCGTGCGCCTGCCGGGTTCCCTGGTGCTGCCGCTCGACGTGCGCGATGCCCCGGCCCTGGCCGAAGCCTACGCCGCCATCGTTGCGCAGTGGGGCGGTGCCGACGTGACGCTGTTCAACGCCGGCACCTACGCGCCGATGCGCGCCGACGCGTTTGACCTGACGCACATGGACCATCACTTTGCCGTCAACTACCACGGCGTCACCAACGGCCTTGCAGCGATCCTGCCCGATTACCTGCGGCGCGCCGGCGAGCGTCCGTTGATCGGCATCGTGTCCAGCGTGGCCGGGTTTCGCGGCCTGCCCCTGGCCCTCGCCTACGGGCCGTCGAAGGCGGCCCTGATCAACCTCGCCGAAACGCTCTACCTCGACCTGTCCCTGAAGGGCATCGCCGTGACCCTGATCAACCCGGGCTTTGTCGACACACCGTTGACCCGACAAAACGACTTCAAGATGCCGGCGCTGATTTCGGCCGACGAGGCCGCGCAGGAAATCGTCAAGGGGTTTGCCGCGGGCGAGTTCGAAATCCACTTTCCGAAGCGCTTCACGCGCTGGTTGAAAGCGCTGCGGCTGTTGCCGTATGGCCCCTACTTCGCGGCAATCCGCAAGTCCACCCACAAGTAAACGACCCTCCATGAGCGAGCCTAGCGCAACCCTGCAGCGCATCATCCATTTCTTTGAAACCATTGACCTTGCGGCTGCCGCACGGATCGGCGAGGTTTACACCGATGATGCGTTTTTCAAGGACCCGTTCAACGAAGTCACCGGCGTGCCCGAGATCAGGCGCATCTTTGTGCACATGTTCGCGCAGGTTGCCGAGCCGCGCTTCGTGATTCTGGACGCACTGGAAAATGGCGCCAGCGCTTTCCTGACCTGGGAATTTTTGTTTCGCATGAAACGCTTCGACACCGCCACGCTGCAAACGATTCGCGGTGCGACGCACCTGAAGTTCGCCGCCGACGGCCGCGTCTGTTTTCACCGTGACTACTGGGATGCGGCCGAAGAGCTGTACGAAAAGCTCCCTGTCGTAGGCAGCCTGATGCGCTTTCTTAAGCGCCAGGCCGGCTGAGCGTCAGGCACGCGTCGCCGGGAGGCCGGCCTGTGGCGTTACTTCTTGGTGTTGTCTTCTGGCTTGCGCGGCGCCGCCGCCACGTATTCGAATACCTTGACGACCTGCTTGACGCCGCTGGTGCGCGCCGCCACCGTTGCCGCGCGGTCGCCTTCCTCGCGCGTCACCAGCCCCATCAGGTAGACCACTCCCGCTTCGGTGACCACCTTGAAGGCGTTGGCGAGGATATCCTTGTCGTCGACAAAATTGCCCTTGACCTTGCCGGTCAGGATCGAGTCGTTGGTGCGCGCGGTCAGCGAGGAGGCACCCGCCACGTGCAGTTCGTTGACGATCGAGGCCACGTTCTCGATACCGCCGACGATTTTCTCGATCTCCGCCTTCGCCAGTACATCCGGCACTTCGCCGGTGAGCAGTACCTTGCGGTTGAAGCTGGTGACGTTGACATGGGCGTCGCGCTTGCCGAACTTTTCACCGATCCGGCCCTCGGCCTTGGCGTAGATGGCCTTGTCTTCGGTTTGTGCGCCCAAGGTGCGGCGATCGTCTGCGGAAAGCGCGCCGGCGGCGATCCCGCCGGCTACCACCGGCACGCAGGCCTGGAGCAGCGGCAGGGCGAGCGCCAGCGCCAGGACGAACAGGGTCTTGTTGGTTTTCATGGTTCTTCTCCGAGCAGTGAACAATCGATACCATCGCACAGGCAGTGAATCGCCAGCAGGTGGACTTCCTGAATCCGCGCCGTACGCGTGGCCGGAACGCACAGTTCGATATCGCCGGCGGCCAGAAGTTTCGTGATTTTGCCGCCATCTTTGCCGGTCAGGGCCACCACCTGCATCTCGCGTCCGTGCGCGGCATTGATCGCGGCGATCACGTTGCCCGAATTGCCGCTGGTCGAGATCGCCAGCAACACGTCGCCGGGGCTGCCCAGCGCTTCGACCTGCTTGGAGAACACCTGCTCGTAGGCATAATCGTTGGCTACTGCGGTCAGGATCGAGGTATCGGTGGCCAGCGAGATTGCCGCCAGGCCGGGACGTTCGCGCTCGAAGCGCCCGACCAGCTCGGCCGCAAAGTGCTGCGCGTCGCCGGCCGAGCCGCCGTTGCCGCATGCGAGGATCTTGCCGCCGTTCATCAGCGAAGCCACCATCACGGCCACTGCGGCCGCGATCGGCGCAGCGAGCACGTCGGCCGCCTTGCGTTTGGTCTCGATGCTGTCGAGGAAGTGCCCGCGCATGCGCGCTGCGAGGTCCATAAGGGTCAATCCAGGGCGTCGAATCTGCTTCCGACAATCGTGCGATTATAGCCGCGGGGGTGTCGCCAGACGGCCATTTACAGAGTGAAGGCGGCACGCAGCCACTCTATCGCGCCCGGTTCCAGGCGCGATAGCAACACGCAATCAAAGCGGCACGGCAGGTCTGCCTTGCCCATCAGGTAATGCTGAGCGGCCGCGATGATGCGTCCCTGCTTGCGCGCATCGATGCTCTCTGCCGCGCCGGCAAAGGCACTGCGTCCGCGCAGTCGCACCTCGACAAACACGGTGGTGTCGGCATCGCGCATCACCAGGTCGATCTCGCCCATGCGGCAGCGGTAGTTGCGCGCCACCAGCGTCAGGCCTTGTGCGAGCAGATGGTCGAGCGCCAGCTGCTCGGCCGCACTGCCGCGCTGCTGGTGGGACTCGCGGCGCAAGTAGCTCATGGCAGGCGTCCCGGGTCAGCGCACCGGGCTCGCTTCGCCGTCGCGAAACTCGGCCTGCATCGGTTCGCGCTCGATTGAACCGGCCAGCACCCGCAGTTTTCCGGTGACGCCGTCGAGGTCAAATTCGCCCTGGCCGCGCACCAATTCGCGGGCGACGCGATAGGCGTCGATGCCGAGCGCATACAGGCGGTCGAGGTCGGGCGAGAGCGGCGTGTCCGGCTGGGCGAATCCGAGCGATGCGCGATCGGCCAGATGCAGCCACGGCAGGTCGATGAAGCGGATGCCGTTCATGTCGTGGAATTTCTGCGCTTCGCTTTTCGGTGCGCCCGAATACACCTGCGAAGTGGCGATCACTGTGTTGTTGCGCCCCAGGTAGGGTCGCAGCAACCGGGCGTTGGCCGCGTCGGCGGCGAGGAACACGATGTCGGCTTTGGCGCGTTCGACGCCCTGGCGCACCCGCGCCAGGCTGCCGCTGTACTCCACCGGCTCGCCGATCTGGCCGCCCAGCCTGATCCACGCGTCGGTGAAGGCCGCCGCGGCGCGCTTTTGCAGCGCCGAGTTGATGGTCACCACCACCGCGCTCTGCCGTTCCGGGCCGTACATGGCATGGGCCGCACTTTGCGCATCCTGTTCGATGTTGAGTGCCAGGGCGCGCATTTTTTGCGGCATCGCCGCAGGCGAGCCGAGCGCGCCGGCGGGCGGCTCGGGCAGGTTCAGCACGAGTGTCGGCACGCTGATCGATTCGCCGATCAGGGCGCCCACTTCACTGCGCGTCAGCGGCCCCACCACCACCAGGGCCTGCGCCGCGGCTTCGCGATACGCGGCGCGCGCGCGTTCCGGCGAGCCGTCGGTTTCGAACAATGTGAACGGCACCGCGTCCTTGCCGGCGTTGCGCGCTGCGATGAAACCGGCGCGCGTGACTTCGGCAGCTCGCGCGAATGCCGGCGCCTTGGTGGGCAGGATCAGTGCGATGCCGGCTCGAGTGGCACCCGTGGCTTGGGGCGCGCCCGTCGCACGCGGCACGGCGGGTGCTCCCATCGTCGATGCGATTTCCGGCGCGGCCGACGGTTGCGCGGTGTCGGGCTGGCTCAGCAACGGAATTGCGCGTGCAGTGTCTGCGCCAGACGTGGTCTGCGGTGCCGGGCTTGTCGTGACGATGGGTATGACCGGTGCGATCGGCTGTGGTGCGGGCGTCGCCACCATATTTGGCGTTCCCGGCGCAGCGGCCGCGCCGGGTGTCGGGGCGGTAACAGCAGGAGGGGTCGGTGCCTGTGCCGGCAGGGCACGGTCAAAAAAATTGCGCAGCGCGTTGAACGGGTTGAAGCCCTCGCTTTGCGCGGCGGCCGGTGCCGGAGGTGAAGTGCTTGCCGGGTTCTCCTGGGCCGCGCACAATGCGGGCATTGCAGCAAACATGCCGCACACCAGGAAACGTCGTACATGCCTCTCGGCGATCACAGTCACTCCCGGATTCAAAACCCGCAAGACCACGAGCCACGCATCGTGTCCAATGCATTATATGTGGTCGCTACGCCGCTCGGTAACCTCGACGACATCACGCTGCGCGCCATTGCCACGCTGCGCGCCGTGGACCTGATCGCGGCGGAAGACACGCGCACCTCGGCGACGCTGCTGCGCCACCACGGCATCGAGACCAAGACGATTGCCGCGCACCAGCACAACGAACAGGCCGCTGCGGCGCGCATCGTCACGCTGCTCGAGGAGGGCCGGGGCGTGGCCCTGATCAGCGACGCGGGCACGCCGGCCGTCTCCGACCCGGGCGCGCGCATCGTGCGTGCGGTGCGTGATGCCGGGTTCACGGTGGTCCCGGTGCCTGGCCCGAACGCCGTCGTCGCGGCGCTGTCGGCCTCGGGGTTCGAAGGGCCGTTTTACTTCGCCGGGTTCCTGCCGCCCAAGAGCACCGCGCGCAGCAAGCTGTTGACGAGCCTGCGCGGCCTCGCGGCGACGCTGGTGGCCTACGAGGCACCGCACCGCATCCTCGACCTCGCAGGCGACCTCGCCGCCGTGTTCGAGGCGGAACGACGCGTTGTCATTGCACGCGAGCTCACCAAGCGTTTCGAGACCATCCATGCCTGCAGCGTCGGCGAGCTCGGCGCATGGCTGGCGTCCGACCCGAACCAGCAGCGCGGTGAATTCGTCGTGCTGGTCGACGCCGCGCCGCCGCGTGAAGGCCTCGACGACGAAGCGCGCAGGGTGCTCGGTATCCTGCTTGCCGAGCTGCCGGTGAAGACCGCCGCGGCGCTGGCAGCGCGCATCACGGGGCAATCAAAAAATGCGCTCTACGACGCGGCGCTCGCCCTGAAAGACCCGGCTACCTGAGTACGAACACCGGCTTCAACTGCAGGCTCTCGCGGATCTTTTCGGCAATCTTGTTGGCCTCGTCGCGGCTGCGATAAGGCCCGACCTGCAGGCGGTGCAGGTTGTTTCCCGGCACCACGAAAATCGTCTCGGTCAGCCAGCCCAGCTGTTGCGACACCCGGGTGCGAAAGCTTTCCGCGTTCTCGCGCGCGCCGAATGCGCCGATCTGCAGGTACACGCCGTCGGGTTGGGTCGCCGTGGGCAGCGCGATCGTGGCGGGCTCGGCCACGGGTTTTTCGATCGGGGTGGCCTGAGCGCCGCTCTGGGCGGGCTTTACGGCGGGTGCCGGCCCGGAAGCGTTGGTGGGCGCGGGTTTCGCAGCCGCATCTGGTTGCGCTTGCGGTGCGGCGGCGGGTGTGGGCGCGGTGGCGGTCGGCGGCGGCGTCGCTGCGGCAACCAGTACGCGATCCCCCTCACGCACGCGCACCACGTCGACCAGCGTACTGCCCTGGTTGACGTAATCGAGTTTGAGCGCCGCGGTGTATGACAGGTCGATGATGCGATCCGAGTGGAACGGCCCGCGGTCGTTGACCTTGACCACCACGCTTTTGCCGTTGCCCACGTTGGTGACGCGCACATAGCTCGGGATCGGCAGCGTCGGGTGTGCCGCCGTCATTGCGTACATGTTGTAGGGCTCGCCCGACGACGTTTTTTGGCCGTGAAACTTGCGCCCGTACCACGAGCCGATGCCGCGCTGGTGCAGCGGCCGGTTGTCGGTGATCGGTGTGTAGGTCTTGCCGAACACCACGTAGCTGCGGTTGGTGGCGCTGCGCAGCGGCGACTCGTCCTTCGGGATCGCGTCGGGGGTCAGTTCAAGGTTCGGCGGGGCGTTGTCGCCGGGGCCGTCATCCTGGTAGTAGCCGCCGCCACGGCGCTGCACCACCGGCGGGGGTACGGGCGCAGGCGCGCGTGACACCTGCGGCTGCGGAATCGGCGAGGTCGACGCGGGCGGTGTGCGCTGCGGTGCCGGCTCGCGGTTGCCGCCAAACGGATTGAGCGAACCGCATGCCGTCACCAGCGATGCGGCCAGCAGTGCGGCGAGCCGCATCGACCGATGTCCGGCCGCACTGGCCGGTAATGCCACATCGCTGCGCTGCGGCGCGACCCGCACGTCGCCTGCGGCCCGATCTTCGCTTTCCATGCCCAATCCCATGTTCAGTACTTGAAGCCGCGGTGCAACGCCACCACACCCGCGGCGAGGTTGAAGTAATCGACACGATCAAAGCCGGCCGCTTCCATCATGCCCTTCAGGGTGTCCTGGTCGGGGTGCATGCGGATCGATTCGGCAAGGTAGCGATAGCTGGCATCGTCGGCAGCCACCTGCTTGCCGAGCCACGGCAAGACATTGAACGAGTACAGGTCGTAGGGCCCCTTGAGGGGCGCCCACACCTTGGAAAATTCGAGCACCAGGAGGCGCCCGCCGGGTTTGATGACGCGGCGCATTTCGGCCAGTGCCGCATCCTTGTGGGTCATGTTGCGCAAGCCGAAAGCCACCGTGACGAGGTCGAAATAATCGTTCGGGAACGGCAGTTTCTCGGCGTCGCATTGCACCGCCGGTGCCGACACGCCCTTGTCGGCCAGCCGGTCGCGGCCGACGCCGAGCATCGCGCCGTTGATGTCGGTGAGCACCACCTGGCCTCGGGGCGTGCCGCCTTCGGCGTCCCCCAGGCCGACGCGTTTGGCAAAGGCCAGTGCTAGGTCGCCGGTGCCGCCGGCCACGTCGAGCACGCGCTGCCCCGGGCGCACCCCCGACTGCGCGATGGCGAACGCCTTCCAGGCGCGGTGCATGCCGAGCGACATCAGGTCGTTCATCACGTCGTACTTCTGCGCGACCGATGCAAACACCTCGCGCACCTTCGCCGCCTTGTCTTCTTCCTTGACGGTCTGGTAGCCGAAGTGGGTGTCACTCATGGGCGCTCACGCTTCGCATTCAGGGGCGACCGCTTTACAGGGTGTGCTTGGTACCCAGCGGTGCGGCATTCGGGACCACCGCCTTGTGCGCTGCAAGTGCAGGTTTGGCGGGGGTAGAGCTTGCCAGGGCAGGCGTGGCATCGCGCGAAGCACCTGCCGCGTCAAGGCGCTTGAGGTAGTCGGCCCACAGCGCATCCTGGTTTTCGCCGATGTCGTGGAAGTAATCCCACGAGTAGATGCCGGTGGAGTGGCCGTCTGAAAATGTCGGTTGCAGGGCGTAATTGCCAACCGGCTCGAGAGTGCTGACCTCGACGTCGCGCTTGCCGGTTTGCAGGGTCTCCTGCCCGGGGCCGTGGCCGCGCACTTCGGCCGACGGGCTCATTACGCGCAGGAATTCGAACGGGAAGGTAAAGCGTTTGCCGTCGGAAAAAGCCATTTCCAGGCGGCGGCTCTGCTGATGCAGCAGGATTTCGGTCGGGAGCGGGGAGTCTTTGGTGAGGCCTGCCATAGTGCACAGGATTGTACCCCGCGGGTACGCCCGGTTGCCCCTGCGCGTGTCAATCCTCAGGCGGTTTGCGAGGCTTCGATCAGTTCAAAATCCACGCCGCGCCGCTTGAGCGGGCCGAGCAGCCAGCGCGAGACCTGCGTGCCGTCGCGCAGTTCGATCACGCGGCCCGGCTTGTACCAGCCCGACGGCGTGACCAGCAGATGCGCGCCGGCCCCGCTTTCGGTGCGAAACGCCGCGGTCCAGTTGCGCGCCCCGACGACGTTGATGCCGGTCAGGCGAATCGCCACGCATACCGGCGCGTGCGCCAGCACTTCGATGCCCGCTTCGAGCGTGGTGGCGCCCCGCGCGCCGCCGCCCGCGGCATTTTCCGTGCACCAGCGCACTTCGCCCAGTTGCCCGGTGGTGTCGAAACCGCGCGCGGTGCCGCGAAACGCGACCAGGTTGCCCGGCTTGTAGCGCGTGCCGCGGGCGCTGCGCGCCAGGCGCGCCCCCGCCGCACTCTGGTCGACGATGCGCCACTGCTCGACCAGCCGTTGCGCCTCGCGGATGTATTTGTCGCGCCGCGCATGGCCCGCGCCCTGGAACACGAACATCTCGTCGAAACGGCGCCGGCTGGTGATATCGCTCTCGTCGTTCACCATGAAGGGCTCGCCGCCGAGCATGCAGTACATCGCGTCAAAGTTGTCGGTGGCCGGGGCTACCGAGACATTGTGCGTGACGCCGGGTGCTGCGGTGGGCGCGGCGCGCGGATGGCGCCGTCCGTATTCCTCCTCGCACCAGGCGCCGTGCAGGCGTGTCAGCAGCTTGGCGGCGCCGGTGCGCGGAAACGACGCCGGCAGGCCCATCTCGTCGATGCCTTGCCCCAGGCCCAGCAGGTGCACGCGCTTGCGCAGGCTGCGCGACAGCGCCGTGACGTCCAGGAAATAGATCTGTCCGCCGCTGTGCAGGATGCGGATGCGCTGCTTCGCCGGCTCCTTCGACGGCGGCAGGTCGGCGCGCGTCAACGCACGGGTCAGGCCCGAGGGCAGCCAGGTGACCAGCACCTTGGTCTCCCAGAGCGTCGCGAGTTCAAATGCGGATTCGCGTTCGCGGCCGGCCACGGTGCCGCCGGTCAGGGCCAGCAGCAGGGCGCGGTTTTGCACCGATGCCACGCTGACAATGCGCCGCGGGTGTTCGCTGTCCGGCGCCGGGCTGGCGAGAACGTTCTGCTCGCGCGCAAAGGTCGCGTAGCGCGCCACCGACGCCTGGATCGTTCCGTCGAGCGCCTGGCCGGCGCGCAACGCGCCCTTGATGCGCTCGCAGGCGAGGTCGGCGGCGCGCGTCAGGCACAGGGTCAGGTGCGGGCGCAAATCGGGTTCACCGGCGGCCGCTGCGCGCGCACAGTACCAGTAGGCGTCCTCGAGTTTTTGCCACAGCGAGCTGGCGTGGGCGTAGGCGTTGCGTTCCGCATCGCCGAGCGGCAGTGCCTTGCCGGCGTAGCGTTGCGCGTACTGGGCGTCGATCTCGATGCGGTGCGGGCGCACCGTCTCGAGAATCTCGAGCCGGTCGCGCGCGGGCAGGCCGTTTTCATCGAATTCGGCGATCAGGGTTTCGATCGCATGATGCGCGGCGCGCGCATCGGTCAGCGGCAGTTCCTTGATCCAGTCCTTGGCGGCGCGCGCATTGGCGACGTGGGGCCGTTGGCTGAGCATGAATTCACTGTGTAGCATGGGACACCTCCGGAACGTGACGGTTGCGCGGCGCGCAGACCTCTCGTTGTTATGACGATGGCATGCTAATCCCGGGGCCGCCGTCAGGCAAGGCGCCAAACGAAAAGATTTGTAATCGTCGTGACTTAAGTCACGCAAAACTGTTGCAGCCCCTTACATCTGCTCAAAACGGGGCGCGCAAAACAAAAAAGCCGCCCATCGGGCGGCTTTTGCGAGAACATCGGGTTCAGCTGAAATCGAGCGACTGGGTGGCGTCGCCGCCCGGGCCGAACAACTTCGGATTGAGACCCTTCGCCACCAGCAGGCCGATGAAGTCGTAGCTTTCCAGGCTGCGAAACTTGAACAGCACCGCACGCCCTTTGCCCATGCGCAGGCGGATGCCGTCCTTGTAGAGGTTGATTTCCTCGGGCTTGTCGTAGGTGAACGCGCTGGTCTTGTCGGCGCCCTTCATGATGATGCGCAGGCTGGTGAGGATCAGGTGCCCCTCGGCCATCGGCGTGGCACCCTTGAGCGGCAGGGTATACGCCGCGGCGCTACCCGGCTGGTACGCCACTTTGGGCGGCAACTTGAGGCCGACGCCGGCGCTGCCGCCCGGGTCTTCGCCTTCCAGGGCAATCGCGATCTCGGCCCAATGCGCGGTTTCGCCTTCGGCCAGCTTGAGCCCGCGCATCACGACGTTTTGCGCGGAGATCTCCGGGAACTTGCCGGCGCGCATCTCGGTGAGGATGCGCAAGCGCCCGAGCTCGACCTTGGTCTGGGCGATCTGCTGGTCCTTGAGCCCGAGGAATGCCTGGATCCGCTGCAACTCCTTCTCTTCGGCCTCGGAGAGCTTGCCGCTCGCCATCATCGCGTCGGCGGCCGTCTGGTATTGCTCGCGGCGCACCATGGTGAAGTCCTGCGAGGCGGCGGTGACGTCAAGTTCGTTCTTGAGTTTTTCGAGGCGCGCCACCTTGTCGGCGGTAAGCTTGCCGTCGGACACCGCCTTCTTGACTTCGTCGCGGTAGGCAATCTTGTTGGCATCTTCCTTCTTGCCGAACAGCATGTCTTTGAGACCCATGACCTACTCCCTCTATTGTTTATTGCACCCAAGGCTCCGCCCGAAGCGGGTTGATGCGAGACGCTGTGCACTCGCGACCGGTTGAACCGGTTCATTCGACGGACTCGACCGGGAGCCCATTACACCGCACCGCCGTAGGTGCAGCGCTCGAATTCGCCGCTGCGCTCGATGACGTCGACCAGTGTAATCCTCCACGGCTTGTCGGAATGCACTTCGATCACCTTGCCGGCCTTGAACCAGCCTGCCGGCATCAATACCGAGTCGGGCGTCTTGAGCGTATCCACCGCCGGCACCAGGAAGCCCTGCTGGTATTTTTCCTTGGTGGCGTTGATGCCGGTCTGGCGCAGGCCCACCGGCATCGGCGTACCCGGTATCGCGCGCACCCCGGCCATGATCGAATCATCCGTGAGCCACTGCACCCAGCGCACGCTGCCGAGCATGAAGCCCTTGGCGCCGTCGGGCCGTGCCGCGAGGATCGTGCCGGCACTAATGCGCTGGCCGCGCACGTTCTTGGCGCGCACCAGGCGCATGCCCGCCAGACTTTCATCGCGCAGCGCCCACTGCTCCATTGCATAGCCGTGGATCTGGCTGTATTCGTCTTCGTCGCGCGTGGCGATGCGCCCGAACGTGGCGATCTCCTGGCGCTGCTTGCTGGTCAATTCCTTGACTTCGCCGGGCTGCTTGAACGGCTTGCCGCTCAAGTAGTAATGCATCACCTCCAGGCCCACCGCCACCAGCGCATTGCCGCTCGCCGGGCGCCGCACCTGGTTGCGGTCGACGCGGCCGTCGCACCAGTGCTGGTAAAGGTTGATGAGCTGCTGCTCGCACGCGGGCATGACGCAGTCGTCGCCGAGCCCGAGGTTGACCGGGGTCTCGCCCTTGCGCAGAAGGATCACGCGGTTCTTGATCGACAGGGAGAGTTCGCCGATGTCGAGGTAGCGCACCCCGGCGCCGCCTGCCGGGGCGCCTTCCAGCGGGCGAAAACCGCCGCGCAGCATATCAAGGTCGGTCAGCACCGGCGGCTTCACCGGGCTCGTCGGCGGCGTGGCGCTGATCGTGATCTTGGTCGACCAGCGCTCCAGCCAGCGCAGGATCATTTGCGACTGGCGCGCGGTCCACTCGTTGTACGAGCCCAGCGTCACCAGCACCGGCTGGCCGTACACCGCCATGCAGTGAGTGACCGGTGATTCGCGCGACAGCGGGTCCTTGACCTTCTCGGCCTCGACGCCCAGCGTTTCAGCTGCGCGATACAGCTTGTGCAACATGGCCCAGTCGGCCTCCGAGGCTTCCGAGTTGGTGCGCGCCTCGTCGATCATCATGCGCGCGTGGGCATCGAGCGCGCGGTGGCACACCGTGGCCGCCGAAGCCTTGAGGTCGCGCGCGCCGTCGAGCAGGGACTGCATGCACACCTGGCAGGCCGTGCCGTACGATTTCCAGGCGGCCAGGCTGTTGTTGCGCGCCGCCAGTTCCAGTTCGGCCAGCGGCAGCGCGCGATGCACGAATTTTTTTGCCATCTCGGCCTGTACAAAGCCAAACGGCTCGCGCATTGCTTCGAGGATCTCGAATAACACGGCCGGTTTGATGCCGCCGCGCACAATCGCATCAAGCTGGCTGTGCAGCTGCATCTGCGCGGTGGCCGAGTTGGTCAGCGGCAGGGCGTCGAGCCAGTCGATGCATTCCTTGGCCGTCGAGAATGCCGGTTTTGCGGCAGCGTCAGGGGCGGGCAGGTCGAATTGGATGGTCATTTCAGGAACGGGTTGACGGCAGCCCGAGGGACGGGACGCACCGCACGAAAACGTGAATGCTACCCCAATCAACCCCGGGTCAGAGCAAGCCTCTCGCCATGCCGGCGGCATGCGACGAGCGCCGGTCGGGAGGAGCGCGCCCACTGGGCCACCGCTGCAGTGGAACAGCGGCCCGCTTTTTCTTTAGAGCAACACCCGCTCGATGCCGCCGCCGTTGGCGCGCGCCACATACTCGGGCAGCCAGTTCTCGCCCAGCGTCGCCTTGGCGATCTCGACGACGATGTAATCGGCGTCCACATCCACATCGGTGCGAAACCGCGACAGGCCCTGCAAGCATGACGGGCACGAGGTGAGGATCTTGACCTCGCCCTTGAAACCGTCGGCGCGCACCTTTTCTTCGCCCTTGCGCATTTCTTCTTCCTTGCGGTAGCGCACCTGGGTCGATACATCCGGCCTTGTCACGGCCAGCGTGCCCGATTCGCCGCAGCAGCGCTCGTTCAACGCCACCTTCTGGCCCATCAGCTTCTCAACCACCTCGGTCGGCTTGTAGGTCTTCATCGGCGTGTGGCAGGGGTCGTGGTACATGTAGCGCGTGCCGTTCAGGCCGTCGAGCTTGACGCCCTTTTCAAGCAGGTATTCGTGGATGTCAAGCAGCCGGCAGCCGGGGAAGATTTTCTCGAATTCGTATTTCTGCAGCTGGTCCATGCAGGTGCCGCACGACACGATCACCGTCTTGATGTCCAGGTAGTTGAGCGTATTGGCCAGCCGGTGGAACAGCACCCGGTTGTTGGTGGTGATTTCCTGGCCCTTGTCGTGGTTGCCGCTGGCGGTTTGCGGGTAGCCGCAGCACAGATACCCCGGCGGTAGCACCGTCTGCGCCCCCACGTGATACAGCATCGCCTGGGTGGCGAGGCCGACTTGCGAGAACAGCCGCTCCGAGCCGCAGCCGGGGAAGTAGAACACCGCTTCCTGATCATCCTGCGCAATCTTCGGGTTGCGGATGATCGGCACGATCGATTCGTCTTCCACCCCCAGCAAGGCGCGCGCCGTCTTCTTGGGCAGGCCCTTGGGCATCGGCTTGTTGATGAAGTGAATGATCTGTTCCTTGATCGGCGCCTTGCCCACTGTGGCCGGCGGCCGCCGTGTCTGGATGCGCGCCAGCCGCGTGCCGCGCGCGAGACCAAAGGCAAAGCGCTGCACCTTGAAGCCGATGTCGATCAAAAACAGCTTGATGAACTTGATCTTGGCCGGGCTGGTGGCGTTGAGGTACGCCATCGTCATCGCCGTGCCGGGGTTGAATTTCTTCTGTCCTAGCTTGCGCAGCATGTTGCGCATGTTGATCGACACGTCGCCGAAGTCGATGTCCACCGGGCACGGGGTTTCGCACTTGTGGCACACGGTGCAGTGCTCGGCAATGTCGGAGAACTCGTCGAAGTGCTTTACCGATATGCCGCGCCGCGTCTGCTCTTCGTAAAGGAAGGCTTCGATCAGCAGCGAAGTGGCGAGAATCTTGTTGCGCGGGCTGTAAAGCAGGTTGGCGCGCGGCACGTGGGTGGCGCACACCGGCTTGCACTTGCCGCAGCGCAAGCAGTCCTTCACTGAATCGGCAATCGAGCCGATTTCGGATTGCTCGAGAATCAGTGATTCGGTGCCGAGCAGGTTGAACGAAGGCGTATATGCGCGATGCATGTCGCCGCCCGCCATCAGCTTGCCCTTGTTGAAGCGCCCGTCCGGGTCTACCTTGTCCTTGTAGCCGCGAAACGCGGCGATCTCGGATTCTTCCAAGTATTCAAGCTTGGTGATGCCGATACCGTGCTCGCCCGAGATCACGCCACCGAGTGAGCGCGCCAGCTTCATGATGCGCGCCACGGCGGTGTTCGCCTCCTGCAGCATCTCGTAGTTGTCGGAGTTGACCGGGATGTTGGTATGCACATTGCCGTCGCCGGCGTGCATGTGCAGCGCCACCCAGGCGCGGCCCGACAGCACTTCCTTGTGCACGCCTTCAATCGCCTTGAAGATCGGCAGGTAGGCGGCGCCGCCAAACAGTTCTTCGAGCGGCGCGCGCAATTCCTCTTTCCACGAAATGCGGATGGTGTGGTTTTGCACCATCGCAAAAATTGTCTGCTCGGGCGGCATGGTCATGGCATCGGCCGCATTTTTCCCACCTGCGCCCAGCCCGCACAGCATCGTGGCCTTGGCCGCCACCGTGTCGTCGAGTGACGCCAGCACGGATTGCCAGCGCACCTTCACCAGCACCAGCAATGCCAATGCTTCGGTGACGCGATCGCCCACCAGTTCGTCCTTGGAGAGCGAGTCGTCATCCGGGTTCACCGGCAGCACCGGCTGGCGCAAGAACGCCGCCAGCGCGTCGATCAACTTCAGCTTGTTCGCAATCGAGAGCTCGATGTTGATGCGCTCGATCCCGTCCGAATATTCGCCCAGCTTGTCGAGCGGAATCACCACGTCTTCGTTGATCTTGAACGCGTTGGTGTGCTTCGCAATCGCCGCCGTGCGGGCGCGGTCGAGCCAGAACTTCTTGCGCGTCTCGGCAGAGATCGCCACAAAGCCCTCGGCACCACGCGCGTTGCAGATGCGCACCACTTCGCTGGTGGCCTTGGCGACGGCGTTGTCATCGTCACCGGTGATGTCGCCGACCAGCACCATCTTGGGCAGCATGCCGCGGCGCGATTTGGTCGCGTAACCCACGGCCTTCAGATAACGCTCGTCCAGATGCTCCAGGCCGGCCAGAACGGCACCACCCTTGCGCGTTTCGGAATCGAGGTAATCCTTCACCTCCACAATCGCCGGCACCGAATCACGCACCTGGCCAAAAAACTCCAGGCACACCGTGCGCGTGAACTTCGGCATGCGATGCAGGATGAACCGCGCCGACGTGATGATGCCGTCGCAACCTTCCTTCTGGATGCCCGGCAGGCCACTGAGGAACTTGTCAGTCACATCCTTGCCCAGCCCCGCCTTGCGGAAGCTGCGGCCTTCAATCGCCAGAATCTCCGGCTCGCCATGCGGCGTCTTGCCGTCTTTCTTGAACTTTTGCACCGCAAAGCGCGCCACGGCGGCGTCGTGAATCTTGCCCAGGTTGTGGTCGAGCCGCGTGATCTCCATGAAAAAACCGTTGGTATCGACCATGCGCCACGAGGCCAGGTTGTCGATGGCCGTGCCCCACAGCACGGCCTTCTTGCCGCCCGCGTTCATGGCCACGTTGCCGCCAATGCACGACGCATCGGCGGATGTCGGGTCCACGGCAAACACCAGGCCCTCGGCTTCGGCTGCGTCCATCACGCGGCGCGTCACCACGCCGGCGCCGCACTCGATCACCGCGTAATCTTTGTCCACGCCCGGCAATCGAATCGTCTGCACCTTGCCCAAAGCATCAAGCTTCTCGGTATTGATCACCGCAGACCACTTGGTCAGCGGCACCGCACCGCCGGTGTAACCCGTGCCACCCCCGCGCGGAATGATCGTTAGCTTGAGATCAATGAGCTCGCGCACCAGCTCGGCACACTCTTCCTCGGTATCCGGGTTCACCACCACAAACGGGTATTCGACGCGCCAGTCGGTTGCGTCCGTCACGTGCGACACGCGCGCCATGCCGTCGAAGGCAATATTGTCCTTGCGGGTCACGCGCGAAAGGCGCTTCATGCACGCCTTGCGCAAGCGCGCCATCTCGTCAAACTCGGCATCGAAATCGGCCACGGCCTTCTTGGCCGCAGCGATCAGCTTCTCCACCTCGCCCCCGGCCTTGGCCACTTCCAGGCCATCCTTCTGGTAATTGCGGCGCCGCTGCTCCATGTCCGTCAGCCGATGGTGCAAGGCATCAACCAGCATGGCCCGACGCTTCGGGTTATCGAGCAGGTCATCCTGCAGATACGGGTTGCGCTGCACCACCCAGATATCGCCCAGAACCTCATACAACATGCGCGCCGAGCGCCCGGTGCGCCGCTCGCCACGCAGATGCGAGAGCAGCCCCCACACCTCCTCGCCCAGCAGCCGAATCACGATCTCGCGATCGGAGAACGAGGTGTAGTTATAGGGAATCTCGCGCAGCCGAGGGGGCGCGTCGGGAGACGCCGCGAGCGGCTCAGCAGGCAACGCAACATCGGGCAACGCCTCGTAAGGCGGGTGCGACAGGTCTGTCATGGGTGGGGCCGGGTGCGGCTCCGGTGGGGCGGAGTTGCGCGCTTGATTCAAGTCAAGAGTTTACCGCAGTGCAGCAGGGGAATTGGCCTAAGAGCCTTGGGGGACAAGGGTTTCTGGTGCTAATCGAACTCAAGACCAAGACGATGATTGGCGTAAGGCCGCATCGGGCACCTGTACCCGATGACCACTGATTTGTAGCTTTCCGGTTTGCATTGCCGAGAATGGGCAGCCTCGCGCAAATGCCACTACTCCGATTGTTCCAAAGTCACGAACATCAACAATCCCATCGGATGGTTTGTTGGGGGCGCCGCCGGCCAGCGCGCGTGCCGCTTCGGTTAGGCGCCGGCCGCGCAAATACTTCACCAGTGGCATGCCGGCACCGAGGCCGAACACGCGGGTGAGATGAAAGCGCGATACCCCGGCAATCTGCGCCACGCCTTCGAGCGCGAGCTCTTCGTTGAAGTGCGTTTCGATGTGCCAGAGGGAGCGGCCGAAGGGTGTGATGCGGGGCGTCAGGCGGTGCGGCTCCGTTGAGGTGGAGCGGACTTTAGCAACGCTGATTTAAGCGCATTTGATGGTTCTTGCGCTTGGGGTGGTGTGAAAACCGTCAGGGCGGTGGCTGAAGAGGCTTGGTGGGGGCGGGTTTCAGGCTGACATTGGCCGGGGGCGTTGGTGGGAGCGGTTCTTAGGCGGCCAGTTTGTACCGCTGCACCAACACATCCGCCGGAAGCTTCAATCCTTCGGCAAGGCTGCGAATCATTTCCAGCGACAGTGGCCGCACACGGTTGAGCACTTCGGCCACGCGGGCTCGTGAGCCGATGAAGGGCTCAAGGTCTTTGCGCACCAGGCCACGCGACTCCATCACGTAGTGCAGGAAGTCGATCGGGTCGGGGTCGGGGATCGGGAAGTGTTCCTGCTCGTAGCGCTCGACCAGCAAGGCGAGTACTTCCAGGCGGTCTGAGTCGGGCGTGCCGTCTTTTGCGTTCCAGAGCGCTTCAATCTGCTTGAGCGCCGCCTGGTGTTCCTTTTTGTTGCGGATCGGTTTGAGTTCCATGTTCGTTCCTCACACGGTTGTTGCATCGACTTTGTCGTACTCGCGATGCGTGCCGATAAAGCGGACATACATGATCTGACTGCGGTAACGCATCGCCACGATCAGGCGATAGTCATTGCCCTTGATGTTGAAAACCACGCGGTCTCCTGGCAGAAAGCTGGCGTTGCGATGCGCCAGCTTGACCTCGGCAGGGCTTTTCCAGGTTGCGCGGCTGGCTTCGGCGTACCAACTCTCAAGCGGCACTTGAGCCGGCGGATGCCTGCGCCAGAATTCGCGCAGTGTGGAAAGGGCGATGACGCGCATGAAGTATCGTAGCACGCTCCCTAATTGGGAGCAAGTGGTGAGGACGGGAGTGTTTGGCTAACTCACGACTTCACCGGCACCCAAATCTCCACCCCACCCAACCCCGTCCGCCCGTCAAACTCTTCGCCGCATTGACCAAAGCGGCGCTCGAAGTCCGGCGCGTCGAGCGCTTCGATTCCTGACTCCGGCAGCCACTTGTTCCAGATCGTGTACCAGGTGCGGCGAATTTCGGAGATGTGCTGGCGGTGGGTGAACACGGCGTAGCGTTGCGCGGCGACGCGCAGGCGGGTGAATGCGGCCGGTACGTTGGAGAAGTCCGCCACTTCCACTCCTGTCATGTAGTCGGCGTTGCCGGCGTCGTCGCTGTTGTAGAGCACGCCGTAGGCGACGCGGCCGATCTGGCCGGGCACGTGGCCCCGCTTGAGCAATGCGGCGGCGCGAAGCGCTGCCATTGCGAGGGGATCGCCGCGCTCGCTTCAACGCCATAGCGTCGTTTTTTTTGTTGAAGGCAGGCCCGCCAGCAGCAGGGCGCGGCCGTCTTCGAAGCGCGGGGGCTCCAAGGTGGTCAACTGGGTTTCGTCCATTCTGATCGGCTCCACGAGATTGAGGTGTTGCACATGGCCCTGCGCGCGGACGGCTTCGGGGGTGAGGCCGAAGTGGTCCGCCGTCTGGCTGTGAAGCGGCGCGGGTGAATGCCCTCATTGACCATGCGGGGAGCCGTAGCCGGCCCTTAGCGCCAGCGTCAGGATGTCGGGTGCGCCCTTTGCCAATGCGCGTGCCCGAAGTCAACTGCGCGGTGAGGCGCCGGCCGCGCAAATACATCACCAGCGGCATGCCGGCACCGAGGCCGAATACGCGGGTGAGGTGAAGGCGCGATACCCCGGCCATCTGCGCCACGCCGCCCTGCGTGAGCTCTTCTTTGAAGTGCGTTTCGATGTGCCAGAGGGCGCGGCCGAAGGGAGACGTGCGGGGCGTCATGCGAGGCGTCAGGCGGTGCGGCTCCGTTGAGGTGGAGCGGACTTTAGCAACGCTGATTTAAGCGCATTTGATGGTTCTTGCGCTTGGGGTGGTGTGAAAACTTGCAGGGGTGGTGGCTGGAGAGGATTGGTGGGGGCGGGTTTCAGGCTGGCATCGGCCAGGGGCGTTGGTGGGAGCGGCTCTTAGGCTAGCTTAATCACAGCTTTTTGGGCCCGGCGTTCGATGATCGCGCCGGCCTCGAACATGACCTGATCGTGCGGTATGCCCTTGCCGGCTTCGATCTCGGCGATGCCCCTGCTGGTTTCGCGGACGTCCCGCTCGACAAAATCGAAACCGAACTTGAGCACGTCGTCGAGCAGGTCTTGCGGCGCGCAACCGGCGTCGCGCGCGAGCCGCGCCAGTCGGCGCTTGTGGGTGGGCGAGAGTGCGATTGCCTCAGTCTTGGCTGGCATCTGGCTCTTTGCCTGCATGGCCGATGCTGCGCAGCATCTGACGTGCGTCATCGAGTACTTGCTGCGCCTCGAAAGTTTGTGCCGTTCCCGCGCGAATTTCGTCCACGCGGCGTTGTGCGAGCGCAATCCATGCCTGATCGATATCCGTCAGTGGTTTTACGTCGCTTTCTTTCGCGATCAATTTAGTGAGCGTGCCCAAGGCCGCCAATCCTGCGGCTCGGTCTGCCGGGCTGCTCAACGCCTCAATCGCGGCTTTGAAATACTCGGCGGCGAGTTCGCGGTCAGCGCGAAACTCTTCAATTTCCCGTGCGTTGTGGGAAACGGCGGCCTTGATTCTCTCGTCTGTCATATCACTCCCAGCCTGGAAAAATCATCGGAATTGCTCGCCATCTCATTTTCTAGGACGCAGCCTTCTTGAGCGACGCAAGCCCCTGTGCAGCTTTCCCGTGCCCACGTTTGGCGCGCAGACGGAAGCGCGTCTCGGAGTGGTCGAGCGAGAGTGCTTCGGCAGCATAGGCCAGGGCTGCCTGGATTCCGGCAGGCGTGAGTTGCGGATAGGCTTCAACGAGAGTCTGTTCGGTCGCGCCTTCGGAGAGCTTGCGCAGCACAAGCTCAACCGGAATCCGAGTTCCTCGGATGACCGGCTTGCCAAGCGTGATCTGCGGGTTAACTTCTATGTGATCTGCAAGGTTCATGATATATGCGCCCCCAGTGGCGTCCGGTTAATTGTCGAACAGATTCAATTGGTTAGCGGGATCAGGTGAAATGCTTGTACGAGGATCGGGCGCAAAGGCGCATGAAAGCTCGAATTTCTCGAAAGTTGAGAGCGACAACATCTGTAGAAAAGTGTAGAGAG
>CANJDH010000087.1 GCA_947473125.1 Burkholderiales bacterium
CAGGCCTTTGAGCTGCCGATTCCGTGGACGGACGCCTGGGGCAAGGAACACAAAACCACGCAAGGCCGTCCCGTCGCCTTCCACGCCATGCGCGGCCTGGCAGCGCACTCCAACGGTTTTCAAACGGTGCGGGCCCTCGCCATTTTGATGAGCCTGCTCGGCACCATCGACCGCCCGGGCGGCTTCCGACACAAGGCGCCGTACCCGCGCCACATCGTGCCCAACTACCGCGCGTTTAACGACCCGGCGATGATCAAGCCGAATACGCCGCTGAATGCCGCGCCGCTGGGCTTTCCGGCCGGGCCGGACGAGCTGGCCATCAACCCGGATGGCTCGCCGATCCGCATCGACCACGCCTTTTCGTGGGAGCACCCTCTCTCGGCGCACGGCATGATGCACAACGTCATCACCAATGCCGTCAAGGGCGACCCGTATCGCCTCGACACGCTGATGATCTTCATGGCCAACATGGCCTGGAACTCGACCATGAACACCATGGCCGTGCGCGAAATGCTCAACCGCAAGCACGAGGATGGCGAGTATCAGATCCCCTTTCTCGTAGTGTGCGATGCCTTCCAGAGCGAAATGGTGGCCTTTGCCGACCTCGTATTGCCGGACACGACTTATCTTGAGCGGCACGATGTAATGAGCATGCTCGACCGGCCGATTTCCGAATTCGATGGCCCGGTCGATTCGGTTCGCATCCCGGTAGTCAAGCCTTTGGGCGAATGCAAGCCCTTCCAGGAAGTGCTGATCGAGCTGGCCGGGCGCCTCAAATTCCCCGCCTTCACTACCGCCGAAGGCGGCCGCAAGTTCACCGGCTACCCGGACTTCATCACCAACTTTGAAGCGCAACCCGGCATCGGTTTCCTGCTTGGCTGGCGCGGCAAGGACGGCACCGAGCATCTGCGCGGTGCACCCAACCCCAAGCAGTGGGAGATGTACGAAAAGAACAACTGCGTGTTCCAGTACCACATGCCTGAAACCTCGAACTACATGCGCAACTGGAACCGCGCGTATCTCGATTTCGCCAAGGACAAAGGCTGGCGCCAGCGCAACGACCCGGTGCAACTGGTGCTGTATTCGGACACACTGCAGAGCTTCCGCCTCGCTGCGCAAGGCAAGACGCAAGGCCGCCAGCCGCCCGAGCACTTGCGTGAGCGCATCAACACCTACTTCGATCCGCTGCCCTTCTGGTACGCGCCGCTCGAAGATAACGCCACCGACAAGGCCGCCTACCCGCTCAACGCCATCACCCAGCGGCCGATGGCGATGTACCACTCGTGGGATTCGCAAAACGCCTGGCTGCGCCAGATTCACAGCTACAACACCCTGCAGGTGAACCCGATCACCGCCAACGCCGCCGGCATTGCCGATGGCGGCTGGGCCTGGGTCGAGAGCCAGTGGGGCAAGGCGCGCTGCATCGTGCGCCACAGCGAGGCCGTGGAAATCGGCACCGTGTGGACCTGGAATGCGATTGGCAAGGCCAATGGCGCATGGCAACTGGAGCCGGGGGCGGATGAAGCGCGCAAGGGCTTCCTGCTCAACCACCTGATCAGCGAAGAGCTGACCATGAAGGAGGGCGGCGTGAGCCGCAGCATCAGCAACTCCGACCCGATCACCGGCCAGGCCGGCTGGTACGACGTGCGCGTGCGCATTCGCCCGGCCGAGCCGGACGAAGCCCACGAAACCTTTCCCCAAATCGCCGCCACGCCACCAGTTCCCGGAGTACGAGGGAAGGCACGCGAAGTGCTCGCCTATTTCGCCGGAGCAAAAAAATGAGCGCCGTCATGAACAATCAGGCCAAGAATGGCTCCCAGAGCCATTCTCCACAAAACGCTCCTCTGGGAACCTCCAAAGGCGCCAACGAGGAAACGCTGGCAAAGCAGCTCGCGCTGGTCATTGACCTCAACGTCTGCGTCGGCTGCCACGCCTGCGTGACCAGCTGCAAGCAATGGAACACCTCCGGCTCGGCCGGCCCGCTGGCGGATCTGAACGCCTACGGCGCCAACCCCAGCGGCACCTTCTTCAACCGCGTGCAAACCTGGGAAGCTGGCGAATACCCCGCCACCGAAACCGTGCACTTCCCCAAGAGCTGCCTGCACTGCGAAGACCCGCCTTGCGTGCCGGTGTGCCCCACCGGCGCTTCGTACAAGCGCAAGGAAGACGGCATCGTGCTGGTCGATTACGACAAATGCATCGGGTGCAAATACTGCGCCTGGGCCTGCCCCTACGGCGCCCGCGAGCTGGATGAAGAGCGCCAGGTCATGACCAAATGCACCCTGTGCGTTGACCGCATCTACAACGAAAAGCTCGCGCCCGAAGAGCGCAAGCCCGCCTGCGTGATGGCCTGCCCCACCGGTGCGCGCTTGTTTGGTGATGTGAAGGACCCCGAGTCGGAAGTCTCCAAAGCCATCCGCGAACGCGGCGGCTATTCACTCATGCCCGAGTGGGAAACCCAGCCCGCCAACCAATATCTGCCGCGGCTCATCCGCGAAGCGCAGGAGTTCTGAACCATGCATCCTGCTTGGTCTGTCATCTTCTTCACCGTGCTGGCCGGCATGGGCCAGGGCTTCTTCCTCATGCTGGTGCGGGCGGATGCTGCCGGCGCCGACCCTTTCGCCCTGGCGATTGGTGGCGCAGCCAGTGTCGTGCTCATGTGCATTGGCCTGGCGTGTTCATTTTTCCACCTCGGCCACCCGATGCGCGCCTGGCGCGCCATGGCCATGTGGCGCACCTCGTGGCTCTCGCGTGAAGTGATTGTGCTGCCGCTGACGATCGGCGTCGTCGCCTTGTGGTCCCTCGCGCAGCTCTATGGCTGGCAAGCCCTCGGCGAGAAAACCACGCTTTGGGTAGGCGCCGCTGGCGTGCTGCTGTGCTTCGCGCTGTGGTTTTGCACCGGCATGATCTACGCCTGCATCCGCTTTTTGCGGGAATGGGCGCACTGGCTCACCCTGCTCAACTTCACCTTGCTGGGCTGGATGTCCGGCGCGACCCTGTTCGCCGCGTATTGGGAAGGGCTGTACGGCGCCAATGAATCGGACCGCGCCATCGCCGGGGCGCTCACCCTCACCCTGGCGGGGGCCGTTGCACGCCTTGCCAGCCTGGCCCGCAACAAGAACCTCAAACCCCTCTCCACCCCGCAAAGCGCCATCGGCATGAAGACGGCAAAGCTCAAGCAAATGTCGCAAGGGGCGACTGGTGGCAGCTTCAACACCCGAGAATTCTTCCACGGCAAAAGCGCATTGGTCGTGCGCAACGTCAAATGGATCGCGCTGGGGTTGGCGTTTGCGTTGCCGGCGGTGCTGCTGTTTGGCGCTACCAAGGCGCCGGCGCTCTGGATACTCGTGCTGGCTGCAGTTTCACAACTGCTTGGATTGCTGGCCGAGCGCTGGCTGTTCTTTGCGCAGGCGAATCATCCGCAGAATATTTACTATCAGGCGGTGGCTTGAGTCTGGAAACTGGCGACACCTATCGAAATCGTTCATCAGCTTCGCACAGGGCCATATCATCACTGCGATGAGTGGCCCGTGACTCGCGAAGGTGATGCCAGCATAACGACGCGCTGGGCGGCCGTCTGTTGACTGGAAACTGAGAGATTGCTCAAATGTTTGCTTAACAGCCAGCCAATAGCTGAGCCCATTCAGCGCTCCGCAGCCGACGCCTGCTGCAGTGCAAACGACCGCATACTCGTTTCCACGGCCTCGACAACGGACAGGACACGGCTTCGTTTAGGCTTCCCATCACAATAAAAAGCACGACTTGCGCAGTGCTCACTCAAGCAGATTTAGAGGATTGACAAATTCATAGCCGAGGCTGCTCGCAACCGCCTCGTGGGTGACCCGGCCCAGCGCTACATTTAGCCCATTGCGCAAGTGGATGTCATCTCGCATTGCTTGGCGCCAATCCTTACTAGCCAGGGCCAAAGCATGGGTGATGGTTGCGTTGTTTAAGGCGAAAGTCGATGTTCGAGCGACCGCACCGGGCATATTTGCCACACAATAATGCACGACTCCGTCGACGATGAAGGTTGGATCCGCATGGGTGGTGGCATGCGAGGTCTCAAAGCATCCGCCCTGGTCAATGGCTACGTCAACCAACACCGCACCTGCTTTCATGTGTTTCACCATCTCTCGAGTGACGAGTTTTGGCGCAGCGGCGCCGGGAATCAGAACACCACCGATAACCAAGTCCGCATCGACGACGGCCTCCTCCAAATTCTGCGCACTCGAGTAGCTCGTGGTGATTCGATTCCCGAACGCAAGATCGAGTTGGCGCAAGCGATTCACGTTCTTGTCCAAGACCGTAACCCTGGCGCCCAGGCCAATCGCCATCTGAAGCGCGTTGGTGCCGACAACTCCGGCGCCAATGACGACGACATTGGCAGCGGGTACTCCTGGAACGCCTCCGAGCAGTACGCCTCTTCCACCTTTCGGCTTTTCGAGATGAGCCGCGCCCGCCTGTATCGCCATTCGCCCAGCCACCTCGCTCATTGGCGCCAGTAGTGGTAATGCGCCCCCTTCCCCGGTAACCGTCTCGTAGGCGACGCACACCGCGCCGGACTTCAATAGCGCCGCCGTTTGGTCCGGATCGGGAGCGAGATGTAGATAGGTGTACAAGATCTGCCCTTTATGCAGCATCGCGCACTCCTGCGGCTGCGGCTCCTTCACCTTCACAATCATTTCCGAATCGCTAAAAATGCTCTCTGCGTTTGCGACTATCTGGGACCCTGCGGCAATGTATTGCTCGTCGGTGAGACCGATTGCATCTCCAGCCCCAGCCTGAACCAAAACAGTGTGTCCAGCCCTGGTCAACTCGCGCACGCTGCCAGGTGTAAGGCCTACGCGATACTCATGATTCTTTATCTCTCTTGGGATGCCTATACGCACTTTGGTTCTCCGGGTTTTCGTTGGAAAATTTAGGAATTCGATGAAAAGCTAAGCACAGCACCCTCATGCAGACTGTGGGGACGTGCTATGGAATAGGCTCGCGCTTGGTAGAAGTCGGGCGGTATCCGGGTGAATGGGGCGCGCCAATGACCTTTCGCGTGAGACGCCTGTATTTCGTAAAGGCCCGCGAGATGCGCATCGCCCAAAGAGTAAGTGAATTTGCGCGTCGGGGTGCCCGTCTCCTACCTGGCATCCATCGGGACGCTATTTCTTCATTGACTTTACCGCTCGCTCCCAGCGCGTTGCCTCGGTGCGTAGAAAAGTCTCAAATTCGGCCGGATCTTGGAAAGCAGCGTCTCCGCCCGCAGCGGCGAAGCGCGCATGAACCTCGGGCTGGCTTGCGGCGCTACGGGTCGCGACGGCAATTCTCTGTATCACCGCCGGGGGAGTGCCTGCAGGAGCGTGGAATCCGAACCAGGACACTACGGAAGCCTCTGGAAAGCCTGCTTCAGCCACTGTTGGTACGTCTGGAAGTTGTGTCGAGCGTTTTTCGTTTGTGTTCGCCAGTGCTCTGAGTTTTCCTGCAGAGACCAGCGGCACTACCAGTGACGCAGGCGAGACGGCGATGGATACCAAGCCGTTCATTAAATCTGGCATAAGTTGTGGGCCACCCTTGTAGTAGACAGGATCAAGTGATATGCCTGCAGCTGCCCGGAAAAGCTCCGTTGCCATCGTTTGAGTGCTTCCAGCACCCACGTCTCCATATTGCAAGCCGGGCTTGGCCTTGGCGAGGCTTACGTAATCTCGTAGCGAACGCGCTGTCGAGCTTACTGGCACCACAAAGTAGCTGGAAGCGCTCGCGAAACGCGCAACAGGGACTAAATCCTTGGACTGCCAGCGGAGCCCCGCTTCCATCAATGGGTTGTTGATGATGAATGGTGCGGATACAAGCAGCGTGTATCCGTCCGCAGGGGCGCTGGTCACAGATTCGGTCCCAATATTTGCATTGGCTCCAGGCTTCGCTTCGACGGTAAACGGTTGTCCGAGATCGGTCGCAAGTCGCGCACTTATGGCTCGTGCCATGACGTCGACAACGCCACCCGCTGGGTAAGGAACCACAACCCTGACTGCACGATTCGGCCAGGTCTGCGCATAAGTGGCCTGGGCAGCAAGAATCAACGCGATACCCCCAAAAAATAAACGGAAAGAAATCATGGATGACTCCAGAGGAAAATCATTTCGGTTCGAGGTCTTGCTGTTCAAGTGAAAGCGGCGCGCCGTGCGGTGTACGCTGGATTGCTCGCTCCCAACCGCGCCGATATCGTTCAAGGCTGGATTCGTCGGCCATTCCATGTCGCATCACGACCAATTCAAGGGCTCTCAGCCAATCCAGGAAATACTGATCTTCAGTAGAGCCACCCTTGGGGCCGTCGCTGTGAATCTCGTGCCCGAGTGCATCCGCCCACTCAACCGGATTGAGACGGCCAGTCTGTCGCAGTGCAACCACAATGGCGAAGGCTTGCGCCTGCCATGGTGCTCGAAACGTGGGCAGGGGGGCGCCGGTTTCGACAATAAGCTGACTAAGTGAAATCTGATCCCGCTTGGGATTTACCGTTGTCATGCGCTCTCCAGGTAAGGCTCAAAGGCCTCGATTGATACCTTGAGCGTCGGATCCGCGCTCTGACCCCACAGGGCTTGTCCGCTGAACACAACCGTGTAGAGCCACTGCGGGTTCTCACCGGTCCCAAGAGAATTGGTATCGGGGAGTACATGGCATCCTCGCACGGCCTCAATCTGTCCCACGCATCCGCGCGCATAGCGCGGGAGCCGCGTATGGGTATCCGGATTCATCCGGCGCGCGCGAACGGTGTCACCGACGCAAAAACTGGGCTTCGTGCCTGTGTCCCGGGAAAACTTGCCTCTGGTGAACGCTCGAAGTACATCGGTCCCGCGCATTACGCGCGCCACCTTGGCCGGCGGCGAGATAGCATGACCGGCCTCAATTTCGATAGGGTCTACTAGGCCGCTTCGAAGCAGGTTGAAGGTCATTCCAAGTGCCCAGCGCTTGTAGTACGACGCCGCAAGGTAGTCCGCCGGAGGTAATTGCTCCTGCGCTGCGCGCGAGGCATCAATGTTCCATGCCCCGGTGAAACCCATTGCCCGCTGCAAGGCCAGCATCCGGCCCTCCCATACATGATGGAAGACCGGCTCGTTTTCTTCGGGACAAACCGTGCCAAAACCCTGCATTCCGCCCATGTCGTGTACGCCGTTCATGCTGAGGGCCCAACAGGCACAGCGGTACCGATCATGGAGTTTCGCGTGACCAAGGCAGCCAATGCGTCTTCGCCAAGTGATTCGGTATTTGCAGGCCGCATCGGCAGAACGAGGAAGCGTGTTTCTGCTGTCGAATCCCAAACGCGAATTTCGGTCGATTCAGGGAGCGCAACTCCAAAGTCCGTCAAGACTCCGCGCGGATCAATAATGGCGCGCGACCGATAGGCGGCGGATTTGTACCAGGTCGGAGGCAATCCAAGGACGTCCCATGGGTAGCAAGAACAAAGTGTGCAAACCACCATGTTGTGTTGCATTGGAGTGTTCTCGACAACAATTAAGTGGTCGCCGATGCGCGGTACGAGATTGAGCGTCTGGATCGCTGCCGCGCCATCTTCGAGCAAGGCTCGTTTAAAGCTTTCGTCAACCCATGCTCGCGCGACCGCTTTTGCACCGACGTGCGGCCCTACGCGGTGTTCGAAGTAGTCGATGATCGAATCCAGCGTTGCCGGATCGACGTAGCCTTTCTCAACGAGAATTGTTTCCAGAGCACGCACACGCAACTGTGCTTCGTCGACTTCTTGTGGTTGATCCGGATCGTGATGGATGTGCGCATGATGCGTTTCATCGGTATGGTCGTGCGCCATATGTTGTCCCCAGGATCAGTTTGCTTTGATGCCGGAACCACGAATGACGTCGCCCCACTTGACTGTTTCGTTGCGCACAAGTCTGGATAGCGACTCACCTTGCACAACGTAAGTCTCGGCCCCGAGCGCCTGCAATTTGGCAACGAAATCAGGTTCGCGTACCACTGCGGCGGTGTGTT
Source organism: Burkholderiales bacterium (assembly GCA_947473125.1). Classification (GTDB taxonomy): domain Bacteria; phylum Pseudomonadota; class Gammaproteobacteria; order Burkholderiales; family JAEUOS01; genus CANJDH01. Next base: position 7,987 of record CANJDH010000087.1, read on the forward strand.
CAGCTAAGCGAGCGACGATGGTGGCAGGAGTTCCGGTTGGCGCAAACAATCCATACCATGCGCTTGCTTCGAACCCCGGATAGCCTAGTTCTGCGATGGTTGGCACGTTTGGCGCAGCTGGCACTCGCTTCTCCGTAGTGACGGCGATGGCAACTGCCTGACCCGATCCGGCGGCACGAAAGCCCGTGAGCACAGCATCGACTGCGATATCCACATGGCCACCCATCAAGTCGGTAAGCGCATTCGCCGAACCCTTATAGGGAACATGTGCGATGGAAATGCCGAGAGTTCGCTTTATCAATTCTGCGGCAAGGTGGATCGGTGTTCCGGTGCCTGAGGATCCGTAGCTCAGTTGTCTTGCCTTTGCCTGAGAGACCAGCTCGGCGATTGTGGTGATACGACTTTGACCGCTGGCGAGAACTACAAATCCGGCTCGCGCCGAGGTACTCACCGGCACGAAGTCCTTCATTGGATCGTATCCGGCATCACTTGATAGGGCTGGGGTCGTCACAAGTGCGCTTGTTGTCGCGAGCAAGGTATTGCCATCCGGCGCGGCCTTTGCGACAGCGACAGCCCCGATCGCCCCCCCAGCGCCAGGTCGATTCTCCACAATCACGCTGCGATTTAACCGCGGCGACAATCGTTGTGCGAGCTCGCGCGCTATGGTATCCGCTGGACCGCCTGCGGCAAATGGCACAACCAACCGCAATGGCGGCGCCGGTTGCGGTTGTCCCCGTGCAATTGGCATGGCCATTGACATAGCAAAAAACGTTGTCAACAACATAACTGTTCGAACAGTGCGGAATAACATCGACAAGCCCTTTCTCAATGGCTAGATAAAGTTACATGCAAGCGTCAAGCGCGGTCGAATATCCGGGCAAGTTCAGCGCGATCACGGGTCGAAGCCAGAGCAATCATGAGTAGTATCCGGGCCTTCAGGCCCGACAAATACCCACCCGGTATGGCACCGCTGGCGATCAAGTTGCCGCTCGATCCGTTTAGTGCGTAGTCTCCACCACCTGTACCGCCCCCGCCTCCGTCTGGAATAACACCGCCGCGAGGCAAGCGCGCAACCACCACCACCGCAATGCCGACCGCGAGCGCGTCGCAAATTCCCTGAAATACTGCGTCCGGTACGCCGCCGCCGCCTACTCCTTCAATGACAATTCCGTCAACCTTGGAGGCAATGCACGCTCTGACGAGAATGTCATCACTGCCTTGGGCCACCTTGATCAACTGGACGTTGGGAGCACTGGGTGGCACCGGAAAGTGGGCCCTGCGATCGGGGCAAGCGAGAAACGTGACACGGGTTGCTGTGACAAAAGCGATGGCGCCGCCGTCGCGAGAGCCGAAACCATTGAGAGACTGGTTGTGGATTTTCAGTACATCACGGGCGCCGTGCACCGAGCCGTCGAAAACCACCATCACCCCGCGACCGCGCGCCGCTGGGGTCGCGGCTAACCGCACTGCATGCAGAAAGTTCACTGGCCCGTCGGCACCGATGTCTTCGAAGCGCCTTTGCGCGCCCGTGAGCACGACGGGTTTCTGCGTGTCCACGGTAAGTTCAAGCAGATATGCTGTTTCTTCCATGGATGCAGTGCCATGAACGACCACCACGCCGTCGCAGGATGGATCTTTGACTACCTCGTTTACAAGCCTGCCTATTCCCAACACGGTATCGAGATCCATGCGATAGGCGTTGATCTGCGAGTGTTCAAATACCTGTAACTCCGCCAACGCCGCTACTTGCGGTAACTGTGCTGCCAGATCAGCAACGCCTGCGCTCGAAACCCATCCGCCAGCCTGCTGGTTAAAGCGGGACAGAATCGTCCCGCCAGTATTGATGACACATATTTTTGGTTTGTTTGGCATTAGGGTTCTCCCGAGTACTTCGATTGTCATTCGCCAATGATTTCAGGCTTTGCGCACCATCAGGACTACTGACCTACCTTCAAGTGACGGTTCCAATTTTCGAATGGCGTCCGACATTTCAGCGAATGGGCCCGCCTGTCCAGTCATCAGATTCAGGGTGTGCGCTGTGGTCGCCGTGCCGGACAAATCAGAAAGCACCTTGTCCATTTCGCCTGAGCACAGGACGTAGTGCTCGTCGCCGCTCCTAAAGTGAAGCCCCACTTCCCCGGAGGTGTTGGATTCAAGAGTGATCACAGGGGATGCCGATAGGGCAGCATTGATTGCAGTGAATGCCTTGGCCGCCATTCGCGGATTGAATCGACGGTCAATAAAAGCATTGCGAGGGTAGTAGCCGCGGTCAACATCCATGAAGGTATCGAACACATACAGGATGCGATCCCCCAGTTTGGAGAAGATCATCGCGTACGCCGTATTGACGACGTTGGCAAAGTCATCAACGCGAGCGGTGGCAAGGCTGTTGCTCGACAGCTTCAATGAGGCAAGAATCCGGCAGCCACTTCGGGCGGCGAATGCGCGCATTGCGACTGCCGTCGAAGGTAAATCGTGATCGGCTGGTATTCGCACTGTAATGCCATCGATTTGGCCAGCTTGCAAAGCATCCTGAATCAGCTGCTCGTGATCTTGCATCTCGTCGGAAAGGAAGCCAGATTTGACGAAGTGACTGAAATGCTTACCGTCATAGTGAGATGCGTCATAGGTAAGGATCTTTGAGAAAAAGATCTGCGTCCCGGTTCGTTGCCTTACCTGAGCAAGGCGATCTTTGCTTTTCAGGAAGTTGGCGCGAGTCATGTTGACTTCGAAGCCGATCACACCGTATTCCGCAAGCGGTTCGGGAAGCATTGCTTCCTTCGGGACGCCCAGGGTGGTCACCAAAAAGCGATGGCCCAAGCGCGCGAGAAGCCGCATACGTTCCCGCGATTCGGCCTCTGCAAGATCCATTTCGGGAACCTTCGATAGCCTTACTCCCATTTCCCAAAGGGCAAGCATTGGATAGTCGTTCCGTGCCCACTTGCGCCCGAACTCCTGCACACCGCCGGTAGCGGTGATCTGCATACTCTCCGTCCAGGGATGACGCAGTTCGACCCCGACCTGATCAAAGGTAGACACCTTTGGATGCGTCAGCGCCAATTGCTTCGTCAATTGCGTCGGCTCGCCTTTGCCAAGCTTTTGTCCCATTGTTCGGATGGGATATGCCACGTGACCGTTCTCAAATACGTCGACTACGAAATAGCCATACTTCTCAACATCACTCCGTCCAAACTCGGCACTTGGAGCGATGCGGTAAAACTCGGTGAAATCATGCCTAAGAAAGGCGGTGGAGGGCAGCATGTAGAACTCGGCGTCTGCTATCCGGTCGTACCAGAAATTGTGCACATGGCCGGCAAATACCGCTTCCACACAGGGCCTGCGCAGCAAGCCGAGAAGCCATGAACGGCCCGGCTCGTCAAGATTGTCGTAGTTGCTGCGTTCGTCCGTTCGATATATGTACGGCGGATAGTGCATGAACGCGAACACGCGCTTGCCCTGCGCGGAGCCAACCTGCTGCTCAAGCCATTCGCGCTGCGCCACTTCCTCTTCCAGGCCAGAATTGATCAGTAGTGAGTTGATCAATATGAAACGAAGGTTTCCCTTATCGAACGCGCTGTAGTCAGCTCCAAATGAGGAGCGATAAAGATTGAGGTATTCGCTGCAGACCTGATCTGCGGGCATCCAGTCAACCCTTTTGTCCCCGACATCATGGTTGCCCGGCAAGAGATGAAGTGGAACTTGCAGGCATGAAGAGACATCCTTGAATCGGGCAACCGCATCAGCAAATGTCGGCAGCGCCGGCACGGGATGTACGATATCGCCCAGATGGATCACGAAGTCCGGAGCCGGTGTCATCTGTGAAATAGCCTGAAAGACATGCCTGGCGCGGTCATTCGCCAGAGGTCCAGCCTGAAAGGGGGACGTCGATGCGTCATCTCGCTCGTTGACATGTGTATCAGCGACCACCGCAAAGCGGAAAAGCTTTCTCGTAATGTCCATTCGCAATCCTCAGTGTTCTGTACAAGCATTCGAAATGCCGTAACATCAAGCAGTCCGAGCGCGGCATGAGTTCCAAATAATGGAATGCATGTTTACATAGCGAATCAAATATTCCATTTAATGGCTTTACTTGTCAAGTGAAACAGGAAATCAATCGTCCAGGAATTGGGGAGTTGGACCAAGACAGCGTTGATCTACTGGAGGAATCGGCGTTTTCTGCGCATCCCCAGTTCGCGTCGACCTTGGCCCATGGATTGACGGTGCTGAAGTGTTTTGTGGGGGGCGCGTCCACTTTAGGCAATAAAGATATTGCGGAGCGAACCGGCCTAACGCGGCCCACCGTTTCACGCCTGACATTTACTCTGATGGGTTTTGGATTTCTTCGCCGAGACCGCAAGACCAACCAGTACGCATTGGGCCCGGGTGTGCTGTCTCTGGGGTATCCCGTACTTTCGCAACTCGCACTGCGCCATGTTGCGGCGAGCGAAATGTTGGAACTTGCGCAATTCGCGCGTGGCCCGATATCAGTAGGTACCCGAGACCGGTTGCAGGTGGTTTATGTAGAGACAGTGCAAGGCCGAGACACGAACTCCACTAAACCTGACATCGGCTCCACGCGCCCCATGCTTCGGACGGCTATAGGTCGCGCGCTCATGTATGCGCACCATCCTGAAGATAGAAAGATCCTCTCAAGCCGACTTAAGACAGCTCAGCCCGAAGAATGGGAGCAGTTTTCCTCGAAACTAGAGTCAGCTTTTGCCGAGATTGACAGTATGGGTTTCTGCACGGTGATTGCAGATTGGCGGCCAAATCTCGCCGCAGTTGCAGTCCCGGTTCTCGCGCCGGTCAATGGATTGACGCTAGCGCTCAATTTGACTGTGCCTGCGTATGCTACTGATCGCGCGCAGCTAGAAAAAAGCTTGGGACCGCGGCTAGTAAGCCTTGTCCGGAATGCTGAGTACAAACTCGGCCTCGTCTAGCAGTTCGTTGAGATCGGTATCGATTTGAGTGATCGGGTTGAATCTAGAAAAGTCAACAAGGCTATAAACGGACACTGCGTTGATTACTTCTCCCCCGGATCCAGCGTCTCCCGCCGCTCCCGCATCCCGTGCTCAAACCGCGCCACCGTCATCCCGATCAAGGGGCGATACAGGTGGCGCAATAGCCAACCCGGCACCCATTGCCCGCGCTCCTCAAGCGCCACTCTGGCTCTGGGGTGCACCATGAAGCGCAGGCCGTAGGGGCGGTAGTGTTCGTCGCTGCGCCAGAATTCGATGCGGTTGAGGTGCTTGACGCTTTTGTAGCCGTAGTGGGCCGGGGCGATGAGGCGCAGCGGGGCGCCGTGTTCCATCGGCAGGGGCTGGCCGTCGAGGTGGTCGGCGAGGAGTACGCCGGGGCTGAGCAGGTCTTCGAGCGGCAGGCTAGTGCGGGCGCCGTCCTGGGCGCGCAAAACGACGAAGCGCGCCGCAGCCGGGTCCGCCGGGCAGAGCGGCGCGACGATCTGCTCGTAGAAGTCGGCAAAGCGCACGCCGCCCCAGCGCAGGCCGCGGCGGGTCCAGGTGGTGACGCAGTGAAAGTCCGAGGTTTGCTCGACGCGTGGAAGTTGCGCGAGCGGGTTGCCTACATCGGTGCCGACGTTGGCAGGTGGGGCGGATGCGGGGGCGGTGCCGCTGTCAGGGAAGCTGACGTGCAGGTCGATGCGGTCGGTCTGGCTGGGAAAGCGCGTCGCGAATGGCAGAAGGCCGAAGCGCGGAAAGTCAGGGCGTTCGCGTTGGCCGGGTGGGAGGGGGGTGTTCATCGGTGGCTGAGTAGCTGAAGGCGGTTTGCTACAAGAGGCGCTCCCACCAACGGTTTCAGGGCCTTCCAGAGGGGGCGTAAGGGGTGTGCTTGTCTACTTTGGCGCCGTACCGAGCCACGACCTTGGTCTGCGGCTGTGATGGAAGCAGGACACCACGACCAGATCTGATTCCGCCGGATGGTAGATGAGCGAATACGGAAATTTGCGCGTGATGACGTGCCGGAAATCGGCGTCGATACGCGGGAACGCAAGCGGCATGCGCAGCGCCATCGCCAATGCTGCGTCCACCGCCCGGGCGAACTCGAATCCCAGGCCGGGTGAGCGAAGTTCGTACCAAGCTTGCGCCTCCAGAAGCTCCTGGCGAGCTTCTGGCCGGAACACCAGGCGCATCAGCCCTGGCCTTTGAAGAGAGACGCGCGAACTTCTTCCCAGGGAATGCTGCTGGACGGATCAGCTTGATGCGCGGCAATGCGCCGCTGCAACTCCGCCCGGTCGGCAGCGGAAAGTTGCAGTGACACCGGCGTTTCTTCAGCGATGCTGTCCCAGATGTCTTCGACGAGCTGGATACGCTCCGAGATGGGAAGGTCTTTGAAGTTGGAGATGGGCGAGTTCATGTTTCAAGCATACATCAACGGTTGTGGCAGTTGTATGTTGATGAAATCCTCACCGAATCGCGTTGCGCGCGCGATGGCAGTTTCAACAGGGATGCCGGTCACGCTCCCGTTCTTCATTTCTTCAAGGCGGCGGATGGCTTCGGCCGACCAGGCCTCTTCAATCGCGGCATTTGGTGAAAGACTGGATAACAGCTTGTCTGCCAGATGCGCGCGCTGCTCCGGGGTGAGGCCGAGGGCTTGCGTTTCAATATCAATGGCAGAACTGGACATGATCGTCCTCCGTGGCTGTGTGCTTGGAAATGATACGCCAGAGGACAGGGTTGCGGCTACTTTTGGTCCCGGCCCAGCGCTTCGCGCCGCTCCCGCATCCCCCGCTCAAACCGCGCCGCAGCGGGGTCTGTGGCCGCTTGTCCGCTGGCGGGGCCGGGCGGGCATTTGGTCTTGCTACGTGGCGAGCCGCCATCCGGCTTGCGGTACCATCTATGCAACGCATTTCGGGACGAGCGACCATGACCTCCGTAACCATTGAATTGCCAGACGGCCTTGCCGAAGAAGCGCGCAAGCGTGGCCTGCTGTCGAGTGAAATTCTCGCACCGGTTCTGTCGGAAATGCTGCGCCTCAAATCCGGGGCGGAGTTGCGCGATCTGCTTACCAGTCATCCTGCTGGCGAGCCAGCTCCGTCAGCCGTCGATGTAAAGGCGATGATTGCAGCCGTGCGGCGCCAGTTTCGCGCGGCGTGAATGCGTGTCGTACTCGACACGAACATCCTGATTTCGGCTTTCGGCTGGGGCGGCGTTCCCGGCCGGCTGTTGCTGTGCGGGCTGACGGGGCAAGTCGAGCTTTGCACCAGCCCGCATCTTTCCACGGAGTTGGAACGCGTATTTTCCTATCCCACGGTGGCACAAGCTTTGGCAAAGCGCGGGCTGTCAGCCGCTGACTTGCATCGCCGGTATCTGGCCAGTGTGCTCTGGTTTGAGGCTGCACCGCTGCCGCGGCCAGTGTGCCGCGATGCCGATGACGACCATGTGCTTGCGTGTGCCGTTGCTGCTGGAGCGGACTTGATCGTGTCGGGAGATGACGACTTGCTGTCTCTGCGCGTTTACGAAAGCATTCCCATCATGGCGGCGGCAGCGGCACTTGAGAGGATTGTTGCTTCGGCCTGATCGGATTTGCGGGAGCGCTTCGCCGAAGACTGGCTCCCACCAATGCTTTCGGGCCGGAAGTTGTTCGGCTAGTAGAAGCGGTGATTACCTTTCTTCTCGCCCCAGCGCCTCCCGCCGCTCCCGCATCCCCCGCTCAAACCGCGCCACCGTCATCCCGATCAAGGGGCGATACAGGTGGCGCAATAGCCAACCCGGCACCCATTGCCCGCGCTCTTCAAGGGCGACTCTGGCTCTGGGGTGCTCCATGAAGCGCAGGCCGTAGGGGCGGTAGTGTTCGCCGCTGCGCCAGAATTCGATGCGGTGCAGGTGCTTGACGCTTTTGTAGCCGTAGTGGGCCGGGGCGATGAGGCGCAGCGGGGCGCCGTGTTCCATCGGCAGGGGTTGGCCGTCGAGGTGGTCGGCGAGAAGTACGTCGGGGCTGAGCAGGTCTTCGAGCGGCAGGCTGGTGCGGGCGCCGTCCTGGGCGCGCAGGACGACGAAGCGCGCCGCAGTGGGGTCTGTGGCCGCTTGTCCGCTGGCGGGGTCGGGCTGGCAGAGCGGCACGACGATCTGTTGGTAGAAGTCGGCAAAGCGCACGCCGCCCCAGCGCAAGCCGCGGCGGGTCCAGGTGGTGACGCAGTGAAAGTCCGAGGTTTGCTCTACGCGTGGGAGTTGCGCGAGCGGGTTGCCTACATCGGTGCCGACGTTGGCAGTTGCGGCGGATGCGGGGGCGGTGCCGCTGTCAGGGAAGCTGACGTGCAGGTCGATGCGCTCGGTCTGGCTGGGAAAGCGCGTTGCGAACGGCAGAAGGCCGAAGCGCGGGAAGTCAGGGCGTTCGCGTTGGCCGGGGGGGAGCGTCATGCGGTCGCCATCGCTAGACAGCAGGGCCATTACCACGACTTGAATGCCAGACTGACAGCACTTCAAACCGTGTTCCGCGCACGCGGTAGTAAATCCAGTAGCTAATGCGGTCAACATGAAACCGCCGCACATCAGGTGAACTGGCCTGCTCTACTCTGGAGCCGATGAGTGGCTGCTGGAGCAGCACGTCCAGCGTTGTCTTCAAGTCACTGCGAACCGCTCCGGGCGCGGCTGGCCGGTTTTCGGCCCACCAAATGACAGCGCGTTCGATCTCGGCGGCAGCGCGCCGGGAGACAAAAAGTTCAAGAGCCACTATCAGCCGTGGCGGCGCAGGCGGGCGAACAACTCTTCGCCGGAGATCATGTCGCCCCGGTCCGCTTCGGCGATGCCGGCTTCGAGTTCGGCCAATTCCTCGGGGGACAGGCGAACGTCGGTCTCTTCGTCGCGGCTGACGACCACAACCTGCGTGCCGTCGATGAATTCAGAATTATCGAGCACGACTTGACCGGCGACGACAGTTCCAGTGGTTACACGCATGACCAAATCTTACACTGCGCCAACGCGGTATGACAAACCTGTTTTCGCGCGCGCGATGGCAGCTTCAACAGGGATGCCGGTCACGCTCCCGTTCTCCATTTCTTCAAGGCGGCGGATGGCTTCGGCCGACCAGGCCTCTTCAATCGCGGCATTTGGTGAAAGACTGGATAACAGCTTGTCTGCCAGATGCGCGCGCTGCTCCGGGGTGAGGCCGAGGGCTTGCGTTTCGATATCAGTGGCAGAACTGGACATGATTATCCTCCGGGGCTGTGTGCTTGGAAATGATACGCCAGAGGACCGGATTGCGGCTACTTTGGGTTCCGGCCCGGCGCTTCGCGCCGCTCCCGCATTCCCCGCTCAAACCGCGCCACCGTCATCCCGATCAACGGGCGATACAGGTGGCGCGATAGCCAACCCGGCACCCGCATTGTCAATGCGGCCCGCGCTCCTCAAGCGCCACTCTGGCTCTGGGGTGCACCATGAGGCGCAGGCCGTAGGGGCCGCATGGGTCAATGAGGTGTTCGTCGCTGCGCCAAAATTCGATGCGGTGCAGGTGCTTGACGCCGCTGTTTACTTGGGTAGCCGTAGTGGGCCGGGGCGATGAGGCGCAGCGGGGCGCCGTGTTCCATCGGCAGGGGGTGGCCATCGAGATGGTCGGCGAGGAGTACGTTGGGGCTGAGGAGGTCTTTGAGTGGCAGGCTGGTGCGGGCGCCGTCCTGGGCGCGCAGCACGACGAAGCGCGCCGCGGCGGGGTCCCCCGGGCAGAGCGGTGCGACGATCTGTTCGTAGAAGTCGGCAAAGCGCACGCCGCCCCAGCGCAGGCCGCGGCGGGTCCAGGTGGTAACGCAGTGAAAGTCCGAGGTTTGCTCGACGCGTGGGAGTTGCGCGAGCGGGTTGCCTACATCGGTGCCGACGTTGGCAGGTGGGGCGGATGCGGGGGCGGTGCCGCTGTCAGGAAAGCTGACGTGCAGGTCGATGCGCTCGGTCTGGCTGGGGAAGCGTGTCGCAAACGGGGTGAGGCCGAAGCGCGGGAAGTCAGGGCGTTCGCGTTGGCCGGGGGCGAAGGGCGCGCCCATTTGCGTTGACGCCACAGGCGAGGCGCTACACCAGCCTCACCACCAGCCGTCGGCCGCAGGCATGCGCGTACTTGCGCAGGGTGGCGAACGATGGCGAGCCTTTGTCACTGCGCAAGGATGCTTCCAGGCGGCTGACCGCGCTCTTAGTCGTGCCCATGCGCGCGGCCAATTGCTCTTGTGTGAGCCCCGATTGCTGGCGCGCTTCGAGCAGCGCAGCCAGGGTTGTGTATTCCTCTTCCAGGGCGTCCCACGCCGCTTTGAATCCAGGGCGGCGCATGGCGCGTGCCACGTCCTTTTTCACATTCAGGGGGATTGGTTTGTATTTGTCGTTCAGGGTTTCACTTTTCACGATGTACCTTTCTCACGCCGTACTTCCTTCACACGTTTGCGCGCCAGCCGTAAATCGGCCGCCGGCGTTTCCTGCGTTTTCTTGATCAGGCTGTGAACGATCACAATGTTCCGGCCAACCACTGTGCAGTAGAAGGCGCGGCCAATGCCTTCTGCACCTTTGCAACGCAATTCAAACAATCCCTCGCCCATGGCGCGCGAGTGCGGCAGCCGCAGGTCGGCGCCATGTTGTTCCATCAGGCCAATCAACCGCAAAAAGTCGGCATGAATGCCGACCGGCCACGCATCCACGTCGTTGCGCACCCGTTCGCTGTAGAAGTGGATGCCCCAGTTCATAGAGGCGATGTTAGCATATAGGCGAACTTCATCGTGTCTCGCGATACTCCCGCATCCCCCGCTCAAACCGCGCCACCGTCATCCCGATCAACGGGCGATACAGGTGGCGCAATAGCCAACCCGGCACCCGTTTTGTCAATGCGGCCCACGCTCCTCAAGGGCGACTGAAGGCTCTGGGGTGCACCATGAAGCGCAGGCCGTAGGGTAGGCTTGGGTGAATGAGGTGTTCGCAGCTGCGCCAGAATTCGATGCGGTGCAGGTGCTTGACGCCGCTTTTTACTTGGGTAGCCGTAGTGGGCCGGGGCGATGAGGCGCAGCGGGGCGCCGTGTTCCTCAGTTTCGTTTCGGGCAGAGGTTGGCCGTCGAGGTGGTCGGCGAGGAGGGAGTCGCCGCTGAAGGTCTTCGAGTGGCAGGCTGGTGCGGCGGAATTTGCGCATAATGGTGACTTCCTTTCGCCACCCCGGACGCTGCCATGGGCATCACACACGCCGACATCCTCCTCGAAAACACCATCCTGAAGCGCAAGCTGGAAGTCAAGGCCTTGGTCGATTCTGGTTCGGTTTTCATGACAGTGCCGCAGCACGTCGCTGTGCAACTGGGTTTTGATCTCGACGAAGTGAGCACACGGGAGGCTGTGCTGGCCGATGGCAGCCGAAAGCGCGTGCCGATGATCGGGCCGCTACGCGTTCATTTCAGTGACCGCTTTTGCGACCTGTCGGCGCTGGTGCTGGGTGACGAGCCACTGTTCGGAGCGGTGCCGATGGAAATGATGGATCTTGTGTTGCACCCGGCGCGGCAATCTCTGACCGTGAACCCGGAAAACCCTTACGTTCCTGCCGCGCTCGTGAAGTAACCCGGCAACGCTTTCAAGAGCGGCTTCCACCAACGCTTTCAGGCTGGTCTCTCTCCGAGAGAGCTGCGGCAGCTACTGCGGGCTTTTGCCCAGTGCCTCGCGCCGCTCCCGCATCCCCCGCTCAAACCGCGCCACCGTCATCCCGATCAACGGGCGATACAGGTGGCGCAATAGCCAACCCGGCACCCGTTTTGTCAATGCGGCCCACGCTCCTCAAGGGCGACTGAAGGCTCTGGGGTGCACCATGAAGCG
>CANJDH010000088.1 GCA_947473125.1 Burkholderiales bacterium
GGGCGATGTCGTGGCCGCGATCCTGCAGCGCCTTGAGCGTATCGGGGCGCATGGTGTATTCCGAATTGATCTTCATGCCGCCGGCGACGCGCCAGCGCGGGCCGTCGCAGGCCGCCTGCGGATTTTGTTTGTAGTCGAGCATGCGAATCAGGGTCTGGATGTGGCCCTGCGGCTGCATGTTGCCGCCCATCACGCCGAAGCTCATCTGGGGCCTGCCGTCCTTGGTGAGGAATGCCGGGATGATGGTGTGGAACGGGCGCTTGTTCGGGCCCACCTGGTTGGGGTGACCTTCGGTGAGTACAAAGCCGGCGCCGCGATTCTGCAGGCTGATGCCGCCGGGCGCGACCATGCCGGAGCCGAAACCCATGTAGTTCGACTGGATGAAGCTCACCATCATGCCGTTTTCATCGGCGGCGGTGAGGTAGATGGTGCCGCCCTTTTCCGGCGCACCGGCCTTGAAGTCGATCGCCTTCTTCATGTCGATCAATTTGGCGCGCGACTTCAGATACGCGTCGTCGAGCAACTGCTCGGTGGTCACCTTTGTCATGAAGCGCCCGTCGGCGACGTAGGCGCCGATATCGGCAAACGCCAGCTTCATCGCCTCGATCTGCAGATGCAGGCTGTCCGCGCCGTCGGCGTCAAGCGCAGCCAGGTCGTAGTGCTCCAGCATGCCCAGCGCCATCAGCGCGGCGATGCCCTGCCCGTTCGGCGGGATCTCGTGCATGGTGTAGCCACGATAATTTTTCTGGATCGGCGTGACCCAGTCGCAGGCATGCGCCGCGAGGTCGGCCTCGGTCATCACGCCGCCATTGGCCTGCGAGTGTTTGGCGATGGCCGCTGCGAGGGCGCCCTGATAGAACGCATCTCCCTTGGATTTGGCGATCGCCTCGAGCGAGGCAGCGGCGCCCTGCAACACGAATTTTTCGCCAATGTGCGGCGTGCGGCCCTTGGGCAAAAAGTGTTCGGCGAAACCCGGCTGGCCTTTCAGGATCGGCTCCATGGCTTTCCATTTCTGGTGCACGATCGGGGTGACGAGGTAGCCGTCGCGCGCGTAGCGGATCGCAAACTCGCACAGGTCGCCGAACGACAGCTTGCCGAACTTGTCGCTCATGGCGCGCCACGCCGACACTGCGCCGGGTACCGTCACGCTGTTGGCGCCGCGCTCCGGCTTCGGTCCAAGCTTTTTGAAGTAGTCCGGGGTCCAGCCCGCAGGCGAGCGGCCGGATGCGTTGAGGCCGTGCATCTGCTTGCCATCCCACAGGATGCAAAACGCATCCGAACCCAGGCCGTTCGAGATCGGCTCAACGATGGTCAGGGTAATGGCGGCGGCGAGCGCGGCGTCGACAGCGTTGCCGCCCCGTCGATAAGCGTCGATACCGGCCTGCACGGCAAGCGGTTGTGAAGTCGCGACCACGTTCCTGGCGAACACGGGAATGCGTTTGGTGGCGTAGGGGAAATTCCAGTCAAATTGCATGGCAGGCTTTCAAAAGAATGTAAGGATCTATTCCGGTTTGATGCCGGCGCGTTTGATCACGGCGGCGTATTTGGCGGTTTCGCGTTCGATCACGCGGGCAAACTGTTCCGGCGTGCCGCCGACCGGCTCGGCGCCGTTGGCGGCGAGGCGCTCACGAAAATCGGCGGTCTGCAGGGCTTTGTTGATCTCGGCATTGAGGCGCTGCACGATGGGTGCGGGCGTACCCGCCGGTGCGAATACGCCGAAGTAGGTATTGCTCTCGAAGCCCTTGAGACCGGCTTCGTCCATGGACGGCACCTCGGGCAACAGCGTGGAGCGTTTCAGCTGGGTCACCGCCAACGTCTTGACCTTGCCGCTTTTCACATGCGGCAAAGCCGAAGCCAAATTGTCGAACATCAGCGAGATCTGGCCGGCGATCAGGTCGGGAATCGCCAGCGCCGTGCCCTTGTAGGGAATGTGCACGATGAAGGTACCGGTCTCCATCTTGAACATTTCGCCGGTCATGTGAACGATGGTGCCGTTTCCCGAAGAGCTGAAGTTGAGCTTGCCCGGATGGGCTTTGGCGTAAGCGATCAACTCCTTGAGGTTGTTCACCGGCAGGGAGGGCGAGACGATCAGCACGTTGGTCGAATCGGCGAGGTGGATCACCGGGGCGAAATCGCGCTTGACGTTGTACGGCGTCTTCGGATTAAGCGCCGGGCCGATCGAATGGGTCGAGACGGTCGCCATCTGGATCGTGTATCCATCAGGCGGCGCCTTGGCAGTCATTTCCGAACCGATCGCACCACCCGCGCCCGGGCGATTTTCCACCACCACCGATTGACCAAGCTGGTCGCCCAGCTTCTGCGCCAGCACGCGACCAAGGATGTCGGTGGCGCCCCCCGGCGGAAACGGGATGATCATGCGGATCGGCTTGGCCGGGTAGCTTTGCCCACGGGCTGCCGGCAGCATGACGGCGGCGGCGGCAGCGCCGGCGGCGTGAAGGAGGGTACGGCGTTTCATGTCTGTTCCTCTGGCGTGAGCCTTAAAGTGGCTCCCACCAACGATTGTAGGGTTGTTGAGGGATGCGCTAATCGGCCTTGGCGCCTGATTCCTTGACCACCCGAGCCCATTTCACCACCTCGTCGGCCTGGTACTTTCCAAGCTCTTCGGGCGTCGAGAGGACCGGGTCGAGACCCAGCGTCTTGAGCTTTTCCTGCACGTCGGGCAGTTTGAAAACGCGCAAGGCTTCGGCGTGAATTCGTGCGACCACCTCTTTGGGCGTGCCGGCCGGGGCAAACATCGCGAACCACGACATCACGTCGTAACCGGGTACGCCCTGCTCCGCAATTGTGGGCACGTCGGGCGCGGCGGGGGAACGCCTGGCGCCCGTTTGTCCGAGCGCGCGCAGCTTGCCTTCCCTGGCCAACGGCAGGCTCGACGGCATGTTGTCGAACATCAGCTGGATCGAGCCGCCAAGCAAATCGGGGATCGCAAATTGGCGCCCCTTGTAGGGCACGTGGGTCATCTTGATGCCGGTCATGGTCTGGATCAACTCGCCGGAAATGTGGATCGAGCTGCCGATGCCGGGCGAGCCGTACGAGAGCTTGTTGGGATTGGCCCTGGCATAGGCGATGAGTTCCTGCACATTCTTCACCGGCAGGTTGACGTTCACCACCAGCAGGTTCGGCGTGTAGGCAATCAGGCTGACCGGCGCGAAGTCCTTGACCATGTCGTGCTGCATGTTCTTGTACAACGCGCCGTTGATCGAGTGCGTGTTGACCGTGCCCATCTCGAGCGTATAGCCGTCGTTGGGAGCTTTCGCGACGATCTCGGTGCCGATGTTGCCGCCGGCACCGGGCTTGTTGTCGACCACCACCGGCTGGCCGAGGTTGGCCTTTTCCGAGAAAATGCGCGCCAGGATGTCGGGGGCGCCACCGGTCGGGTAGGGCACCACCAGTCGGATCGGCTTGTTCGGATACTGCGCCGATGCCAACGATGCCACGCACACCAGCACCAGACCCGACACTGTTTGCAGGATATTCATGCGTTCCCCCCGGTTAAGTTACGTCAGTCGGCGCGCGCGCCGGAATCCTTCACCACCTTGGCCCACTTGGCGATTTCGGCTGCCTGGTATTTGGCGAGTTCTTCAGCCGTTCCCAGCACCGGGTCGAGCCCCAATGTCTTGAGCCTGTCCTGCACGTCGGGCAGCTTGTAGATGCGCTGCATCTCGCCCTGCAGCCTGGCCACCACTTCTTTCGGGGTGCCGGCCGGCGCAAACAGCGCAAACCACGCCGTTGCCTCAAACCCGGGAAGGCCCTGTTCGGCGATGGTCGGCACGTCCGGCGCCGAGGGCGAGCGTTTCGCGCCGGTCTGCCCGAGCGCGCGCAGCTTGCCTTCCTTGACCAGCGGCAGCGCCGAAGGCATGTTGTCGAACATCAACTGGATCGAACCACCCAAGAGGTCGGGCAGCGCGAACTGGCGCCCCTTGTAGGGCACGTGGGTCATTTGCGTGCCGGTCGTGGACTTGAACAATTCACCGGAGACGTGGATCGAACTGCCGATGCCGGGTGAACCGAACGACAGCTTGTTCGGGTTGGCCTTCATGTAGGTGATCAGTTCGGGCACGGTTTTGACCGGCAGGTTGTTGTTGACCACCAGCAGGTTCGGGGTGGAGGCGATCAGGCCGATGGGCGTGAAGTCTTTCACCATGTCGTATGGCATCTTGCTGTACAGCGCGCCGTTGATCGAGTGGGTGCCCACCGTGGCCATGACAATGGTGTAGCCGTCACCCGGCGCCTTGGCGACAATCTCGGCGCCGATATTGCCGCCGGCACCCGGTTTGTTGTCGACCACCACGGCTTGGCCCAGAGTGGTCTTCTCGGAAAAAATGCGCGCCAGGATGTCCGGTGCGCCGCCGGTGGGGAAGGTCACCACCATGCGGATCGGCTTGTTCGGATACTGCGCCTGGGCACACAGGGAAACTGCGCCAAGAATGGCTCCCACCAGGGCTTTCCACGGTTTCATCGGTTTCATCGGTTCTCCATGTGAATCTGATGCGGGGGATTTTTGCGACGCCTGTAAAAGGGGCAGCGCCCGAATCATTGAGGCTATTAAAATCAAACGGGGCGCACCATGCGCCCCGTCACCATCAGGAGCGCGAAGGCCCCTTCGTCCGCAGCATCAACGCGCCTTATTCCTCGACAAAGGTCTCTTCGCGTTTCTTCGAGATCGCCGGAAGCGAAATGATGACAATCATCGCCAGCGCCATCAGCAGCATCACCAGCGACAGCGGCCGGGTCAGGAACACGGTCGGGTCGCCGCGCGACAGCAGCATGGCGCGCCGCAGGTTCTCTTCCATCATCGGCCCGAGGATAAAGCCGAGCAGCAGCGGTGCCGCCTCGCAACCCAATTTCAGGAACACGATGCCGAGTACGCCGAACAGCACGGTGATGAGCACGTCGAACGAGTTGTTGTTGACCGAGAACACGCCGATGCAGCAGAACATCAAAATTGCCGGGTAGAGGATGCGATACGGCACCTTCAAGAGCTGTACCCACATGCCGATCAGCGGCAGGTTCAGGATCACCAGCATCAGGTTGCCGATCCACATCGAGGCGATCATGCCCCAGAACAGCGCCGGGTTCGAGGTCATCACCTGCGGGCCGGGCTGGATGTTGTGGATCGTCATGGCGCCAACCATCAGCGCCATCACCGCGTTGGGTGGAATGCCGAGGGTGAGCAGCGGGATGAACGAAGTTTGCGCACCTGCATTGTTGGCTGACTCGGGGCCGGCCACGCCGCGGATGTTGCCCTGGCCGAATGGCGGCTGCGGGTTTTTGCCCAGCTTCTTTTCAATCGTGTACGACGCGAAGGCCGCGAGCAGTGCGCCGCCGCCGGGGAGGATGCCGAGGAGCGAGCCGATGCCGGTGCCGCGCAAGATAGCCGGAGCCGCTTCCTTGAAGTCTTTCCACGACAGAATCAGCCCTTCGACCTTGTTGGTAAAGGTCTCGCGCTTGTCCTTCATGTCGACATTGGTAATGATCTCGGCGAAACCGAACACGCCCATGGCGACGCTGATGAAGCCGATGCCGTCCGACAGCTCGGGTATGCCGAACGAGAAGCGTGCGGTACCGGTGTTGACGTCGGTGCCGACCAAGCCGAGCAGCAGACCAAGAATAATCATGCCGATCGCCTTGATGAGAGAACCGGAAGCGAGCACCACCGCGCCAATCAGGCCCAGCACCATCAGGGAAAAGTATTCGGCAGGGCCGAATTTGAACGCCAGCTCCGCGAGCGGCGCAGCAAACGCGGCAAGGATCAGGGTGCCAAAACAGCCCGCGATGAAGGAGCCGAGCGCCGCGACGGACAGGGCCGCCCCGGCTCTGCCCTTCCTCGCCATTTGGTAGCCATCGAGCATGGTCACCACCGAACTCGATTCGCCCGGCAGGTTGACCAGAATCGCGGTGGTCGAGCCGCCGTACTGTGCGCCGTAGTAGATGCCGGCCAGCATGATCAGCGCCGCAATCGGCGGCAGCGCGTAGGTGGCCGGCAGCAGCATCGCGATAGTGGCGATCGGGCCGATGCCGGGCAGCACGCCGATCAGCGTGCCGAGCAGGCAGCCGACGAAGCAGTAAACCAGGTTTTGCAGGGTAAAGGCTGTCGCGAAACCCAGCGACAGGTTGGCCATCAGTGTGTTGAATGCGTCCATTTGTATGCTGCTCCCTTAGCGCTTCTTGTCGTCGGTTTTGAACTGGCGCTGCAACTCTTCCATGTCAGGCCACACCGGCATTTGCAATTTGAGGCCATACACGAAAGTTCCCACCGCCATCGCCGAGAGCAGCACGATACTGATGATGATTTCGTTACGCTTCGATTCGTGGCTGGCCAGCGCGGCGATGATCACCAGCATGGTCACGCACACCACCAGGCCGAGGCTTTTGAGCATCAGCCCGAACACCGTCACCGCGCCGAGAATCAGGGCCATCGAGCGCATCTGCACAAAAAACGCCAGAACGCAACCGGCGATGGTGCCGATCGCGAGCGAGGCATTCGGGCTGGCGCCGGCGAATCCCGCCACCAGCGAAAACAGCATCATCGCGGAAAAAATGATCAAGGGCCGCATCAGGCCGCTGGTGCGCTCGCCCTTGGTTTTGCCAAGTGCCTTGAACAGCACGATGACGCCGATGCCGGCAAGAATGACACCGAGCCAGAACGGAAAGTAGCCCGGCCCCATGCGCGCGCCGGTACCCATGTTGTAGGCGGTGGAAAGATACGCCGCCAAACCGCCGAACAGGATGAAAAACAGCCCGGCAAAAAAATCTTCGTAACGTGCAATTTTCACAAGAGTTTCCTTATTGTTCACTCGCTTCAGCAACAGAACCCGTCGTGCCGCTGCTTGCGCGCCTGTGCCTCGTTTTTAACCCACATCACGCGCGAGGCGCAATGATACTTGTCTTTTCGGAATGCGCCATGTTGCGCTGCCACACCCCCCCGGCACCTGCCCGCACCATTCGCGGGCACCCGACTGCCTGCGCAGCCGCTACCTCGCGGGCGCCATCATGCCCGAAAAACCCGGCGTGAAGTTGGGTGGGCTGGAGAAATAGGGCTTCTGCACCGCCACGCTCCGGGTCGGCCGGGCGATCACCACTACCTGCGGATAGACAACTGAGGTGGCGAGAACGCCGCCGACCGCCACCGCAGCATTACTGTCGCAGTCAACGCGCCGCTCGGCGCGGCACTGCTCGTAGGCGACCTGTGCGGCGCTCTTTTTCCTGGCCTCGGTATCGGCGGCGACGATGTCCTGGCGCAATTTGACCTGGCGCAATTCTTCGGTTTCGCGGCGCAGGCGCTGCTCGGCAAGGTCGCGCGCCGCTTCGCGCTCGGCGCGGGCGCGCCAGTATTGCGCTTCGCCATTGTCCTGCGCGGCGCTGCGGACCTCCGCAGGCGGCGCCACCTCGACAGTGGCCACCTTGGCAGCCCTGGAAGGCGCGGGCGGGGTCGTGGTGTAGTTGACCACGCCGTTTTCGTCGATCCACTTGTAAACGGTGGCGCCGGTCGCCATCGGGGCCGATAGTGCTGCAGCGGCGGTGAGGCAAGACAACAGCAGTACGGCTCGGAAAGTCTTCATGTCAGGCACCTTTGCGGACGGGGCAGCGCTCGAATATGGCGCGTGCGATAGCCAATAAAACGCACGCACCAACTGATCAACGCACTCTACGCTTTTCTGCCGACCGGCCCAAGCGGCGAGTTGTAACAGGCGGCGCGAAAGGCCGGCAGGTAGGCGAGGCCGAGGACCGCGCGGCTGCCGTACCAGGAGGCCATTTCGCCGTCGATCAACAGCACGCGCCGTCCCGGCAGGCAGGCATCAAGCTCGGCCTGCAACGCTGCCGCATGCGGCTCGCGAAACATGTAGGGCTCGGACGAGAGCAGGACCACCCGCGCGTCACGCGCCGCTTCAAGGATATCGACCTGCGGGTAGCGCGTCGAGGTGGCCGCCGGTACCGTGTCCCAGCCCACTGCCGCCAGGGTGCGTGAGATGTAGGTATCGGGCGCCACCGTCATCCACGGGTCTTTCCAGACCAGATACAGTACGTTCTCGCGCGGCCAGACGGCAGCGGCCTGAAGAGCCGCTCCCAGAGCGGCTGTCAGGGCAGCGCATATTTTCTCAGCAGCGGCTTCGCGGCCGAAGATGGCGCCGATCAGCCGCGCCAGCGCCAGATTGTCTTGCGGGGCATTCGGGTGGGTCACGATCACATGCGGCACGAAGGTCGCGATCTGGTCGACAATCGGCTTTTCGTTTTCGTCGATATTCACTATCACGTGGGTCGGGGCAAGCGCGCGCAGGCGCGCCAGGTCGACGTCCTTGGTGCCGCCGACCTTCGGGATGCCGTCGAGCACCTCGCGCGGGTGGATGCAAAAACCGGTGCGCGCCACCAATTGCGGCGCCAGCCCCAGATCGCACACCAACTCGGTAATCGACGGTACCAGGCAGGCAATGCGCGCGTCGGCTGCGGCACGCCGGTGTGGCGCCCCGCGTGCATCGACATAAACGGGGTCTGACCCCATTTATTTTTTGCGCGGCTTGCGCCCGGCTTTTTCGAACAAACGGTCGAACAGCCAGTTGGGCAAGCTGCGCAACAGCTTGGCCACCACCCCCATTTGCCACGGGATGACACGGTAGCTCTCGCCCGCGGCAATTGCCGCAGCGGCGCGCGCGGCAAACACCGGGGCGTCGGTGAGGAACGGCATCGGGTACGGATTGCCGTCGGTCATCGGGGTGCGGATGTAACCGGGCGCGATGGTGACGACGGCCACGCCCGAGCCGCGCAGTTCCACCCGCAGCGATTCGCAATAGGCGATCACGGCGGCCTTGGACGCGCTGTAGGCGCCCGAGCCGGGGATACCGCGAATCCCCGCCACGCTGGCAATGCCGACCAGGGCGCCGCGACGTTGCTGTTTCATCGCTGCAAGAAACGGCTGGAACGTGATCAGGGTGCCGAGCACATTGGTGTCCATCACCTGGCGGAACACCGGCACGTCTTCGGCCAGCGCCGAATCGACCCCGATCGAGACCCCGGCGCAGGCGATCACCACGTCGGGCACGCCGTGCCGCGCCATGAAGGCCTGCGCCGCCCGCGCCAGGCTGGCGGCATCGGTGACATCCGCCGCGTGGGCTTCGACCCTTGCGCCCAGTTCCGCCTTGAGGCTGTCGAGCACGTCGATGCGCCGCGCCGTCAGCGCAACCACCGCGCCGTCGGCGGCATAGTGGCGCGCCAGCGCGGCGCCAATGCCGCTGGAGGCGCCGGTGATGAAGACCTTGAGTGTCATGGCGAAGTGGGCTTGGGGTGGGCTGGGGCTGCGGTGAGTGATCGGGCCGCGTGTCGCTAAAATAGCACGCAATTCATGCCTTCTCCCACACTCATCCTCGCGATCACGACGGCGATACAGTCGATTGTGGCGCTCGCGACGGTCGCAGTGCCGGTACTGGCGCCGGCCGCCGCAGCGGATCTGGGCTTGTCGGTCGGCATGGTCGGCTACTTCATCAGCATCATGTATGTGGGCGCGTCGATCAGCGCCCTGGTGTCGGGCGGGCTGATCCTGCGCTACGGGTCGATCCGCGTCAGCCAGGTGTGCCTGGGCCTGTGCGCCGTCTCGTTGCTGCTGCTGACCATCGTGCCCTTGCCGCTGATCCCGGTGGTGGCGGTGTTGCTCGGCTGCGGTTACGGGCCGATCACGCCGGCCAGCTCGCATGTGCTGGCGCGTACCACGCCGCCGCACATGATGGCCCTGACTTTCTCCATCAAGCAGACCGGCGTACCCTTCGGCGCGGTGCTGGCCGGCCTGGTCGTGCCGCCCCTGACGCTCGCATTTGGCTGGCGCACCGCCGCGCTGACAGTGGCCGTGGCATGCCTGCTGATGATGGTCATCGCGCAAACCCTGCGCGATGCGCTCGACACCGACCGCAGACTGGTCCATCCGCTGTCACTGGCCAACTTCACCACGCCGTTCCAGCTGATTTTTGCCAACCCGGCGATCGTGCGCAATGTGTTCACCTCGCAGTCCTACGCCGGACTGCAGCTGACCTTCGTCACCTTTGCGGTGGCCTACCTCACCGAAAGCCTGGCCTATACACTGGTCGCCGCCGGGTTGGCCCTCTCGTGTGCCAACGTCGGCGGCGTGGTGGCGCGCATCGTCTGGGGCTGGGTGGCGGACCGCACGCGCAGTGCACGCATGGTGCTCGGCCTGCTCGGCGTGTCGATGGCCGCAGCCACCCTGGGAATTGCCGCCTTCACGCCGGCCTGGCCGTATGCCGCAGTGCTGGTGGTGTACGTCTTGTTCGGCATCACCGCAGTCGGCTGGAACGGCGTGCAGATCGCCGAAGTCGCGCGCCTTTCGCCGCCCGGCATGGCCGGGGTGGTGTCGGGCGGCAACACCTTCATCACGTTTCTCGGCATCATCCTGCTGCCTGCCGTCTTCACGCTGACGCGCGATGCCACCGGCACCTGGGGCATCGCGTTTGTCGTGGTGTGCCTGCCGGCGCTGGCCATGGGCATCATGCAACTGGTTTACGCCAGGCGTTGATGCGGCGCAAGCTGCGCCGCCGCCGCCTTTACCGCGCTTAAGCGCCGCTTATTTCAGCAAGCCGGCTTCGCGCAGGTAGCGCACGGCACCCGGATGCAGCATGTCGGCACGCGGCGCCGCTACCGCGGTATTGGCCGCCGTGGTTTCCGCCGCCTGTGCAAGCCGCTTCGCAAGGGCCGCCTCGCCCTGGTGCACCGCGCGGGCAATCCGGTAGGCTACATCGTCGGGCAGTGAGGTGCGTGCCACCACAAAGCTCCACGAACCCACCGAACGCATCGGTTCGGACTGGTTCGGATAGGTGCCGGCGGGCAACGTAATCGGCTTGAGGAAGTTGTGCTTTGCCACGATGCGCGTGATTTCGTCGGCGCTGGGCGCGATGAAGCGCGCGTCGCCGTCTTTCATCAGGTTGGTGAATCCCGGCCAGCCGGAACCGCCGCCCCACAGGGCCGCCGCCCGGCCATCGCGCACCATGGCCGGGCCGTCGCCGGCGCGCTCAAGCAGGATCGCCTTGAAATCCTTCATCTGGTCGAGGCCGATGCCGTCGAGCACGTAGCGCGACAGGATCACCAGCCCGGAACCGGCCGCGCCAAACGCCACAGGTTGGCCCTTGAGGTCGGCCATGCTCCGATACGGGCTGTCTTTCCTGACGATAAAGAATCCCGGCGAGGAATACATTGCCGCAATGATCTTCATGTCGGCCGGCGCGCGGCCGATGCCGGCGAAGGCCTCGTATGCTGCTTCCCCCTGCACCAGCCCGAGGTCAACTTCGCCTTTTTCGAGCAACGGAATGTTCTCGGCGCTGCCCTTGGTGTTGCGCGTCTGGATCAGCAGGGTCGGATCGGTTTCGTTGAGGGTCGCGGCGAAGGCATCGCCATACACCGGGAAGCCGCCGCCGGGTGTGGCGGTGGCCAGCGACACCGCGGTCCTGGCTGGTGCGGCGGCGGGCGACGCGGGCACGATCGACAACAGCGCCAGCGCAGCGGGCGACAGCAGGGTTTTCATGGCGGCTCTCCGGTTCAAGGTGGCCGATTGTAAAGGCGTGGGCGCGGCACCGCACCCGTGCGGCTGTCAGTCAGGCTTGATGTTGCCCGCCTTGATGACGCGCGCCCACTTGTCCAGCTCGGAGCGAATTTTCAGTGCAGTTTGCTCCGGCGTACTGGCGACGATGATGAAACCCATGCCGATCAGGCGGTCGCGCAAGGCCGGATCGGCCAGTGCACGCGCAATTTCAGCCTGGAGCTTGTTGACGATGGCCGGCGGCGTGCCGGCCGGCGCCACGATCAACTGCAGGGTGTCGCCCTCAAAATCAGGAATGCCTGATTCGGCCACCGTCGGAATGTCCGGCATGGCCGGCACGCGCACGCTGCTGGTAACGGCGAGTGCCCGCATCTTGCCGGCCTTGATGTGCGACACGGCCGGCGGCAGAGCTGAAAAACCGATCGGCACCTGGGCGCCCAGCACCGCCTGCACCGCCGGCCCGCCGCCGTTGTACGGCACGTGCTGGAGGCTCAGTTGCGCGCGCAGTTTGAGCAACTCGGCGCTCAGGTGCGGACCGGTGCCGCCGCCCGGTGAGGCGTAGTCGTACTTGCCCGGGTTGGCCTTGACCACGCTGATGAATTCGGCCATGTCCTTGGCCGGAAACGCCGGTGTCGTCACAATCACGTTGGGCGAGGTCACGGCAAGCGTGATCGGCACGAAATCCTTGATCGCGTCAAAGCCGGCATTCGTATACAGCGAAGGGTTGATCACGAACGCGCTGCTCACCAGCAACAGCGTGTAGCCGTCGGGGGCGGTCCTGGCCACCTGGGCAATGCCGATGTTGCCACCCGCACCGGGGCGGTTTTCCACAAGGAACGGCTTGTCGCCGAAGTTCTCGGTGAGTTTTTGCGCGAGCAGGCGGCCGACGATGTCGGAAGGGCCGCCCGGGGCAAACGCAATCACGATCTTGACCGGCTTGGCCGGGTAGTCCTGGGCCAGCGCACCGGGGGCGGCCACTGCGAGCACCAGCAGGGCGAATAGGCGGCTTGCCGAATCGAACCATGCAGCTTTCATGTCATGCCTTTGTCTCTGATTGGACTGCGGGGGCCGCACTGCGCGCATCATGCAGGGACGCGGCATCGGTCAAGTATCATACAGGCGCGGGAAAGTACGGGCGAGACGGATCAGCGGCGCGCGGTTGCGCCGCCAGCCTGCACGCCATTCCCTCCCCTTCCCCTCCACACTCCCCATGACCCAGCAAATCCTTGTCGTCGGCGCCGGCGCGATCGGCGGCATTCTGTGCGCCTACCTTGAGTCGGCCGGCCACCCGGTATCCCTGTTCGCGCGCGGCGACAACGCCGACCAGATCGCGCGTCAGGGCGTCCACCTGACCACACCGGACCAGCGGCAGTTGCACGTACGCCCGCGAGTGGTCACCGACGCGGCGGCCCTGACGCCATACGACCTGGTGATCCTCGCAACCAAGTCGTTTTCGCTGCCCGCCGCCCTGCAGACGGTGGCTGCGGCGATCGGCCCCGCCACCACCGTAATGCCGGTCGTGAACGGCGTCCCGTGGTGGTTCGGCACGCCCGAAGCGCCGGTGCGCGCAGTCGACCCGGAAGGCAGGCTGGCCGCGGCGGTACCCTACGAGCGCCTGGTCGGTGCCACCAGTTACACCCCGACGCGACGCGCCGCGCCCACCGAATGGGTGCACAGCGGGGCCAGCCGCCTCGTCATCGGCGCAGCGGCACGCGGCGGCGACCCGGCCCGCGCACAGGCGGTAGCCGCCCTGTTCACGGGTTCGGTACTGACCACCGCCGTGGCGGCGGACCTGCATCAGGCGATCTGGACCAAATTCATGACCAACGCCTCGTTCAACGTGCTGTGCGCGCTGACCGGAGCGCGCCAATGCGATGTCGCGGCCGACGCACAGCTCGGCCCGGTGGCGCGGCAGATCATGGCCGAAGTGGAAGCCCTCGCCATCGCCAGCGGCAGCAGCGTGACCGGCGGGCTGGATGCGCCGATGCAGTTTGCCGTCGAGAAAGGCCAGTTCAAGCCCTCCACCCTGCAGGACCTCGAAGCCGGGCGCCCGCTCGAGATTGCCGCGCTAGTCGATGCGCCGCTGGAACTGGCAGAGCGCCTTGGCCTACCAATGCCGGCTCTGCGGGTTGCCGGCGCGGCGCTGCGCCTCAAGGCCACCACGAACGGCCTGTTGCCCTGAACCCATCCCGTTATTGCTGTTGATTCCCTCTGAGGAGTGCTTGTGAAGATTGTTGATATCCGCGAAATCGCCGTCCCCATCAACTCGACGATTCGCAATGCCGTGTTCGACTTCAGCGAGATGACCACCTCGGTTGTCGCCGTCATCACCGATGTGGTGCGCAATGGCAAACCGGTGATCGGCTATGCGTTCAACTCGACCGGCCGCTACGCGTGCGGCGCGCAGATGCGCGCGCGCCTGATCCCGCGCATCATGAAAGCGGCGCCCGAATCCCTGCTCGATGACAAAGGCAGCAACTTCGACCCGGCCAAGATCCTCGCGTGCATGATGCAGCGGGAAAAGCCGGGCGGCCACACCGAGCGTTCGGTGGCGGTGGGCACGATTGAAGTCGCTGCGTGGGATGCCGTCGCCAAGATCGAAGACCGACCCTTGCATGCGGTGCTGGCGGACCGCTACAACGACGGCAACGTGCCCGATGCTGTCCCCTGCTATGTCGGGGGCGGCTGGTACGCGGAGGGCAAGGGCATTCCCCAGTTGCAGGACGAGATTCGCATGCGCCTCGACGAGGGTTACACCACGATGAAAGTGAAGGTGGGTGGCGCGCCGTTGGCCGAAGACCTCGCGCGCCTCGAAGCCTCGATCAAGACCATGGGCGGCGCGGACCGTCTTGCAGTGGACGCCAACGCGGGCTTTAACCGCGAGCGCGCCATCGCCTACGCCAAGGCATTGGCGCCTTACAAGCTGCGCTGGATGGAAGAGCCGACCGACCCGCTCGACTACGCGCTACTCGCGGAACTGGCCGAGTTCTACACACCGGCGATCGCCACCGGTGAGAATCTGTTTTCGACGCAGGACATCCAGAACCTGGTACGGTTCGGCGGCATGCGCGCCGACCGCGACATCATCCAGATCGACGTGCCGCAGTCCTACGGCATCGTGCAGTTTGCGCGCACCCTGGAGATGCTCAAAACCCACGGCTGGGGCCGCCAGGCGATCTACCCGCACGGCGGCAACCAGATGACACTGGCCATCGTGGCCGGCTTCGGCCTCGGTGGATGCGAGGCTTATCCCGGCGTATTCGGCGTGTTCGCCGGCTTTGCCGACGACGCCAAAGTCGAGAACGGCAAGTTGCGCCTGTCAGACCGCCCCGGCATCGGCTTTGAAGCGCAGAACGCCCTGTACAAGGTGATGTGCGACATCGCCTGAACGTGCGTAGCGGTCGTCGTCAAAACCCGTAGAGCGTTGCCGGGTTGTCAACCAGTACGCGCTGTCGCTCGGATACATCCGGGATCCATTGCTGCAGCAGATCGCACAAAGCACCGTCGTTCGGCATCGCGCCCTTGACCATCACGTGCGGCCAGTCGGTGCCCCACACCAGGCGCGATGGCGTGACTTTTTAGCCATGTGGCATGCGGTTGGCGTGGACCGCTGCTACCTCAATCGACATCAATTCGAAGGCGAGCACGGCAATTCACCGCCCCCCGGCAAGGTCGGCCGCCAGCGCTTCGAGGTTTTTCTGGTCGGCCTGGCTTTTCTGTGTGGACGGCAGGACAGCGACGCGTTTGAGGGCGTTTTGCAAAGCGGCCAGCGCGAGAGCGCGCCGGCCGCTACGCGCATACAAATCAGCCGTGCGCATTACAGCGGCAAAATCGTTGGCGTCCGCATCGATCATTTCCAGATAGGCGTTTAGCGCCTGGTCGGGCCGACCCATCTGCTCATAGTACTGTGCCAGCATGCCGCGCAAGTCACGCATCCCTTGCGAGCCGGCCGGTTGCTGGGCGATACCCTTGCGCAGGGCAGCGATGGCCACCTCGTGGTCGCCATACGCAGAGGTGAATTGCAGGCGACTGGCGTAAACGCCGGTATTCTGCGGATCGATAGCCTCCATTGCATTCAGCTTTGAGTAGGCGCCCGCACGGTCGCCGAGATCGAATTCCAGCTGAGCCCAATTCACGAAGAGCCCGGCATACGCAGGAAATTGCCGGTGCGCCAGGTCGAAATATTCGCGTGCCAGGTTGGCACGGCGAGCGCGCTCACCTGGCGCCTGGTAGGACTCCAGCAGGCCCAGCGCAAAATATTGGTTTAGCTTGGCTCGAGCCAGGGTGACCCATGGATCGCGGGGCGCGGTCGTTGCCATCCGCTCAATCACGGCTTCCGCCTCCCTTAGATCGTCGAGAACCTGCGCGGCCTGCGCCGGCTGGTTCCGGAGCATCCCCATTCTGAACTTGGCCCGTTCGATCAACAGCGATGAGTAAGCGTTGGAAAAACGGCGCTCCGCGGGCAACAGCCGGACGGACTCGCGATGAAGCACCAGCGACTCTTCGGCCCGCCCCTTGGCGAGCGCCCAATTGCCCAGTTTGGCATACGTGTCGGCGCGCACATCCGTCATGGCGCCCCAGTAGGATGCGGCCGCCAGACACAGGCCGCCGGTCAAGAGGGCGATGGCCGACGGTTTCGCACCTCGGCTCGTGTCCTGGCGGGCATCCCCCAGATAAAAGGCGCCGGCGCCGAGCAGGGCATACAACCATCCGGTACCGAATGACAGTGCGAGCAACGCATTGATGCGTTCCCCGACGCTGTTCCAGGCCGCATCGCCGATCCGTGCGCCCAACAGCACGTAGGCGCCGACGAAGACCAACCACGGAACCGTTGC
The DNA here is from genome assembly GCA_947473125.1 of Burkholderiales bacterium. Classification (GTDB taxonomy): domain Bacteria; phylum Pseudomonadota; class Gammaproteobacteria; order Burkholderiales; family JAEUOS01; genus CANJDH01. The sequence continues at coordinate 16,390 of CANJDH010000088.1, forward strand.
GCACAGCAAATAGCGATTCAATCCGCCCGCCAGCGACACCTTCCGCCTAGACATTTCGTAGACAGTGAATATCCCACCGGCAATCAGCAAGCCCAGAATCGGCACGATGATGACGTCGAGGCGGAACGGAGAGGGAGGGAGAATGACATCGCCCAGCAAGGGCGGGAAAAACGCCGACGTGATCACCGTCAACCCCAGGCTCGTGAACCACCCCGCCATGGCCGGCCCCGTCGTCGCGCCGGGTGCACCCATAGCCGGCGGCGCAGCGGTGACCGCTGCTGCCTTGCCTTCCAGGCCGCCGGTACCGATGAGGAGGACGATCGCCGCAAACACGGCCACCAGGGATCGCGAAGTGATGGAGGGCACCCCGACCTGCGAGTCAATCCAGAATCCCGCCAGGGCGCACACCAGCGCGATCAGGAGGATCGTGTCGCCCTGGTTTCTGCCCGCCGCCGTGCCCATGCCGCGCCAGGCGGCAACGACGGCCGCGCCCCCCCATGCCAGCGCAAGCCCCACCCCCAGACCGACCGGAAACAGACCGCGCGATCCGGTCATCACGACGAGCAGTACACCCGTCGCCAACGCACCGACGCAACAAAGCAGCGCGAATCCGGCCGCGAAGCGCGCCGGCAGCAGCGCCGGCGCGCCAATGCGTGCTACAGCCACCCAGACCAGGCCGCAGAACATCACGACTTCCGCGAGCGCGCCGAAAAGCCCGAATGTCATGGCGGTCTCGATCAACTCGCTGTGCAGGCGATCAAGTGCAAGGCTAGAACCCTCGATCCGCAGCACCAAGGCAGGCACATGGGGAAAATAGCTAAAGTAGGCCGCATCGGGTCCGGCACCGATCCACTGACGCATCCAGGGCGCAGCAAGGAACGCGTCGACGCCCGTTTGCCATATACCGATCCGCGCGCTGGCGCTGAAACTGGTGCCGGTCGTGAGCACGAAGCGCTGCACGCCCGGATAGTCCTTGAAAGCCTGCTGCACCGCCGGGACGAAGTTGAGCAGCAGCAATGCGGCACCGAGCAAAAGCGCCATGCCAAGCGCCCCGAATACCAGGGCGCGCGACCGGCGGGTCGCGCCGAGCATGATGGCCATCAGGAACAGAGCCCCCGCCAGGCCCAGCAACGAGCCGCGGCTTTGCGTCAGCAAGATCGTGAACATCTGAATTCCCAGCAGGGCGAACCAGGAAAGGCTTCTCCCCCAGGACTTGAGCATTTCCAGACAGCGCGCCAGAGTCAGCGGAATCACCAGCAAAAGGTAGGTGGACAAGAAGGCCGGATTGCCGAGCGTGCCGCCCGGGCGCGTCGTCGCGCCGCCACCACCGATCCCGGAGGTCATGAAAACATCATGGCCATAGCGTTGCTGGACTGCGTAAATGCACGGCACCACCGAGGCCAGCAGGATCGCGTCAATCAGCCGCTCGAGCTGCACACGTTCCCGCAGCAGCATCAGTAATCCGAAAAACAGGGTTGCATAAACCAGCCAGGACACTAGGCCTTCGGCGCGGACATACTCGCCAAAGAGCGCAATCCAGGGCGTCTCACTCGTCGCAGTTGCTACGATGGCGCAACAGATCAACGCGGCGAATCCGATCAATCCCGATTGTCGGAAGACCCTCGGTGGCAAGCGTCCGCCACCGTCCCAGTAGACAATCAACAGGGTGCACAACAGCAGCACGGCTAACGGCACTACCGCAACGAGCTTGGCAGCGTCAAAGGTGCGCGCGCCGGCCACATTCATGGTTAACGGCACCACGATCACGATCGCCAGCCAGAGGGCCTCGCCCAAGTGTGATGCAAACAAACCGACACGCGAGGGCGCGGTATTGGGGGCGTAGACAAGGGGGGTAAGCATTGGGACAGGCCTTAGGAACGCGGCGCCAAAACGGGCGGCAACCGAAGGGAGCGCAACGGATTTTATCCTGCGCAGGCGCGAACTGTGAATCGCCTGCGGCGATGCCAACATGCGCTACAACAACCGCCACGTGGCGCAGTGACTGTTGCGCCGGCGCCGGCAACGTCTAAGGTGAGGGCAAGACATTGCTCAATCGTGCTTGCGCGCGACATCGCCTGAATGGGCGTGGCGGTCGTCGTCAAAACCCGTAGAGGGTTGCAGGGTTGTCAACCAGTGCGCGCTGTCGCTCGGATTCATCCGGCATCCATTGCTGCAGCAGATCGCACAAAGCACCGTCGTTCGGCATCGCGCCCTTGACCATCACGTGCGGCCAGTCGGTGCCCCACACCAGGCGTGAGGGCGCCGCATCAACGAGCGCATGCGCAAACGGTGTTACATCATCGTGCGGCATCGGCGCCGCCGAAATGCGATACGGCCCGGTCAGCTTGACCCAGGCGCGGCCATCGCGCATCAAGCGCAGCAGAGCTTGAAACGCGGGTGATGCCACGCCGTGGCGCGTCGGCATGTACCCGAGATGGCCGAACACCACGTCCACCGGAAAATCCTTGAGCAATACATCGAGGGTCGGAAACTCGTCCACGTGCATCAGCAATTCGATGTGCCAGCCGAACGGCTTGACCTTGTTGGCCAGCGCCCGCAGCAAATCGAGCGGCAATTGGCCCTTACCCTCCTTGATGTCGACGATATTGCAACGCACGCCGCGCACGCCGGCTGCGTGCAGGCGTTCGAGTTCGGCATAGGACACCTCCGGTTCCACAACCGCCACCCCGCGTAGCCGCTGCGGATCCTCTACCAGCGCATCGACCAGAGCACGGTTGTCGCTGCCGTACACACTCGGTTGCACCAGCACCGCCCGTTGCACACCGAGCGTATCGAGCATGTGCCGATACGCCGGCATCAGCGCATCCGGTGGGGTGTAGACGCGGCCGGTGTAATAGGGATACTTCGATGCCGGGCCGCAGATGTGCGCGTGCGCATCGCACCCAAGCGGCGGCATGGTGAAGGCTGGTTGGTGCGGATTCGGATCGGGTGCGGCACACAACGGTGCGGCGGGCGACGTGAAATCGGCCGATGCTGCGGGGCTACTCATCGGAGAATGGCTCCTGTCAAGGGTTTCCGGCCATCATCCTGAGCGATGGGCCGCCTATTATAAGTGCCGCATCAGTAGTGTCCGGTTAAATCAGGGTGTATCGGCCTGAGAGCCAATACAGGAGCGGGTTTCGAAGGATTTAGAGGTGTCCACGATTTGAATTTTTCCAGATGGATTTGCGATGCTTCCGGGGTTAACGGACCGGGGGTATGGCATGAAC
>CANJDH010000089.1 GCA_947473125.1 Burkholderiales bacterium
ATTGATCGGTGCCGCGCTGCCTGCCGCCGCACTGATCGTCTACACCCTGTGGTCGCGCGACTGGGCGCTCTGGAAGCGCATGCACTTCTGGTCCGGGCTGGTGGTGTTTTTTGCAGTGGCGACGCCCTGGTTCGTCGTGGTCAGCCTGCGTAACCCGGAGTTTTTCCATTTCTTTTTCGTCCACGAGCATATCGACCGTTTTCTGACCAAGGCGCATAGCCGCCTCGGCCCTCCCTGGTATTTCGTACCGATCCTGATCGCCGGGATGCTGCCCTGGTCGTTGCTGATGATTGATGCCTGCGTGCGCAGCCTGCACCGTGAAACATCGGAAGGATTCCAGCCCAAGCGCTTTTTGATGGCGTGGATACTGTTCGTGTTCCTGTTTTTTTCCGCGTCTAGCTCGAAACTGCCGTCCTACATCCTGCCAATTTTCCCCGCCCTCGCATTGCTGATGGGCGACTACCTGTCGCGCATCCGCCCACGGGTGCTTGCGGGACATGTCGTGCCAGTGCTTGCGATAGGCATTGCCGCGCTGTTTCTGGCGCCACGTGCCACGCGCCTGGCCGACGTCGAGGTACCCTTGGTGCTGTATCAGGCCTACGTCCCGTGGCTGCTGGGCGCGGCCGCAGCCCTCACGGCGTGCGCGGCACTTGCGCTGTTCCTGTCAATCAAGGGGCGCACCATAGCCGCCGTCATCGCGCTGGCGGTGGGCGGACTCGGTGCGGCGCAACTGACCTTGACCGGCCATGACAACCTGTCGCCAGCCAGTTCGACCTACCACCTGGTCGAGCAGATCCGGCCGCAGCTGCGGCCCGACGCACCGTTTTACAGCATCAGCATCTACGACCAGACCCTGCCGTTTTATATCGGCCGCAACGTGACGCTGGTCGAATACACTGGTGAACTCTCGTTCGGGATCGACACCGAGCCGGGCAGTTTCATGCGCACCTACGGCGAATTCGAAAAACGCTGGGCCGCCGACAAGTTTGCCATGGCCATCATGCACCCGGGCACACTGGTCTATTTCGAGGCCCACAAGGTGCCGCATGAAATCATCGCGCGGGATACGCGGCGCGTCATCGTTCGAAAGCCGTCAGCACCATGAGCACGCAACCGTTTCTGCCGTTCACCCGCCCGTCGATCGACGAAGACACCATCGCCGGCGTGGCCGCGGTGCTGCGCTCGGGCTGGATCACGACAGGCCCGCAGGTACAGGCCTTTGAAGCAGCTCTGACCGCGCATTGCGGTGGGCGTAGCGTACGTACCTTCAACAGCGGCACCGCGACCATGGAAATCGCCCTGCGCCTGGCCGGCATCGGACCCGGTGATGAGGTGATCACCACGCCCCTTTCATGGGTGGCAACGGCAAACGTTGTCATCGAAGTCGGTGCCACGCCGGTGTTTGTCGACGTCGACGCCGCCACGCGCAATATCGACCTCAACCTCATTGAACGCGCGATCACGCCGCGCACCCGCGCTCTCATTCCGGTCGACCTTGCCGGACTGCCGGTGGATCGTGATCGCCTGTACGCGATCGCCGGCAAGCACAGGCTGCGTGTCATCGAAGACGCTGCCCAGGCCTTCGGCGCATCGTGGCGCGGCCGGGCCATCGGCAGCTTCGGCGACTTCGTGTCATTCAGCTTCCACGCCAACAAGAACATCACGACCACCGAAGGCGGCGCACTGGTGCTGCCACCGGATATCGACGTGGCCCTGTGCGAACGCTACCGCCTGCAGGGGGTCATGCGCAGCGGTTATGACGGCATGGACGTCGACGTGCTGGGTGGCAAGTTCAACCTGACCGACGTGGCTGCGCGCATCGGCATCGGCCAATTGCATCATCTCGAGGAGTTCACCGAAAAACGCCGCAACCTGACACGTCATTATTTCAATTGCTTCGACCTTGACCTGGGCTGCGAGCTGCCGGTGCTCGATCTGGAAAACTCCAACTGCCACATGTTCCAGATCGTGCTGCCGCGCGACATCGTGCGTGCCGATTACATGGCACACATGAAGCAGCGCCAGATCGGCATCGGCGTGCACTACCCGGCGATGCATCTGTTCACGCTGTATCGCAAGCGCGGCTTCGGACCGGGAATGTTCCCGCAAACCGAAAGAATCGGTGCCTCGATCGCCACCCTGCCGCTGTTCCCTGCGATGACCCTGGGTGATGTCGAGCGCGTGTGCGAAGCGACCGCAGACACGATCCGGACCATGCGCACCGGCCAACCATAGGGACCGCATGGGCTGCGAGGCGCCGGGACCAGGTCGCGGCGCCTCTGCCAAGCCGATGATCGCAACACCCCTCTGTATAATTGCGCGCTTGAACACGCTATTCACGCTGCCATGAACGCCCCCGACTCCGTCAAGCTCGCCACCGAGGCTGGCACCTGCCCGGTCAATTCCCACAATGAGTGGGATCCTCTCGAAGAGGTGATCGTCGGCAGCCTTGAACACGCGACCATCCCGGTCAACCACCTCACGTTCACCGGCAATCTGCCCACCAAGGCGGCGAAGCTCTACTGGCCGCTTGCCGGCATGCGCTATCCGGGCATCATCGCCGACCCGGCCAAGCGCGAGCTCGAGGGCCTCGCGCGCCTGCTCGACCGCGAAGGCATCAAGGTGCGCCGCCCTGCGCCGGTGGATTTTCACTACAACGCCAAGACCCCGTTCTGGAAGTCGAAAGGCTTCTGTACCGCCAGTCCACGCGACGGCATCCTGATCGTCGGCGACGAGATGATCGAGACGCCAATGGCTTGGCGCTCGCGTTTTTTCGAGGTATACGCCTACCGGGACCTCCTCAACGAATATTTCGACGGCGGCGCACGCTGGACCTCGGCGCCCAAGCCGATGCTCGACGACCGCGCCTACGACTACAACTACACGCCGCCCAAGGCCGGCGAGCCGATGCGCTACATGCTCACCGAAGCCGAGCCGCTGTTCGACGCGGCCGATTTCACGCGCTGCGGCCGCGACCTCTTCTATACCCGCAGCAACGTCACCAACAAGCGCGGCGTCGAGTGGCTGCGCCGACATCTGGGCCGCGAATACACGCTGCACGAGATTGAGACGCGCTGCACCCAGCCGATGCACATCGACACCACCTTCGTACCGTTGGGGCCGGGCAAAGTGCTGATCAACCCGGAATTTGTCGACGTCACCCGCCTGCCCAAGGTGCTCAAGGACTGGCAGATCCTGGTGGCGCCGGAACCCGATCCGCTGCCGCCGAGCTGGCGTTTTTATCTGTCGCTGGTGAGCAAGTGGATCAGCCTGAACATGCTCAAGCTCGACGAAAAGCGCGTGATCTGCGAGGAATCACAGGTGTCGATGATCGCCGCCCTCAAGAGTTGGGGGTTCGAACCGATTCCGCTGCCTTTCATGAATTACAAGATGTTCGGCGGCGGTTTCCACTGCGCCACGCTTGATATCCGCCGGCGCGGCCGGTTGCAGTCCTACTTCTAGTGCCCGGCCGGTGAGCGCCACACCGGACCCGGCTGGCACGCGACGCATCGTCCTGCTCGTTGTTGCGGTCGCCGCCCTGGTGGCTGCCTATGTCGCCTTCGACCTCGGACGCTTCCTGAGCCTCGGATATTTCAAGGCGCACCAGGCAGCCATCAACGCCTACTTTGACGCCCATCCGCTGCGCACGGCGGCGCTGTTCGCCCTGCTGTACATCGCCGTCACGAGCCTGTCGATTCCCGGCACGGCCTTGCTCACCCTGGCCGCAGGGGCAATCTTCGGCGTGCTGGCAGGCACACTCCTCGTATCGTTTTCGTCGGCGCTCGGCGCCACGATCGCGTTTTTGTCGTCGCGGTTTTTTCTGCGCGCGTGGGTGCGGCGCCACTTTGGTGCGCACCTGGCGGCCTTCAATCGCGGCTTTGAACGCGATGGCGCGTTTTACCTGGTGTCGCTCGGCCTGATCCCGATCTTTCCGTATTTCGTCATCAACCTGGTGATGGGTCTCACGCCGATCCGGGTCAGCACGTTCTACTGGGCCAGCCAGGCCGGCATGCTGCTCGAAACCATCCTGGTGGTCAATGCCGGCACCCAGATCGCCCAGATCGATTCGCTGTACGGCCTGTTGTCACCGACCCTGATCGCTTCGCTGGCCTTGCTCGGGATCGTGCCGCTGGTCGTCAAAAAAATTCTTACCCATGAGAAAATGCCGCAACGCTGGCGTCGTACCGACAACAATAATCGACCATGATCCCTGCCCTTTCGATCGTCATCCCGGTCTATAACGAAGAACAGGGGCTGGCCAACCTGTTCGCCCGGCTGTATCCGGCCCTCGACGCCCTCGGTGAACCTTACGAGATCGTTTTCGTCAACGACGGCTCGCGCGACCGCTCCGCGGCCATCCTGCGCGAACAGTTTGCGCTGCGCCCCCAGGTGACCCGCGTGGTGCTGTTCAACGGCAATTTCGGGCAGCACATGGCCATCATGGCCGGCTTCGAAAAAACCCGCGGCGAGATCATCATCACGCTGGACGCCGACCTGCAGAATCCGCCCGAGGAAATCGCCAAGCTCGTCGCCAAGATGCGCGAAGGCTTTGACTACGTCGGTACGATCCGCCAGCAGCGCCAGGACAGCTGGTTCAGACGCAGCGCCTCGAAGGCAATGAACGCCTTGCGCGAAAGAATCACCCGCATCAAGATGACCGACCAGGGCTGCATGCTGCGGGCCTACTCGCGCGGCATCGTCGACGCCATCAACTCGTGCCACGAGATCAACACCTACATCCCGGCGCTGGCCTACACGTTTTCGCAAAGACCGGTTGAAATCGAAGTGGCCCACGAGGAACGCGCCGCCGGTGAATCAAAATATTCGCTGTATTCGCTGGTGCGCCTCAATTTCGATTTGATGACCGGCTTTTCGGTGGTACCTCTGCAGTGGTTCTCGTTTGCCGGCATCCTGATTGCGGGGTTCTCATTCGTATTCACGCTGTTCCTCGCGGTGCGCCGCATCGTCATCGGCCCGGAGTCGGAGGGTCTGTTTACCCTGTTCGGCATCGCCTTTTTCCTGATCGGCGTCACGCTGTTCGGCATCGGCTTGCTGGGTGAATACGTTGGCCGGATTTACCAGCAGGTGCGCGCCCGGCCGCGCTATCTGATACAGGCGACCCTGGAGCAACTCACAGAACGCACGGAATGACGCGCGCCGTCGTCTTCGCGTATCACAATGTCGGGGTACGCTGCCTGGCGGCGCTGCTTCGCCATGGCATCGACATCCCGCTGGTCGTCACCCACAACGACAACCCGGATGAAACCATCTGGTTTGACAGCGTGGCCGAACTGGCCGCCAGGCACGGCATTACGGTCATCACGCCCGACGACCCGAATACCCCTGATGTGATCACGCAGGTACAGGCGGCGCAACCGGATTTCCTGTTCTCGTTTTACTACCGCAACATGTTGAAGGCACCGCTGCTGGCGATCGCGCCGCGCGGCAACTACAACATGCACGGTTCGCTGTTGCCGAAATACCGCGGTCGCGTGCCGGTGAACTGGGCCATCATTGAGGGCGAGACCGAAACCGGCGCCACTCTGCACGCCATGACCGAGAAGCCCGACAACGGCGCGATCGTGTCGCAGGAAGCAGTGTCGATCGGCATCGACGATACTGCGCAAGAGGTGTTCAACGCCGTTACCGGCGCCGCGGCCCGGGCGCTTGAGCGGGTCTTGCCGCGGCTGGTCAGCGGCACCGCGACGCACACGCCGCAGGATCTCTCCCAGGGAGGGTACTTCAAGGGCCGCAAGCCCGAGGACGGGCGCATCGACTTCTTGTGGGGCGGCTTGCGCATCCACAATTTTGTCCGCGCCCTCACCCGCCCCTACCCAGGCGCCTTTGCAGATGTTGCAGGCAGACGAATTATCCTCTGGCGTACCGGCCTGGAACCGTTGGCAGACAAGGGTTTTGGCATTCTATCCATCGAAGATCCGCTCACACCAACGATTTTCACGGAAGGTGACCGGCTGGTACTGGTATGTGCCGATGGTCAGCGCCTGCGGATTCGCGAACTGGAGGTTGACGGTGCCACGGTTGACGCCGGCAATTTCGCGATCGTCCTGGGCGGCCCGTCAATGCAAGTCGCGTAAAATCGTCCGACTTTGAGCAGGCTTTGTCCGCCTGCACCAACGTAGACCAATCAAACATGAAAAAAGTCCTGATCCTCGGCGTCAACGGCTTCATCGGCCATCACCTCTCGAATCGCATCATCGCATCGACGGACTGGGAGGTCTACGGCATGGACATGGCCTCCGACCGCATCACCGACCTGATGGGCGAGAAGCGCTTCCACTTTTTCGAAGGCGACATCACGATCAACCGCGAGTGGATCGAGTACCACGTCAAGAAGTGCGACGTGATCCTGCCGCTGGTGGCGATCGCGACGCCGGCCACGTATGTCAAGGAGCCATTGCGCGTCTTCGAGCTTGATTTCGAAGCCAACCTGCCGATCGTGCGTGACTGCGTGCGCTATGGCAAGCGGGTGATTTTCCCGTCAACTTCCGAGGTCTACGGCATGAGCACCGATGCCGAGTTCGACCCGGAAAACTCCAATTTCATCCTCGGCCCGATCAACAAGCCGCGCTGGATCTATTCATGCGCCAAGCAGCTGATGGACCGCGTGATCCACGCCTACGGCATGCAGGAAGGCCTCAAGTACACGTTGTTCCGCCCGTTCAACTGGATCGGCCCCGGCCTCGATTCGATCTACACGCCGAAGGAAGGCTCGTCGCGCGTGATCACCCAATTCCTCGGCCACATCGTGCGCGGCGAAAACATCAAGCTGGTCGACGGCGGTGCGCAAAAGCGCGCGTTCACCTACGTCGACGACGGCATCAGCGCGCTCATGAAGATCATAGAGAACAAGAGTGGCGTCGCCGACAGCCAGATCTACAACATCGGCAACCCGAAGAACAATTTCTCGGTCAAGGAACTGGCAACGATGATGCTAGAACTCGCCAAGTCGATCCCCGAGTACCGCGACAACGCGAAGAAGGTCAAGCTGGTCAAGACCACCTCGGGCGACTACTACGGCAAGGGCTATCAGGACGTGCAGAACCGCGTACCGAAAATCACCAACACCATGAAAGATCTCGACTGGGCGCCCAAGGTCAAGATGGATGCGGCCCTGGCAAACATCTTCGAGGCCTATCGCGGCCATGTCGATCAGGCGCGCAGCCTGATGGAGTGATCCGGCAGCCGCCGTGCAGGTCGCCCTCAAGATCGATGTAGACACCTTTCGCGGCACCGTCGAGGGGGTACCGCGCCTGCTCGACGCGCTGCAGCGCCATCAGGCGCAAGCCACCTTCCTGTTCAGCCTCGGGCCTGACCACACCGGCCGAGCCCTCAAACGCGCCCTGCGCCCCGGGTTTTTTTCCAAAGTGTCGCGCACCTCGGTGGTCGAGCACTACGGCATCAGGACGCTGCTCTACGGCACGCTGCTGCCGGGCCCCGACATCGGCGTTCAATGCGCGCCGATCCTGCGTGCCGTGCGCGATGCCGGCTTTGAGGTCGGCATCCATACCTGGGACCACGTCAAGTGGCAGGACGGCGTCGGAACCGACACGCACCATGCGACCGACGCCTGGACCGAACAGCAGATGCGTCTGGCCGGCACGCGCTTCGAAAGCGTATTCGGCGTACCGGCGCGTACCCATGGGGCTGCGGGATGGCAGATGAACCCGCACGCAGTCCGCCTCACGCAGCGCCTCGGGTTTGACTACTGCACCGACATGCGCGGCACGCACCCGTTCATGCCGGTGGTGCGCGCCGAAGTGACGCACTGCGCGCAGGTTCCCACCACCCTTCCGACCCTCGACGAATTGATCGGCCTCGACGGACTGACGCCGGACAACGTGCATGCGCACGTTCTCAAGCTGTCGCAAAACCCTGCGTCAAGCCACGGCCACGTGTACACCCTGCATGCCGAGCTCGAGGGCATGAAGCTTCTGCCGACCTTCGAGCGCCTGCTCGAAGGCTGGCGCGCGCGCGGCGATGTGTTGGTGAGCACGCAGCATGTCGCCGCCTCGCTGAACCCCCGCCAGCTGCCGCGCTGCAACGTGGAGTGGCGCTCGGTTCCGGGCCGCTCCGGCGTACTGGCCTGTCAGGGCCATGATTTTTTATCTGCAAGATTGTCTTGATTCGCCCCCCGGGGGGTGTGCTAATCTAGTTGCACGTTCGATTTGTCGTGCCTTTGTTGCAAACCTGCCGCCCATTGATGACATCCCCTTCCATCGTCGGCCTTGCAGTTCCGGATTTTGAGGCGTCCGCCACATCCGGCAAGACCTTCAGACTCTCCGAGTACCGCGGCAAGAAGCTGGTGCTCTACTTCTACCCCAAGGACAATACGCCCGGCTGCACGGTCGAAGGCGAAGCCTTTAGTGACCTGCACCGGGCCTATGCCAGCGCCAGTACCCTGGTATTCGGCATCAGCCGCGACAGTCTCAAATCGCATGAGGGTTTCAAGGCGAAGATGGCGTTTCCGTTCGAGCTGATCGCCGATCCCGACGAAAGAATCTGTGCCATGTTCGGCGTCATCAAGATGAAAAACATGTACGGCAAACAGGTACGTGGCATCGAACGCAGCACCTTCCTGATCGATGCCGACGGGCGCGTCGCGCAGGAGTGGCGAGGCGTCAAGGTGGCCGGCCACGTGGAAGCCGTGCTGGAGGCGGCACAAGTGTTATGACAGTTGCAACAATGTACCGAGGGCAATCGCGGCCGACATGAACACCTGTTGCCCCGCCGCCCACCGCGCGATTCGCACGCCCCCGAATCAAGGCCGTTTGTCCCCCAAGACAAGCGGCCTTTTTCTTTGCCATTTTGTTTTGACCACCCTGCCATGCCTTCCTCAAAGGAGAACGTGTTGAACGCCAACGTCACGAAATTGAGCGCATCGAAGAAAACCCCTTCGCAAAAATCGGCCACCGTCACCCGCCTGAAACCGGCGGCCACCAAGCTCTTCGTTCTTGACACCAACGTCCTGATGCACGACCCGACCAGCCTGTTCCGTTTTGAAGAGCACGACATCTTCCTGCCGATGGCCACGCTCGAAGAACTCGACAACCACAAGAAGGGTATGACCGAAGTGGCCCGCAATGCGCGCCAGGCGAGCCGCTTCCTCGACGAACTGGTGAGCGGCAACGAGGGTGCCATCGAGGAAGGCATCCCCCTCGACAAGCACATCGGCAAGGATGCCACCGGCCGCTTGTTCCTGCAGACCGAAGCCATGACCCACGAGTTGCCGGCCTCATTGCCGGTGGGCAAGGCCGACAACCAGATTCTTGCGGTGGTGTTCAGCCTGCAGGAGAAATATCCCAAGCGCCAGGTAGCGCTGGTGTCGAAGGACATCAACATGCGCATCAAGGCGCGTGCCCTGGGACTGGGCGCGGAAGACTATTTCAACGACAAGGTCCTTGAAGACACCGACCTGCTCTACACCGGCGTATCCGCCCTGCCGCCCGATTTCTGGGAGACGCACGGCAAGGGCATGGAATCGTGGAAACAGGACCACAACAATTTTTACCGTGTCAACGGGCCGCTGGCGCGCACCTGGCTCAATAACGAATTTGTCTACCTCGAAGATGCAGATGCGCCGTTTGCCGCCCAGGTCAAAGAAGTCAGCGGCAAGACCGCCGTGCTGCAGGTGCTGCGCGACTACTCGCACCAGAAGCACTCGGTCTGGGGCATCACCGCACGCAACCGCGAACAGAATTTCGCGCTCAACCTGCTGATGAACCCGGACATCGACTTCATCACACTGCTTGGCCAGGCCGGGACCGGCAAGACCCTGCTGACCCTGGCCGCCGGGCTGATGCAGACGCTGGAAGAAAAAACCTATAGTGAAATCATCATGACCCGCGTTACCGTGCCGGTCGGTGAAGACATCGGCTTCCTGCCCGGCACCGAAGAGGAAAAAATGACGCCGTGGATGGGCGCCCTCGAGGACAACCTCGATGTGCTAAACAAGACCGACGACGAAGCGGGTGACTGGGGACGCGCCGCGACGCGCGACCTGATCCGTTCACGCATCAAGGTCAAGTCGCTCAACTTCATGCGCGGGCGCACCTTCATCAACAAGTTCCTGATCATCGATGAAGCGCAAAACCTCACCCCGAAGCAAATGAAAACGCTGATCACCCGCGCGGGACCCGGCACCAAGGTCGTGTGCCTGGGCAACATTGCCCAGATCGACACGCCCTATCTCACTGAAGGCTCTTCCGGCCTGACCTTTGTCGTTGATCGTTTCAAGGGCTGGAACCACAGCGGTCATGTGACCCTGCAGCGTGGCGAACGTTCGCGCCTCGCCGACCATGCAGCCGAAGCGTTGTAGCCCGCCTGCGGCGGGCTGACGCAGCCACGAAGTCCGGAGAACCTGATCGATAAAGGTCTCCGGACGCGTGCGTCGCACATCAACCGTCGATACGCACCAGCTTCAGGCGCCCGGACGCGCCACTTTTGAGCGACACGCGTGATTTGGCCACACCGAAGTGCCGTGCCACAAGAGCCAGCAGTTCCGCGTTTGCCTTGCCGTCGACCGGCAGGGCTTTGATATGGGCGATCCAGGTCCCGTCCTCCTGGAGCGCAAGTTCAGATGTGCGCGCGTTCGGCTTGACCTTGACTTGTAGTGATGTCATGGGTAGCTGATCGCGTGCGGTGACAGCCGTGCGCCGGTGCTCGACGCACACCCCGCAACGGTCGAGTCAGGGCTTGAGCAGGCCGTCGAGCGAAAACGGTTCGACGTCGGCGGGCGGTGCCGGTGCTTTCGCTACGGGCCGCGCCACAACCGGCGCGGTCGGCGCGACGCTAGCGGCAGGCGCCGGCGGTGGCGCAACTGCTTTTGCCGGCGCGGGCGCAGGGTGTGCCTTCGCTTCTGCTGTTGCCTGCTCGGCATGGAGCGCATCGGCTTCCGCTTGAACCTGCGCTGCAATCTGCTCCGCCACCCTGGCGGCCGCCGCAGCAGCCAATTCGGCGGGCGATGGCGGCGCGGGGGGATTGAGCTTGGCGTATTCGGCAAGCGTTTTTAGCACAAAGGTCTTGACCTGGCCTGGCAGGCTGCCCGAGTCCTGCATGAACCGGTCGATCACCTTTTGCGCGTCAAACGTGCCGCCTTTTTGCAGCAAGGCTGCAGACGAGCCGTGATCGCTCATGGTATCGCCGCCCTTTTTGACCGCATGGGGCGAAAAGCCTCCAGACTTTTTCCATTCCAGCGTGCGCTGGTTGCGGCGGATGTCGTAACACAGCTGCATGCCGACAAACTCGCGATCGGCGTGTTTGTCCATGCGCTCGCTATGTCGAATGTAAAAGATGTACAAGTCGAAATAGTCGCTCTGGTACCAGCGCCGTTTTGGCCCGTCTTCCGCCTGCTTGCTGATGGTGATTTCACGAAACATCGCTTGATCGCCTCGAACGCCCCACATGCTGTGAGCGAGACTGTAAAGACCTTTTCGCGAAAAAGCAATCTTAGTGTTTTAAAAACAACAACTTAAAATAGATCCCTCGAAACACTGTTAGCTCCGGATCAGGGCCGGAACAGAGCGCTGTAATACCGCTTCTTCGCCATGGAATGGTGCATTGCGGCATAGTACAATTAACTTGTTGGTTCATAGGGTTGTCGCCAACACGTGATAGCCACCTACGGGGACGAAAAACATCCATGCTCTATCAGCTGCACGAACTCCAGCGCCAGTGGCTCAACCCGCTGACCTCCTTCGCCGAAACCGCCGCGTCGCTGTACTCCCACCCCTCCAGCCCGCTGGCCTACCTGCCGTTCTCGCGCGAACTCTCTGCGGGATACGACTTGCTGCATCGCGTCGGAAAGCTCTACGACAAGCCCGCATTCGGCATCACGGAAACCATCGTCAAAGACAAGCCGGTTGCGGTGGCTGAAGAAACCATGGTCGAGAAGCCGTTTTGCCGCTTGCAGCACTTCAAGCGCGCCGGCAAGTTCAACGACCCGACCGTGCTGATCGTGGCGCCGCTGTCGGGCCACCACTCGACCCTGCTGCGCGACACTGTCCGCGCGATGCTCCCCGAGCATGACGTCTACATCACCGACTGGACCGACGCGCGCCTGGTGCCGATGGCGTCCGGATCGTTCCACCTGGACGACTACATCGCCTACGTGATCGAATTCGTGCGCCTGCTCGGACCGAACGTACACGTGATCTCGGTGTGCCAGCCCACCGTGCCGGTACTCGCTGCCCTGTCTCTGATGGCCGCCAACAAGGATCCGAAAAGCCCACGCACCATGACGATGATGGGCGGGCCGATCGATTCGCGCCGCAACCCGACGCAGGTCAACAACCTCGCCACCACCAAGCCGATCAGCTGGTTTGAACACAACGTGATCCATCGCGTGCCGGCCAACCAACCCGGCTTCATGCGCCGCGTCTACCCCGGATTCCTGCAGCACGCCGGGTTTGTGGCGATGAACCCGGACCGCCACATGCAGAGCCACCAGGATTATTACAACCATCTGGTACAGGGCGACGGCAGCTCGGCCGAAGCGCACCGCCAGTTCTACGACGAATACAACGCCGTGCTCGACATGGACGCCGATTACTACCTCGATACCATCCGTCTGGTGTTCCAGGAGCACGCGCTCGCCAACGGTACCTGGGTCACCGGCAAGACCTTGGGCAACCAGAAAGTGGAACCGGCGGCCATCACAAAAACCGCCTTGTTCACCATCGAGGGCGAGCTTGACGACATCTCCGGCGGTGGCCAGACACAGGCCGCGCATGACCTGTGCAGTGGCGTGCCCAGGGCGAAGAAGCAGCATTTCACCGCTCCCCAGTGTGGCCATTACGGCATCTTTGCCGGGCGCCGCTGGCGCGACCTGATCCAGCCGAAAATCGCAGACTTCATCCGCAAGAACGCTTAAAATTCCTGCGCGCGCAAAGCTGCGCGCACAGCGGGCGTCTCGGTAGCACGGCGAGGCGCCCGAATTTTTTGTCCAACGACCCACCACCTTCAGACTGCCATGAACGAAAAACTGATTCAGGTTCGCAACTCGCCGATCCACGGCCGCGGCGTGTTTGCCATCAAGCCGATCAAAAAAGGCACGCGCATCATTGAATACAAGGGCGCGCGCATGACCCAGAAGGAATCGGACATCGTCTACGGCAATACCTCGAATACCGGCCACACCTTCCTGTTCACCCTCAACGACTACTACGTGATCGACGCCAACAAAAACGGCAATGCCGCGCGCTGGCTCAACCACGGCTGCAATCCGAATTGCGAATCCGAGTCCGAAGAGGACGACAGCGGCCGCCCCGAGAAGGAGCGCGTCTTCATCCATGCGATTCGCGACATCAAGCCGGGCGACGAGCTGACCTACAACTACCTGATCACGCTCGACGAGCCGCACACCAAACGCATGAAGAAAATCTGGCAATGCCTGTGCGGCGCGAAGAAGTGCACCGGCACCATGTTGACCGAGAAAGAAGGCTGACCTCTTTGGAGCGTGGCTCTGCGAGCCATTCTTCAACCCGCACCTTGCGACGCGCAGATTCCATTTAGAATTTGCGTCAAATCATCCTCAGGGAGCTGCAATGGAACTCGGCCTGCGTCGATTGCACCCGCTGCTCGCGGTCGAAGCCTTCGGCGTTGACTTGCGACGACCGCCCGAGCCGTCCCTGTGTGCCGCCATTCATGATGCGATGAACCAGCATGCCGTCGTCGTGTTGCGCGACCAGCACATCGACGACGAGCAGGAGATGGCATTTGCGCGCGCCCTCGGGCCCCTGGAACCGATGCCTGCCCAGGTCGGGATGGACAAGCAGCGCCTCAAGCACCGCGAGATGGTCGATATCTCCAACCTGGAAGTCGATGGCTCGGTGCTGCCGGCGCATGACCGACGACGCCTGTTCAACCTGGGCAACATGTTGTGGCATACCGATTCGAGCTTCAAGGCGACGCCGGCCAAATATTCGATGCTGCATGCGCGGTCGATTCCACCTGAAGGTGGCGAGACCGAGTTTGCCGACATGCGTGCCGCCTGGGATGCGCTCCCCGCAAAGATGCAGCAGTGCATCGAGGACATGGTCTGCGACCACTCGCTGCTTTACTCTCGTGCCTTGCTCGGGTTCGACGCGTTTACCGAAGAAGAGCGCGCCTTGTTTGCGCCGGTGCCGCAGCGCCTGGTGCGCAAACATGCCGCCTCGGGACGGCGCTCGCTTTACCTGGCGTCGCACATCGGCGCGATCCACGGCCTGCCGCGCCCCGAGGCGCTGATGCTGATTCGCGACCTCACCGAGCATGCCACGCAGCGCGAGTTCGTCTACCGCCACACCTGGCGCGTACATGACCTGGTGATCTGGGACAACCGCTGCACCATGCATCGCGGCCGCGCCTATGATGACCTGCGTTACAAGCGCGACATGCGCAGGATGACGCTCGAAGACGTCGCCCCCACCTTGATGCAGCCGGCATGAGGCGTCGTCCACCCGGTCCCGATCGCCGCCGTCTGCGGCAAGGGCTCGAAACGGCTCCTAGAGCGCGTTACCGCTCTTCAACTGACTAACGCAAGGTTCCGATGCGCGGCGCCACGCGATCGGCGATCACGCCGCCGACCTGCGCGCCGAAGCGTGTGGCCAGGCGATCGGCAATATTTTCCTTCTCGGTGTAATCAATCACGGACTCGGTCTTGAAGACGTCGCGCGCGACCGAATCGACCGTGCCGTAGCCATCGGCAAGGCCCATCTCGATGCCCTTGGCACCGGTCCACATCAGACCCGAGAAGGTATCTGGCGTTTCCTTGAGTCGCTTGCCGCGCCCCTTTTTGACGACATCGATGAACTGGCCATGGATGTCCGCCAGCAGCGATTTGGTGAACGCCTGGTGTTGTTCATTGACCGGCGAGAACGGGTCCATGAAAGCCTTGTTGGTGCCGGCGGTCAACAAACGCCGCTCGACACCGAGCTTTTCCATCGTACCGGTAAAGCCGAAGCCGTCCATCAACACGCCGATCGAGCCGATGATGGACGCCTTGTCGACAAAAATCTTGTCGGCCGCCGAGGCGATGTAGTAGCCGCCCGAGGCGCAGATGTCCTCGACCACCACATGCAGCGGCTTGTCCGGATATTTGGCGCGCAGGCGCTTGATCTCGTCGTAGACGATGCCCGATTGCACAGGGCTGCCGCCCGGGCTGTTGATACGCAGGATCACGCCAACCGAATCTTCATCCTTGAATGCGCTTGCGAGCGCGTTGGTGATGCGGTCCGCGCTGGCCTCGCCGGTCGCTTCGATGACGCCATGCAGTTCTACCAGGGCTGCGTGTTTTTTGTCGGCCGGCACCTTGGACTTGGCAAAAAATGGCAACCCGGCTACCCCGATGATCAGGATCGTGATGTAGGCAAACGTGAGCAGCTTGAAAAAGATACCCCAACGACGTGATGCCTTTTGCTCCTTGAGTGCGGCAAAGGCCAGTTGCTCGATTGCCTTGCGCTCCCAGGCGGGCTCTGCCGACGCAGCGGATTTGGCTTTCTCACCCAGAGATGCAGCCGGGGCTGCAGCCGGCGCCGCGCCCGGCGTGGCTTCGCTTGCAACAGGATCAGGGCGCGGCACACCCGGCGGGTCTTCGCGCATTTCGTCATTTGCCATGTAATTTACTCATCGATGAAAATCTGGCCGTCGTGCTCACGCACGGCAACGGGAATCAGGCCGCCCCCGCGGCAGGGTCCTCCGGCACAGGCGCCGGTTGCGGGGTCGTACATCGCGCCATGGGTGGCGCACACAAAGTATAAGCCGTCATTGTCGAAAAACGTCCCGGGCTGCCAATCAAGTTCGACCGGCACATGCGCACATTGGTTCAAATAGGCACGAGCAATGCCGTCAAAGCGCACCACAAAGGCGCTGCGCAACGCTCCTTTGAGCTCGGCCTCAAAGCGGACGCCGCGCCCCCCCTCCTGGATTTCGGCGCTGCTGCAGATGGCGCGTGCCGGATCAGGCATGCTCGCTCAGCCATTGGCGCAACTCGCCGACGCTGTCGACGATCGCCAGTGTCGCCACCGTTTCGAGCTGTTCGCGCGGATGGGCGCCATACGTCACCGACAGCGCCGGCACACCGGCATTGACCGCCATTTGCGAATCGTGGGTGGTATCGCCGATCATCACCATCCGCCCCGGCTCAACCATGAAGCGCTCCATGAGATCATGCAACATCTGCGGGTGCGGCTTGGAGTGGGTTTCGTCGGCGCAGCGGGTCCAGTCGAATACGCCGGAAAGTCCGCCATGCGCCATCGAGCGATCCAGGCCGGCGCGCGATTTTCCGGTGGCCACGGCGAGCCGATAGTCGCGGTGTTTGAGCTCGTCGAGCAATTCGCGCATGCCGTCGAACAGCGTCATCTCATGTTCGCGCGCACGCCAGTGCGCAACATAGCGCTGCACCAGCGTCGGGTACGCCTCGGGCTTGAGGCTGGGTATCGCCTTTTGCAGCGCGTCGTTCAGGCCCAGACCGATCACATGGCTTGCAACCGAGTCATGGGGCGCTTCAAAACCAAGGTCACGCGCCGCCTCCTGGATGCAGGCAACGATGGCTTCCGTCGAGTCCATCACCGTGCCATCCCAATCGAACACTACCAGGTCAAATTTTCGGGCCATGATCCGTCGAAGGGCGAGTGGCATGGGGCGCGTCGGCATAACGCGTGTCGAGGTACGACTGACAATCCGGGGGCAACGGCGACTCGATGCGCAGGCGCAAATCGGTAAGAGGGTGCATGAAGGAGATTTTAGCGGCGTGCAGGAACATGCGCTTCAGTCCGCGCTTTGCCTCCACCTTGTTGAACGCAAAATCGCCATATTTGTCGTCACCGGCGATTGGGTACCCGGCGCCGGCAAGATGCACGCGGATCTGGTGGGTGCGCCCGGTCTTGATCTGCGCTTCCACCAAAGTTGCGGCCTGGGCGCCACCGCCAAAGCGCTTGACGACGTTGACAATGGTATGCGCGTCCTTTGCGTAGTCTTCGTCCTCTGCCTCTGCAACGCGGCGCTCACCGGCATCCGTGACATATTTGGCCAGCGCCGTCCTGATATGGTGCTTGGCGGTGTGCGGCCAATCCCCCTTGACGAGCGCGTAGTAGCGCTTGTCGGTACGCCCTTCGCGCAGCAGCGCGTGCATCGCCACCAGGGCACTGCGCTTCTTGGCGAGCAGCAAGACCCCGGATGTATCACGATCAATCCGGTGTACCAGTTCCAGGAATTTGGCGTCCGGGCGGGCAGCGCGCAGCGCCTCGATCACGCCGAAACTCACGCCGCTGCCACCGTGCACCGCCAGCCCCGAGGGTTTGTTGATGGCCAAGAGCGCGTCGTCTTCATAAAGGATGTCTAGTTCGGTACCGGCGCGTACCTGGCCGGCGGCCGGGCGCGCATTGGCATTGGTCTGGCCGGCGCCACGTTTGGTCTCGTCGAGGCGCACCGGCGGCACGCGCACGATATCGCCCAGGCTCAATTTGGTGAGCGCTGCAGCACGCGCCTTGTTCACGCGCACCTCACCGGAGCGGATGATCCGGTAGATCAGGCTCTGCGGCGCGCCCTTGAGGCGTTTCAGCAGGTAATTGTCGAGCCGCTGGCCGGCGCCATCTTCACCGACTTCCACCCATTCCACGGCAGCCTTGGTCACGTCCCCTAAACCCTTCATTTATCTATATAATTTGTGTTGTGAGCTACAAAGTTCGTGGTAGTTTGCTGCAGGTTTGAGCGTGTGGGCTTGGGTGTCGGGGTAATGCAGACGCGCAGTCACATGTGTCAGGTTCCGCCGCACGATCCACGAGCCAGCGCACTCAGAGGCAAGTTGCCCGCCTTCAATAAGACAATGGGCGATGTCGATGTTAAGTTAAATTCGCAAATTAAATTGCACGCACCGGTCGTACACACGAGATTTTCATGATGTCCGCAACATTCCGGACATCACGCTTCTCACCAAACACCTTATCCTCAATAAACGCGTAGCCCCATGCAGACACTATTGCAATCAGGCTTTTTACTCGGCGTGTTCGCGCTGCTCGGCTGGTTCAGCCTGGCTGCAGCCACGCCGCGCGCGCTTGCGGCAAGGTCGACCCGATTAACCCCTGCGGCAGGGTGCGTGCAGGGAGCATTCAATGAAACGCATGTTATTCAACGCAACCCACGCAGAGGAACTGCGGGTTGCGATCGTCGACGGCCAGAAGCTGGTGGATCTGGACATCGAAACCGCTGGCCAGGAACAGCGTAAAAGCAACATCTACAAGGGTGTCATCACCCGCATTGAGCCCTCGCTCGAATCCTGCTTTGTAGATTACGGTGTCGACCGCCACGGCTTTTTGCCGTTCAAGGAAATCTCGCGCCAGTATTTCGCGCAGGGCGTGTCGCCGAACCAGGCACGTATCCAGGACGTGATCCGCGAAGGCAATGAGCTTTTGGTCCAGGTCGAAAAGGACGAGCGCGGCAACAAGGGCGCAGCCCTGACCACCTTCATCTCACTAGCCGGCCGCTACCTGGTGCTGATGCCGAACAATCCGCGCGGCGGCGGTGTATCACGCCGCGTCGAGGGTGACGACCGCGCCGAGCTCAAGGAAGTGATGGATGCCCTCCAGTATCCGGACGGGATGAGCCTGATCGCCCGCACCGCCGGCATTGGCCGCGCCACCGACGAGTTGCAGTGGGACTTGAACTACCTGCTCAAACTGTGGGACGCCATCAAGACCGCCGCCGACGGCATCAAGGGCGCCGAGTTGATTTATCTCGAGTCGAGCCTGGTGATCCGCGCCATCCGCGATTACTTCTCGTCCGACGTCGGCGAGATCCTGATCGACACCGATGACATTTACGACCAGGCGATCAGCTTCATGTCGGTGGTGATGCCCGACACCGTGGCGCGGGTCAAGCGCTACAAGGACGACGTGCCGCTGTTTTCGCGCTTCCAGATCGAGCACCAGATCGAATCGGCCTATTCGCGCACGGTGCAACTCCCCTCCGGCGGCGCGGTGGTGATCGACCATACCGAAGCGCTGGTCGCGGTGGACGTCAATTCGGCGCGTTCTACGCGCGGCAGCGACATCGAGGAAACCGCGACCCGCACCAACCTCGAAGCCGCCGACGAAGTGGCGCGCCAGTTGCGCTTGCGCGACCTCGGTGGCCTGATCGTGATCGATTTCATCGACATGGAAAACGCGCGCAACCAGCGCGATGTCGAACAACGCCTGAAAGATGCGTTGAAGCCGGATCGTGCCCGCGTCCAGCTCGGCAAGATTTCCCGTTTCGGCCTGATGGAGCTGTCGCGCCAGCGCCTGCGCCCTGCCCTCGCCGAAGCCAGCTACACGGTGTGCCCGCGCTGCAACGGCACCGGCCACATCCGCGACACCGAATCGTCGGCTCTGCATATCCTGCGCATGATCCAGGAAGAAGCGATGAAAGAGAACACCGGCGCCGTGCACGTGCAGGTGCCGGTCGACGTGGCGTCATTCCTCCTCAACGAGAAACTCAACTTCCATGGAGCAAGTACCCATGAAACTCATCGAAAACTGGACGCAACAGGCGTGGAAGCTGTGGAGCGTTCGCCTTGCCGCGTTCGCCGGGGTCGTCGCGGCCTACTTCGCCGCCTATCCTGCCGAGCTTCAA
>CANJDH010000090.1 GCA_947473125.1 Burkholderiales bacterium
GGGCTGCGCAGGTCTGCCACGTTGAGCGGCCCCCCCTGTGCGTGCGCATCACTGATTCCGCGCTCGTTGTGCTCGGCCTTCTTGAAGTAGGGCAACACGTCATCCCAGCCCCAACCTGCGGCACCATTCTGCAGCCAGTGTTCATAGTCGAGCTGGTGGCCGCGCAGGTAAATCATGGCATTGATCGACGAAGAGCCGCCGAGTACCTTGCCGCGCGGCTGATAGCCGCGCCGACCGTTCAAGCCCGGTTGCGGTACGGTTTCAAACCACCAGCCATGTTTCTTCAGGGGGCCCAACAGCGCCAGGCCTGCGGGCGCGCTGATGAGCGCGGAAGTATCGGGCTGTCCGGCTTCGAGCAGAAGCACCGAGACCGCAGGGTCCTCCGTGAGCCGGGCGGCCAATACGCAACCGGCTGAGCCGGCACCGACGACAACGTAGTCAAATTGCATGGGAACGAGCCTTATCTGGTGTTGACCGTACCCGCGTGTCCCTCCGCGGCGGGCTCGTTTGAAGCGTAAGAATTATCGCACTATTAAATAGAGCCTTTGCCCTATTTCAGCCGCAGCAATTGATGTACGGGTTAGCGCAGGCGGCTTAGCGTTGAGCAATGCACCACGTTCTTCCGCTGGCGCGTAGTACGCGATGAAAGCCATTTTCAGGTTGTCCAGGTCGCGCATCACCGGGACGGAAAACCCCTGACGGCCGCCCCTTTCATCGAGAATCAAACCGTCGAGCATCAACAGAAACTCGGTAGGATGGCCAAACGCCAGGGCTAGCCGGTTTACCAGATTGGGGGACTCGCTTTCGAGTTCCTCGACCACGATCCCCTTGGCGGCGAGGTCCGTGAGCATCTGGATACCGAACGCGTTGAGGCCCTCAGTTTCAACGCGCCGGCGCTGTTGCTGGACTGCGGCTTTCTTGCGGCGCCGCACGGAAAAATCCAGGCGTTCGGCTTCTTCCGCCAGGCGCTTTGCATCGAACACCTTGAACGACACGATTTTTCCGCTCTCCTCCCGCTGCGGCGCGGCGGGCTGTTCAAGCCCGTCCATGCGTGCGATCAGACTCTCCAGTATCTGATTGTCGTCCTCTCTGGAGGATGCGATATACCCCCAGGCATACAGCTTGATCAGACTGAGTTCATCCGTTCCCAGTGCATCAGTGGCTTGCAGCAAGTCGGCCCCGTCGCGCAAGCCATCGACGAGTTTGAGCAAGGCCCGCAAGCGGGCGTCGAGTCCGTCGCGATTGGATTCGAGCTCGGCGCGGCCGCGCGCGGTGTGCGCGAATGGCACCTTGCGCACGCGCAGCAACTCGGCGTTGGCGCCACCGCCGAACAGTGCGATCAGGCTGTCGAGCATGCCCATGGATTCATTCTCGCGCGCGAACACGGCTTTGGTAATCCCTGAGGCAGGCTGCCAGAGGCACCGCGAAAATGCAGAGGGTTCGGTTGCGCGGCGTTTCACCCTGGGCTGGCGCTGTTACGATAGAGAGGATGACTGCCCATACCTCCGCTCCGTCTGCCAACCCCTTGTTCGCCGCCTTGACCGGGCAGGCGCACGAAGAGTTGCTGGCCATCGCCCAACCGGTATCTTTCGTCAAGGGTGCGGTACTGCTGAGACAGGGTATGCCGACCCGCGGCGCGTTCTTTTTGCGCATCGGCGATGTCGAGGCCGCGGTGCGGCTTCCCGGAGGCGAGTCGCTGGTCGTCGCGCGGGTTGGTGCCGGCGGCGTTATCGGCGAAATGTCCCTGCTCGAGCATGGCATTTGTTCGGCAACGGTGACAGCGAGTTCCTCCGTGGACGGGCTGTTCATCGGCCGCGAGGATTTCCGGGTGCTCGTCGCGCGCCGCAGTGCTGCGGCGCTGGCGGTACAGCACGCCGTCACGCTCAACCTGTGCGCCAAGCTGTCGGCGCTCAATGCACAGATACTGTCGCACCCCACGCCCGAAGACGCCCCGTTTTGCGCAGCGCCATCCGGCGACCCGCTGGCGCTTCATCCGCGCTTGCGTACCGTGACGTTTGACTATCGCCGCTTCTTGCCGGTCCTGCCGTTCTTCCAGAACTGGGAAGCCGAGGACATCGACGACATCGCCGACCAGTGCAGCGTGCTCGAACTCAAGCGCGGGGATGCCCTGTTTTTCGAACGCACAGAAGCACTGGCTTGTTTTGTTACGATTCGCGGCGCGATCGCCATTTCGGCGCCGGTTGCTGAAGGTGGTAGCGACGCCGCTCCCACCCATCAGAGGCGCCTGGCCGTGCTCGGGCCCGGACAGTTGATCGGGCACCGCAGCCTGATCGATGCTACGACACATGCGGCACGCGCCTGGGCCTGCGAGGATTGCGTACTGCTTGAGTTGCCGCGGGCACAGTTCCTCGACCTTTACCGCGGTTCGACGCCCGCCTCGCTGCGGCTCCAGGGGGCGGTACACGCGGCACTGCTGCGCTCCATGGCCCATACCAACGTCACCTTGACGCGTCTGGTCAACCTGACCAACGTGGCGGCCGCCAATCGCGCCCTGCTAGAGGCGGCGCTGGCCGAACAGGTACTGTACGCCAGTTGACCGCCCTGCAGCAGACAATGCGTGCTGCGCCCGGCGGCAACGCGGCGACGCAGGTTCAGTCCAGCAGGCAAGTTTGCAGTGCCGGCCGGCCCGAACTGAGGTCCGCAACCATCATGCCGTATTCGGGTACCTCAACCCAGCTTGAGGTATCGCGCGTCAGGGGTTCCGAGGCAATGATCACCGAGTCACCGCTCGACCCACCACGCATGGTCCACTCGCCGTCGCGCAAGCCGTATTCATGTCCGACCGTGTACCACAGGCTCAGGTAGGTCAGGTTGGCTTCGTGGACGCGCGCCGGATCCTGCGTCGGATAACAACCAAAATCAAAGCAGTAGCGCACTGCCGCAATCTGGAAGCCGGTGGCAATGAACAGATTCACGGATGAGGAGGTGGCGATACCAAGCTCGGCGCGCACATCGCGCAGGATGCCCAGGGTGCGCTTGACGGCATCGATGATCTCGCCGGCACCGAGGCGGCGCCCGCCAGTCCATTCCCCCTCGAACTGGGAAACCAGCAGCGCGTAGATCCATTCGCTGTCCGTGGTGCCGCGGATATTGGGCAGCCAGGCCGGATCGATATGCGCCACCAGCAGCGGCTTCATTTCGCCGATGCGCGCCAGGTCGCCGTTGTGCGCAAGCGCCAGCGGCACACCGTCAAACTGGAACGGATGCACGTTTTGCAAGGAGATGTCGACCGAGGTGTTGTAGGCGACGCCGCGCACGTGCGCGAGCACGCACTCGGCACGCACTTTTTCGGCAAGGCTTTTGAGGTTTCGATCGAATACCGGCAGAGTGGTGACGCCGTAGGAATACGGTTTATCCGCATCGTGCGAATCGTGCGACCAGGCGCGCATGCCGAATCCCGCCAGATTGAGCATGTGCAGCATTTTCGGCATGTAGCTCTGCCGAATCAACGCCGAATCCGGCTGAAACAGCAAATGGTCCAGCAGCACCGGTTGGCCAAGGTAGAGGAGCGCTCTGCACATGGCCGATTTATACCATCCCCTAATAGCTGCGGCGCACGTCTCAGACAGCGGCATGGCGGCACATAACTGATTTCCGTCTGCTGCATCGATCAATTTGAAGGGTATTCATGCGTCAATCCGCGCAAGCCGGGACTGGTTTAGAAATTCGTGATTTCCGGGCCCTGCGACGCAGTAACGCCGAGCTCAATTTGTGCGTCTGCATGCCGTTATGGCTGCTGTTATCGCAGGTCTCCCGGGCCTGCGCGTCCGCATGCAAACGATTTTGGAGGCCCACATGGCACGTACCCCATACACTCTTGGCATTGTCCGCTTTTCCCTGTTCGCTGCGGTCTTGGGCTTATCGGGCCATGCGGCCGCTGCGTCCTGGCAACTCATCGAGAGCCGCAGCCGCGCACAAACCGAACTCGATGTTGCTTCGATCGTGCGCAAGGAGGGTCATGCCAGCGGCTGGGTACAAACCACGTACTCCACGCTCACTTCATCCGAAAGCGGCACCTACTTTGCGTACCGCAGCCTGAAGGAGCATCTGCGCATGCATTGCGCCGAGCGCACCACAACCGTCCTGGCACGCGCTTATTTCAATGATGAGGGTGCGGAGATTGCCATGATCAAGGGCAAGGGCGAGACGCGCCCAGTGGCCCCGGACACGACCGAGCAGCGCGTCATGGCGCGCATGTGCAATCCGAATGCAGGCGCCGAATCGGCAAAAGTGGGTGCGGCAAAACGTGCCGCGGGAGCGCCCGTAGCCATGGCAACTGCCGCACCCGTCTCGCCGGTGTCGACGCGCTATATGGATGGCCCGGCAGTCATCGGCAATAAAAATGGCTTCATCAAGGCCAAGGCAGAAGCCGCTGGGGACCTCCACAGCCCGGGGCCGGCGTCGATCAACAAGGCCACTGCCATCTCCGAAGCTGCTCCGGCGCCTGCTGCGGGAACCGCATCGGAGCCGGCAGCGGATCCACATCAACCCCAAAAAGCACTCGCCCTGGCCCAGACCAAGACGACCGCTCCGCCAAACCCACTCGCCAAGCTCCAGACCCGCCCCGCGTCGCGGGAGTCGCGCCAGCAGGTGGTCGCGCGCGTCCTTGAAGAACGGGCGCAACCCGCAAAAGGAGCGGGCGCGCAGGGCCATGCGGCTTCCGGCGGGTCCGACGAGCACGTGCACTGGGCGTATGACGGTGAATTTGCCCCCTACAAATGGGGTGACATGAAAGCCGACTATGCGTTGTGCAAAAGCGGCAGCCGCCAATCTCCCATCGACATCCGCAATCCGGTGGTATCCGAGATTGAGCCGATCCAGTTCCACTATGAGGATGCACCGCTCAAGGTAAGCAACAACGGCCACACCATTCAGGTCGACTATGCCCCGGGGAGCTTCATTTTCCATGCCGGCGCGCGTTATGAACTGGTGCAGTTTCACTTCCATACGCCGTCGGAGGAGCGTATCAACGGACGTACCTTCGACATGGTCGCCCATCTGGTGCACAAGAGCGCCCAGGGAAAACTGGCCGTCGTCGCGGTTTTGCTTGCTGCCGGCAAGGAACAACCGATGCTGCATCAAGTGTGGAACGCCATGCCGGGTACCGCGGGCCGTACGCGTGAACGTCTGGATGTGATGATCAATGCCAGGCAGTTGCTGCCCGCTGATCCCGCGTTCTACAGCTTCATGGGCTCGCTTACCACGCCCCCGTGTACCGAAGGCGTGCAGTGGCTGGTGATGAAAACGCCGGTCGAAATGTCACGCGACCAGATTGGACACTTTGTAGCCTTGTATCCGATGAACGCAAGACCGCTCCAGGCCCAGAATGATCGCTTGATCAAGGCCGGCAAGTGAACCGCATCAACGGTGCCCCAGACGGTTCATAGCGGCCGCAACCCGGCCGCCTTGATCTTGTCGACCAGCAACTTGCCCTTGCGCGCGCGCTTTGCCTCATAGGTCTTGAGCGCGCGCGGCTCAAGGGAGACGTTGAACTCCTTGCCGCCGCGACCGGCGCCCTCGACTACCAGACCGGCATCGCCGAACACCGTGACGGCAAGCAATTTCTCCTTGAGGTCGAGTTCCTGCAGGATCACGCCGCGTCCACCGCCGGCGAGCGAGTTGACCTCGCCAAGCTTGAATACAAGCAGGCGCTGCGCGCTGCCCATGGTTGCCACGCGCCCTGCTCCCGGCAACACCAGTGCCGGACGGACCGGCTCGGTGTTCTCGTCAACCTTGAGGAAGGCCTTGCCGCCTTTGGTGCGCGACAGCATGTCGCTGATCTTGCAGACAAAGCCATAACCGCTGGTCGCCGCGACCAGCACTTCCTGTTCCGCCGCACCGGCGACCAGGTGCAGGATTCGCGTCCCCGCCTCGAGGTCGATCAGGGTGGTCACTGGGACGCCGTCGCCGCGCGCACCCGGCAGTGCGCCGACCGCGACGGAGTACACGCGGCCGTTCGAGCCAAACAGGATGACATGGTCAATCGTGCGGCATTCAAACGCACCGTACAGCGCATCGCCTTCCTTGAAGCCGAACAGCGTCGCATCGTGGCCGTGCCCGGAACGTGCCCGCACCCAGCCCTTCTCGGAAAAAATCACCGTGACCGGTTCGTCAACCACGGTCTGGGTAACCACGGATTTTCCGGCTTCCTCGATCAGCGTGCGGCGTTCATCGCCAAACTGCTTGGCGTCGGCTTCGATCTCCTTGATGACGAGCTTCTTCATCGCGGCATCGTCGCCGAGCAGGTGTTCGAGCTCTTTCTTCTCGCTCTGCAGGTCCTTGAGCTCCTGTTCTATCTTGATGCCTTCGAGGCGTGCCAGCTGGCGCAGGCGGATTTCCAGGATGTCTTCAGCCTGGCGATCCGACAGCCTGAACGCCTTGATCAGAGCGGGCTTGGGCTCATCGCTCTCGCGGATGATCCTGATCACCTTGTCGATGTTCAGGAACACGATCATGCGCCCTTCGAGAATGTGGATGCGGTCGTCCACTTTCGAAAGGCGGAACCGGGTACGTCGCGTCACCGTCGTGACACGGAACTCGCCCCATTCGGCCAGCACTTCCTTGAGCGGCTTCTGGCGCGGCCGGCCGTCAAGGCCGATCATCACCATGTTGAGCGGCGAAGACGACTCCATGCTCGTGTGCGCGAGCAGTTTGGTCATGAACTCT
Source organism: Burkholderiales bacterium (assembly GCA_947473125.1). GTDB lineage: Bacteria > Pseudomonadota > Gammaproteobacteria > Burkholderiales > JAEUOS01 > CANJDH01. The sequence goes on from CANJDH010000090.1 coordinate 6,688, forward strand.
GTCTGGTCTATCTTTGCCGTCTTGGGTTCGAATACCAGGCGAACCGCAGCATCCTTGCCCGATTCATCACGCACCGCATCGAGCACGGAGAGGATCAGGGCTTTGAGGTTTTGCTGCTCCGGCGTGAGCGACTTCTTGCCCGGGCGAACCTTGGGGTTGGTCAGCTCCTCGATTTCTTCGAGTACCTTTTGTGCCGAGGTACCTGGGGGCAATTCATGGACCACGGCCTGCCACTGGCCGCGCGCCAGGTCTTCGATTTTCCAGCGCGCGCGCACCTTGAGAGACCCGCGGCCGCTATCGTAGGCCTCGCGGATTTCGGAAGCTGACGAAATGATCTGCCCGCCTCCGGGAAAGTCCGGTCCGGGTACCAGCTCAAGCAATTCATCAGTGGTGATCTTCGGCTTGCGGATCACGGCAATTGCGGCGCGGGCAATTTCACGCAGGTTGTGCGACGGAATTTCGGTGGCCATGCCAACGGCAATGCCGGACGCACCATTGAGCAACACCATGGGCAGGCGTGCCGGCAACTGCTTGGGCTCCTGCATCGAGCCGTCGTAATTGGGGATGAAATCGATGGTGCCCATGTCGATTTCGTCGAGCAGCAATTTGGCGATCGGCGTCAGGCGGGCTTCGGTGTAGCGCATCGCTGCGGCGCCGTCACCGTCGCGTGATCCGAAATTGCCCTGCCCGTCGATCAGCGGATAGCGCAGCGAAAAACTCTGCGCCATGCGCACCAGGGCGTCGTAGGCCGCCTGATCACCATGGGGATGGAACTTGCCCAGGACATCTCCGACGACGCGCGCCGACTTCACCGGCTTGGCGGTCGACACCAGGCCCATTTCATTCATCGAATGCAGTATGCGGCGCTGTACCGGTTTCTGACCGTCGCTGGCCTCCGGCAGGGCACGCCCCTTGACCACCGACACCGCATAATCGAGATAAGCACGTTCCGCGTACAGGCCCAGGGGCAGAAAATCTGCATCGCCGGAAATCGGTGGCAGTGGTCCGCCACCTCCTGGGGGTGGCGTCATTCCGCCGGGGGCATCCATTGAAGAGCCGCTCCCACCAACGTTCTGAGCCACATCATCTGGCGCCATGTCTGCCTCCAGCGGCGGCACTTCGTCTATCAATCCTGGTTGTTCGGACACGTGTTCATCTTTCACTGCGAATAAGTCGTCTTGCGTGGTTGCAACGCCACCTGCCTTGTATTTGAGGCGTGGCTTGCTCATTTTTGTGCATCAGCATTCGATGCTCTGCCGATCAACTCTGCGGCCCGTCCTTCGGAAGAAAGCGGCATGTTGCGCCGTCCCGGCAGGGTGACCCGTATCCGGCTGTCGTCCTTGCTCGTCATTTTCTTCAATCCGCCGCTGAAATGCTCGTAAAATTGCATCACCAATTTGACATAGGCCTGTGTCTCGGGAAATGGCGGAATGCGATTCTGGTATTTGATGACTGCCCCCTCACCGGCGTTGTAGCCGGCCAGTGCCAGCTGCAGATCACCCTTGAATAGGTCGAGCAGGTCGCGCAAATAGCGGGTACCACCGTTGACGTTATCCCTGGGGTCGGCAATCTTGCGAACGCCATAGCGCTCGGCAGTGCCGGGAATCAACTGCATCAGGCCTACCGCGCCTTTCGGGCTGACTGCCGCCGGATCATAGGCCGATTCAACCGCAATCACCGCTTTGACCAAGGCAGGATCCAGCTTTTGCCGTTGTGCCTCGTTGAGCACCATCGATTCAAACTTCATCACGTTGGGCGTCTTCTGCAGCCGCTTGAAGATCACATGGTCCTCAAGGCGGTTCGGCGCCGGCAGAAACTTCAGTTCCGAAGACAGCTGAAACTCGTTCCTATGTTCGCCCTTGACGAACAGCTGGTAACGCTCATCGAGCTTCTCGTTGGCCAGGCGCACCTGACCTTGCTCGTCTACAAATCCGTACAGATCCGCCTGGGCCGGCGACGCCCCTGCCCAAAGGACGGTCGCAAGAATAAGGGGCAGCACCGGTCGCTGCATGCGGAATCTGACTGTCACGCCCCATTTTAAGCGATGCCTAGCCGACACAACGGTCCATCAGGGGTAATCCACCGCCCGCGGCAACTCAAACCAGAAGGTCGCCCCCTTGGCCGGATTGTTGAAATAGCCGATCGTGCCGCCACAGCCTTCGACCGCCGCTTTGCACAATGACAGACCGAGCCCTGCACCACCACGGACGCGCATGTTGGAGTTATCGGCACGCGCGAAACGTGAAAACACGCGACCGGAAAATTCGGCGGAAACACCAGCGCCCTGGTCAATCACGGCAAACCGGACAGTGCGTTCGCGCGCCTCCGCACTAATGACGACCGTCGCGCCAAGCGGCGAGTGTTTTACCGCATTGTCTATCAGGTTGATCAACACCTCATGCATCCAGCGCGGATCCGCCTTCACCTTGATGCGGTCTGCGCGGTGTGCGACGGCAAGGAATTTCCCCTGCCGGCGTACCGCAGGTTGCTCCGACTCGAAAGCCTGCTCCACCAGGACCGACGCCGGCATGCTGGTAGGTGAAAAATCGATCTTCCCCGACTCCATTCTCTGCAGGTTCAACATGGTGTTAATCAGCCTGTTGAGCCGGTCGGCACCGCTTGCCGCCATGTCAAGCAGGCTCCGCGTGCCGTCGGACACCTCCGCTGCAGCATCGACCTGCAACGCCTCCAAGGCACCGACGACGGCAGCGAGCGGCGTGCGCAACTCGTGGCTCATGGAAGCGATGAAATCATCCTTGATGGCTTCGAGGGCGTGACGTTGTGAAACATCCCTGGCGAACAGCGCCAGGCGCCGTCCCCCTTCTTCAAACAGGTCGCTTCGTCCGCCCACCCCTCCAAGCTCGACCACCGCAGCCTCGACGAACACCTCGCGTCCGTCTGCGGTGACAACAATGTCCTCGAAGGCCGACCAGTCACGCGCCATGGAGCCGTGCGATAAATACTCGGCCAGATCACGTTCAAGCGCCGGCCGCTGACGTTCGGGCGCAAGTTGCAAAACCTGCATGGAGCGCAACGCCAGGGCGTCTCGGCCGAATAATCGGGTTGCCGCCGGATTGGCCATGCGGATCTCGCCATGCTCGTCGAATACCACCACGGCATCGACGGAGGTGTTCCAGATGGCGCGATACAGCGCTTCCCCCGCTTTGACGCGCTGGCGCAGACGCGCCAGGTAACTGCCCAGCCAACCCAACCAGGGCGCGGCGAGCAGCATGAAACCCCAATGCAACGCTTCTGCGCGCCAGTCAAAGCGCGGCCCGTCAAACTGCATCGCCACGTAAAGCACTACGCCATAGCAGGCTTGGGTAAAGGCTGCGAGCACGAAGAAGGTGCGCCAGTTGAAGCGCAGCGTACACAGCACCAGCGCGGCGAAATACAGCACTGTAAGCGCTGGTCGTGCCGTACCCGCGTAGGCCATCACGTAGCTGCTGATCACCGTCGCACTCATGGTCTGCGGCAGGAACAAGGCGGGATCCCTGAAACGCAGGTTGACGCCGCTGTAAAAGATCGGCACGAACAGCACGATCATGGCGCAGGCAGCCCCCGTGGCAACCGCAAACACCTTGAAATCGAGAAAGCCGGCAGCGTAGGTCAGAAAAAACATCAACCCCGCTATCAGGGTGGTAATGACGGCAATCGCAGTGCGTTGCATGCGCCGCCGTCGCGATGCAAGCGCCGGGCCGAAACTGAAGTCAACCGTATCGCTCAAAGCAAAGCGCCGAGAATATGCTTGACCGGCGCAAAGCTGCGTCGATGCTCCGGGCAGGCACCGTGCTCGCGAATCCGCGCCAGGTGCAATTGCGTCGGGTATCCCTTGTGCTTCTCGAACCCGTATTCCGGATACTGGCGCGCAAGGGTCACCAGTTCACGGTCGCGTGCGGACTTCGCCAGAATGGAAGCGGCGGATATGGCACCAACCAAGGCGTCTCCCTTGATGATGGCGCGAGCCGTGTAGGTAATGCGCGGCACATGGGTGCCGTCAATCCAGACCTCGTCGGGGACAATCAGCAGCTTGTCGACGGCACGTTGCATCGCCAGCAAAGTGGCATTGAGGATGTTCATCCGATCGATTTCTTCGACCGATGCTAGGGCGATGCCAAAAGCGAGGGCCTCCGTCTGGATCCGGATTGCCAGGCGTTCTCGCTCTTTCGCACTGAGCTTCTTTGAATCGTCCAGGCCCCGTATCGGCTTTTTTGGATTGAGGATGACGGCCGCGGCATACACCGGCCCCGCCAGAGGGCCGCGGCCGGCTTCGTCGACACCGCAGATCAGCAGCCCCTTTTGTGTCGGCGCCTTGCGCAGGGGCTTGACCTTGTGGGCGTGTTTGTCGATTCCAGAGAGCAAATCGGGTTCCGCCGCGCCATTGTTGGCGTGGCTGAAGTCAGGCGTGGCGCGCTTCATGGGTCACAATTCTACGCCTGCAGGAGAGCAATTACGGCATCTGCAGCACGCCTCGAATTGTCCTGTCGCAGGCGTTCGTGAAGCGCGCCGAAACGCGTGCTGATGCTGTTCCTCATGTGTGGGTCATCGAGCAGATTGCCCAGGGCCTGTGCCAGATTCTCCGGCGACGCCTCTCCCTGCAAAAACTCCGGCACGACAAATTCACCGCACAGGATGTTGGGCAGACCGACATAGGGTTGGTATTTCATGCGGCGCATGAGAAACCATGAGAGCGGTGCCATGTTGTAGGCAACAACCATCGGACGGCGGAACAACGCCGCCTCAAGCGTTGCCGTTCCGCTGGCAACCAGAGTTATGTCGCATGCGGCCAGCGCCTGGTGCGAAGCGCGCTGCACCAGCGTGACGGGGAGCTGCGGCTCGGAGTCGCGCGCCTGTACAACGCGCCAGATCGCTTCGGTCCCGGCACTGGCGAACGGCACCACAAAATGCACATCGGCACGTCGTGCCGTCAAGCGACGGGCGACATCGACAAAGCGCTCGGCAAGCGCGTGCAGTTCGGACTGCCGGCTACCGGGCAGCAAACCGATGATCTTGCCATCCATTGGCAACCCGAGCGCCTTTCGGGCTGCCAATGCCGCATCCGGGTTGCCTGCGTCTCGAGGAATCAGGTCCGCCAGAGGGTGCCCGACGTAGGTCGCGGGAATGCCCGCATCCGCGTAAAGCGCCCTCTCGAACGGAAACAGGCACATGACATGGTCGGCTGCGCGGCGAATCTTCTCGATACGCCCGCCACGCCAGGCCCAGATGGAGGGACTCACATAGTGGCAGGTACGTATTCCTCTGGAGCGCAGCCGCACCTCCAAATCCAGGTTGAAGTCAGGTGCATCCACACCGATGAAAAGATCAGGTTGATCCAGTTCCAGGCGCTGGGCAAGTTGCCGGCGGATGCCGCTGATCTCGCGATAATGCCGAAGCACCTCAACGTAACCGCGCACCGCGAGCTTTTCGCCGGGCCACCACGAATCGAAGCCCTGCTCCTCCATTCGCGGTCCGCCAATACCCATGAAGCGGACGCTGGGAATGCGCTCCGTCAAGGCAGACATCAGATGTGCAGCCAGCAAGTCGCCTGAAGCTTCGCCTGCCACAATGGCAATGCGAGGTGGTTTTCCGTGGGGATGCACACCGCCGGCCGGGGGCGCATCGGTCATGCTTTGGCCCCGGCCTAACGCATGATGCCGCGGGTAGAAGCCGCGACAAAATCAAGCAGAGGGGCGACGTCGGCCGCCGTTGACGCCGCCAATTCACGCTTCGCTTCTTCGAGCGTAAGTCCGTTCTTGTAGAGCGTCTTGTAGGCGCGTCGGATTGCCTCGATCTGGTCCGCCTTGAAGCCGCGCCGCTTGAGACCTTCAGTGTTGGTACCGTGCGGTGAGGCCGGGTTGCCGGCACAGGTCACATAGGTTGGCAGGTCTTTGAACAGGATCGACCCCATGCCCGAAATCGCATGCGCGCCGATACGGACGAACTGGTGCACTACGGTAAACCCGCCAAGAATCGCCCAGTCACCCACCAATACATGGCCTGCCAGCTGCGCATTGTTGGCAAAAATCGTATGGCTTCCGACTTGGCAGTCATGCGCCAGATGGACGTAGGCCATGATCCAGTTGTCGTCACCCAGGCGCGTTACGCCAATGTCCTGCGCCGTGCCCCGGTTGAAGGTACAAAATTCGCGGATCGTATTGCCGTTGCCAATTTCGAGCGCGGTGTCTTCACCGGCGTACTTTTTGTCCTGCGGCTCGCCGCCAAGCGAGCAGAACTGCCAAATGCGGTTATCGCTACCGATGGTGGTCGGCCCCTCAATGACGCAGTGGGGACCAATGCGGGTCCCGGAGCCGATCCGCACCTTCGGGCCTACCAGGGTATAGGCGCCGATGTCAACGCCTTCCGCGAGCTCCGCACCGGGGTCGACGATCGCCGTCGGATGGACAGTCGCCACAATCAGGCCCCGGCAGTATCAATCGTACGCACGGTGCACATCAACTGTGCTTCCGTCGACAACACGCCATCCACTTTCGCCTCCGCCCTGAATTTCCACATGCCGCGCCGTACCGGGCCATCCATGACCACGTGCAGGTGCAATTGATCCCCCGGCATCACCGGCCGTTTGAAACGCGCACCATCAATGCCGACGAAGTAATACACCGACTTGTCATCAGGCTTGTTGCCCAGTGTTTTGAACGACAGGATCGCCGCAGCCTGGGCCAATGCCTCCAGGATCAGCACGCCGGGCATCACCGGATGGTGCGGGAAGTGGCCGTTGAAAAACGGCTCGTTGACACTGACGTTCTTGATTGCGTGAATGTGGCCATTCGGCACCACATCAACAACCCGATCAACCAGCAACATCGGATAGCGGTGCGGCAGGTGCTCAAGAATCGCGTGAATGTCCATCGGGGTCATGATTTTTTCTCCATCTTGCCAATTTCCCTTTCTAGTGCCCGAATCCGCTCGTCCATGCGGACCAGATTGCGCAGGTGCGCGGCATTTTTCAGCCAATCGCGGTTGTTCGTCGCCGGCAGCGAGGCGCCGTAGGTTCCCGCAGCGTCTATCGATTTGGTCACGAGCGAACCGGCAGTCACATGCACGTGGTCAGAAATCGTCAAATGTCCCAGAATGATCGCCCCACCCCCGAAGGTGCAGTGCCGCCCGATCGAAGCGCTGCCGGCAACCCCAACACATCCGGCCATCGCCGTATGCGCACCGATGGTCACGTTGTGGCCGATCTGGATCTGATTGTCGAGTTTGACGCCGTCACCGATGACCGTATCGTCCAGCGCGCCCCTGTCGATCGTCGTTCCTGCACCGACTTCAACGTCATCGCCGACGACAACACGGCCCGTTTGCGGGATCTTGACCCAGGTGCCTGCGTCTGCGGCAAATCCGAAACCGTCACTCCCGATCACCGCCCCGGCCTGGATGATTGCGTTGTGACCGATAATCGTACCCGGATAGATTGTCACGTTGGGATAGACGACGGCATTGTCGCCGATCACTACGCCCGCACCAATGGATACGTGCGCTCCGATGCTGACGCCCGAGCCAAGCGACGCCGTGACAGAAATGACCGCAGTGGGATCAATGCCCGACGCCTGGTGGATGCCTCGATCAAACATCCCGGCGACGCGCGCAAAACAGGCGTAGGGATTGGCGTGAAGCAGAAGCGGCCTGCCGGCAAGAGCCGCATCGGTGTCGGTAACAATCAGGGCGCGTGCCGATGACGCCAACGCATCCGCCCGATACTTGGGGTTGGATACAAAGGATATCGAACGGGCGTCTGCTGATTTTAGGGTAGCAACGCGTTCGATCAGGACGCCGCCATCACCCTCGACCCACCCCCCCGTGCGCCGCGCCAACTCGTCAAGGGTGAAAGGGCCGGCCATCAAGCCTTATTTGGACTTAAGTGCGTCCAAGACCTTTTGGGTAACGTCCAACTTCGGGTTTGCGTAGGCAGCATCCTGAAAAATTGCGTCAAAGCCTTCCTTCGCCGCAATTTCCTTGAGCGTATTGTTGGCCAGCTGCAGAACGGCAGCAAATTCTTCATTGCGGCGCTGACTCACATCCTCGCGAAACTCACGCTGCTTGCGCTGGAAATCACGGTCTAGGTCTGCCAGAACTCTCTGTCGTTGCAGCCGCTGGGTTTCCGACAAGACCGGGCTATCCTTTTCAAACTTTTCGCTTTCGATGCGCAGACGATTGCCGAGGTCATTGACCTCCTTTTCGCGCTTGGCAAACTCGCCTTCAAGCTTTTTCGACGCGCGCTTGGCAGGTTCCGATTCATCAAATATTTTCTGCGTGTTTACAAAACCAATCTTGCTCTGGGCCGTGGCAACACCCTGCAAGGCAACAGCCGCCACGCAAATCATGGCCATTCGTACGAACTGAGATTTCAAGACTATCGCTCCAAAAACACAGGCTATTATTGTGCCATGACTGTCAAAAGCTTGTTCCAGCGGTAAATTGCAGGCGCTGGATACGGTCATCGGCCTTGGCATTGAAAGGTTTAGCAAGACTGAAACGTAATGGCCCGAACGGCGATGCCCAATCCACTCCAACCCCCGCAGACGCACGGATGCCTCCTGCTGGGGTGGGGCCAGGACCCACGGTTTGGCCTGCATCTACAAAAGTGAGCAACCTAATCGACCTGTCACGTTGCAGGCCCGGGAATGGGAACAGCAATTCCGCAGTTCCGGTGAAGCGACGCGTTCCCCCAAGCAGGCTGCCATCGGTGTCGCGCGGCCCAAGTGTGTTGGTTTCATAGCCACGCACCGAACCAATGCCACCTGCAAAAAATTTCTTGAATGTGGGCAGCGGCTTGCTGCCAATGCTGCTCGCTGTACCCACATCGCCGCGCAGGAACAAAGTCGTATTCTTGGTCAGCGCAAAAAAGTGCCGCTCCACATAATTGAGACGCCAGTACTGAATGGTTCCACCCGGCAACCCAATCTCTGACGAGGCATTAGCAAAGCGCCCGGTGCGCGTGTACGTGGCACTGTCACGAGTGTCACGAAACCAGTTGACCCCAACCGGAAGGCTGGTGATGGACCTGCCATAGGTATTGACGTAATTGGCGATCGTCAAGGGCGGCGCATCACCAGTCGAGTAGCTCGTCACATCGGGGGACAGCGAAAATACCAGCGTGTCGATCGAGGTCAGCGGATAGCCGAACGCAATGCTGGCGCCGGTACTGGTGGTTTTGTAATCACCGAGATTCAAATTGGCGGCATTGTAATCACGGTGATAGATAGAAAACGAGCGGCTGATGCCATCGACCGTGAAATATGGATTGGTCTGCGACAGGGAGTAGGCTTTGTTCGATTTGCTGGTGCTGATTGACGCGCCGATGGTATTGCCGCTGCCAAATACATTGGCCTGCGAGATCGAGGTCTGCAACACCACTTTTTCGGCGCTCGAAAATCCAGCGCCTAGCAGCAATTGCCCGGTCGGCTTCTCAGTGACGCGAATGTTCACGTCGACTTGATCGGGAGTGCCCGCCACCGCCGGGGTCTCGACCGTCGTCTCCGCAAAATAGCCTAACCGGTCGAGGCGCTTCTTGGACGTGCTGATCTTATCCCCATCATAATAAGCTCCCTCGATCTGGCGCAGTTCGCGACGCACGACCTCGTCACGAGTGCGGGTGTTGCCCGATACATTCACGCGCCGGACATACACCCGGCGGCCAGGGTCAACCAGGATCGTGAAAGCAACCGTCTGCTTGTTCCGATCTATCTCGGGTGCCGCGTTGGCATTGGCGAACGCGTAACCTTCATTGCCCAGCCGTTCCTGAATTTTCTTGGTCGACGAGGAAAGCTTCTCACCATTGAATACATCCCCGGCCTTGAGTTCGACAAGTTTGAGCAAGTCGCCGGTGGGTAATATGGTGTTTCCACCCATGCGCACCTCCGACACCGTGAATTTTTGCCCTTCTCGGATGGTGGCAGTGATGTAAATATCCTTCTTGTCGGGAGTGATCGACACCTGCGTCGACTCGAGATTGAACTCGAGGTATCCGCGGTTGAAATAGAAAGACCTCAACGTTTCGAGGTCGGCGGTCAATTTTTGCTTCGAGTACTGGTCATCTTTCGAATACCAGGACAACCAGCCGCTAGAGGCCAGGGCAAGTTGCTCGAGCAATTCACTTTCCTTGAAAGCACTGACACCGACCAGATTGATCTTCTTGATACGCGCAACCTCGCCTTCGTCGACGGCAATCATGATGCCGACACGATTTCGCTCAAGCGGCGTCACCGTGGTTTTCAGCGTTACGCCGTAAAGGCCGTGTGAAAGATACTGGCGCTTCATCTCCTGCTCGGTCTTGTCGAGCAGGGCACGGTCGAATATGCGTCCTTCCGCCATTCCGGTTTCTTTGAGCGACTTCTTGATCGCCTCCTTGTCCAGTGCTTTGGTACCAGACAGGTCGACTGTAGCAATCGCCGGGCGCTCATCTACCGCGACCACCAGGATGTCCCCTTCGATTTCAATCCGGACGTCCTTGAAAAATCCCGTGGCGAACAAGGCCTTGATGGACTCGGCCGCTTTTTCATCAGTAAAGCGCTCTCCGACCTTGACCGGCAGGTAACTGAAAATGGTTCCGGCCTCGGTGCGTTGGATGCCTTCGACACGAATGTCCTTGATCACGAACGGATCAAAGCCCCAAGCCGGCAGATTCGCGGCAACGGAGAACAAAAATGACAAAAAGATGAGTCGAATGCGCAAGAGGCGCATGAGGGAACCGTTTATGTGGCTAACCGGCGAAAAGCCGGGAAATGTCGTTGAACAGGGCAAGCGACATGGCAATAACGACAATCACAAGCCCGAATTTTGTACCGAATTCCATCCATGCCGCAGGAACCGGCTTGCTACGAATTGCTTCGACGGAATAATACAACAGATACCCACCATCCAAGACTGGGATCGGCAGCAAGTTGAGCACGCCAAGGCTGATGCTTACAAGCGCGATGAAATTGAGATAGTAGGTGGCGCCGAGGCGTGCCGTCTTGCCCGCGTAGTCGGCAATTGTCACGGGGCCGGACAAATTGCGCCAGGATACTTCGCCGGCGATCATGCGTCCGAGCATTTTCAAGCTGAATATGGACATTTCCCACGTATGGGTAACGGCCTTAACGAGTGCTTCGCCCGGGTTGTATACAACCTGCACCAGCGCCGGTCGGTCATCGATGCCGGCACCAATGCGCCCGTACGCCTGGCCGCTGCTTTCCACGCGTGACGGTCGCACCGTGACGCTAAGGAATGTGCTTGCGCGGCGCAGTTCAATCACAAGGTCACGCCCTGCATTCGCACGCATGGTGCGCACGAAATCGTCGCCCCCCGTGATCTGGCGAGCGTCGACTTTAAGGACGACGTCACCTACTTCAATGCCGCTCTGCCCAGCAGGCGAACCCGCCTCCACAGAGACCACTCTGGGGCTCGGGCGGAAAAGCCGAATACCCATCTTGCCCACTGCATCTCCCTCAACGTCAGACTCGGTCAAGGTGGAAAAGTCAAGGCTCGCGAAGACCAGTTCCGCCCCCGCGCCTCGTTTAATTTCAAGATCAACCTTGCGGCGATCATGCGCCGCCTGGAGCAGATTCCACGACAAGTCACCCCAGGATCGCACCAGCCTGCCGTCCACGCTGCTGATAGTGTCCCCCGCACGCAATTGCGCCCGCGCAGCCGTAGTTCCGGCAACCGGTTCCGCGATGCGCGCAACCGGCTCTTCAATTCCGTACAGGTTCAATCCCCAGTAAAGCATCACGGCAAGCAGCAGGTTCGCCAATGGCCCCGCAATGATGATCCACATGCGCTTGCCGACCGATTGCGCAAGAAATGAGCGGTGCATTTCATCTACCGGCACGACTTCATCTGGGTCTTGCCCGAGCAGCTTCACGTATCCACCCAACGGAAAAGCCGCAATTGCCCATTCGGTCTGGTCACGCCCCCAGCGACGAGACAGGATCGGTGACCCGAATCCGAGACAATAGCGCAATACCTTGACACCACACATTCGGGCCGCCAGATAATGGCCGAATTCATGGAATGCGATCAGCACCCCAAGGGCGAGGACAAATGCAACTAGCGTATGAAGAAAGTTCATGTCTTTCTCAAATCAGTGCCATAGCGGCCTCACGTGCTTGGCGATCCGCCTCAAGCACGTGTTCGAGGGTGTCAGCAGCAACACTGGCCACGCGCTCAAGGGTCTTCTCGACGATTCCGGCGATGCCGTTGAATCCGAGTCTCGCGTCCAGA
>CANJDH010000091.1 GCA_947473125.1 Burkholderiales bacterium
CTTCTCGGCTTCGAGCTTGATGATCGCCGACAACTTAAGGTCGGCGCCGTCGTTGCCGTCAGCGAGGCCGATGTCGGCCAGGGCTTCGGTAATGGCATTGCGCGCCTGGGTGCGGGTGGCTTCATCACGGAACTTGATCGTCACGGTGTTGCCCTGCCGGTCGATGCCGGCATGGCGGATGTTCTTGTCGCGCAGCAGCGAGCGCATGTCGCCGGTCAGGGCGTCGAGGCGCTTCGAGAGGGCGGCCTTCATGTCGACCTGGTAGAGGAAGTGCACGCCGCCGCGCAGGTCGAGCCCCAGATACATCGGCAGCGCGTGCAGGGAGGTCAGCCACTTGGGTGAATTCGACAGCAGGTTCAACGCCACCGTGTAGCTTTCGTCGTTCTTGTCGGGATTCAGGGCCTTCTCGATGACATCCTTGGCCTTGAGCTGGGTGTCAGTGTCGCGAAACCGCGCCTTGACGCTGTTGAGGTCAAAAAACAAGCCGGTGGAGTCGATCTTGGCGCTCTTGAGGGAGTCTTCGACGCGGGTGCGCACCACGTCATCGATCTTGATCGTGGCCTTGGCGCTCGATACCTGGACGGCCGGTGCTTCGCCGAAAAAGTTCGGGATGGTGTAGAGGAATCCGAGCACCAGTGCGATGCCGATGATCAGGTATTTCCAGAGGGGGTAACGGTTCATGTCAACCTTTCCGCACGGAGCGGAGGTGCGGCGGGGATAGCGACGCGAATGTCAGAGGCCGGGGTTTGGCAGGCAATTCAAATGCTTTTGATCGTGCCCTTGGGCAGCAAAGTCTGCACGGCTGCACGCTGGACGATAATCTGGGCATTGTCGGCAATTTCAACCGTGATGTAGTGTTCCCCGGCCTTGATGATCTTTCCCAGAATACCGCCTGCGGTCACGATTTCGTCGCCCGTTTTAAGCGCTTCGACCATGGCGCGCAGCTCTTTCTGGCGCTTCATCTGCGGGCGGATCATCATGAAGTACAGCAGCACGAACATTAGGACGATGGGCAGAAGGCCGATCAGGCCGTCGGTTGCGCCAGCAGAGGCGCCGCCGGTCTGCGCGTATGCGGAAGAAATCAGCACTGTTTGCTCCAAATCAAGAGTGAAAAATCAACCTGCAATTTTATCATGCATGAGGGATCACTCGTCGGCCTTGAAGCCGGACGCCCTGAAGACGCTGGTGCAGCGCTCGTGGTCGGCTTTCGGAATCGCGGCCACGGCTTGCGGCGTTGCGCTGCAGGGCGCAAATCGGACAATGTGCTTGAGTGGTGCCCGCCCTGCCGCGAACGCGAACGGCGATACGGGCAGCGCAGCACATGCGAACAGCATGACAAGCTTCTTCTTCCCGGACCAACGTCCCGGTCAGCCCTGCACGCCGCGCGCGCGCGCGCGCGCGAAGGCAATGCGAAAGGCGTCAAACTGGCGCTGTTCGATGGCGGTGCGCATCTCGCGCATCAATCCAAGGTAATAGTGCAGGTTGTGGACGGTATTCATTTGGGCCCCGAGAATCTCATTGGCGCGATGCAGGTGGTGCAGGTAGGCACGTGAAAAATGGCGGCAGGCGTAGCAGCCGCAGGTGTCGTCGACCGGGCGGGTATCGTCCTTGTGCACCGCATTCTTCAATTTCAGGTCGCCGAATCGCGTGAACAGCCAGCCATTGCGCGCATTGCGTGTCGGCATCACACAATCGAACATGTCGATGCCGGCGGCGACCCCCTCGACCAGATCCTCCGGCGTGCCGACGCCCATCAGGTAGTGCGGCTTGTCCGGAGGTAAGCGTGGCGCGACATGGTTGAGTACGCGCAGCATCTCCTCCTTGGGTTCGCCGACCGACAGGCCGCCGATGGCAATGCCGTCGAAGCCGTTGGTGAGTGCGGGTGAGCACAAGGCTTCGAGGGATTCGTCGCGCAGGTGTTCGTACATGCCGCCCTGCACGATGCCGAACAGGGCGTTGCGGTTTTGCTCGCGGTCAAACTCCTGCCGGGAGCGCGCGGCCCAGCGCATTGATAACTCCATGGAGCTGCGCGCCTCTGCTTCGGTGGCAGGCCGGCCCTCGATTTCGTACGGCGTGCATTCGTCGAACACCATCACGACATCCGAATTGAGCACGCGTTGAATGCGCATCGACTCCTCGGGTGTCAGGAACATACGATCACCGTTGATCGGCGAGGCGAACCTGACGCCTTCCTCGCTGATCTTGCGCATGGCCCCGAGGGACCAGACCTGGAATCCGCCGGAGTCGGTGAGCAGCGGCTTGTCCCAGCCCATGAAACGGTGCAAGCCGGCGTGTTTGCCGATCACGTCCAGCCCGGGGCGCAGCCAGAGGTGAAAGGTATTGCCAAGGACGATTTCGGCACCGACCTCATTGAGGTCGACCGGGGACATCGCCTTGACGCTGCCATAGGTGCCGACCGGCATGAATACCGGCGTGTCGACCGTGCCGTGGGTCAGGGTAAGGCGGCCGCGGCGCGCCTGGCCGTCTGTGCTCAGGAGTGTGTAGTGCATGAAAAAAGGCGGGGGATCCCGCCTTCGAGTCGATTGCGTGAAATTGTCAGAAAGCGATTTTGCCGCGCAGGATCTGGCCGTACATGACCCAGTCGCCCATGAAGGAATAAAACGGATACTTGAACGTCGCCGGCCGGTTTTTCTCAAAGCCGAAATGGCCGATCCAGGCGAAGGCGTAGCCGCAAGTCAGGCCCACCAGCAGCCACCAGGGGTTGAGCGTGACCAGCAAGGTGATGAAACAGGCGAGCCCCAGACTGGTGCCGATGAAATGCAGGCGCCGGCAGGTGCGGTTGCCGTGCTCGCTGAGGTAAAACGGATAGAAATCGGCGAAATGCCGGAAAGTTTGCGTGGCGGCGGAGCCCATGCTTAGCCTCCTCGTGCGTAGGGATGCGCGGATTATGCTACATCGATCGCGCGGAAAGCGGCCCCCGGTTGCTGCGGATGGCCTAGGCGGATGCAAGCGCGACCCGGTTCCGACCGGCATTTTTTGCGCTATAGAGGGCTGCGTCCGCGCGCTGCATCAGGCCTTCTATCTGCAATTCGCCTACCTTGGCGTTGGCAATGCCGATGCTGGTGGTGATGGTGACGGAGGAGCCGTTCGCATCGATGGGTTTTGCCGATAGGGTGCTGCGCACCCGTTCTGCGATGGCCTGCGCTTCATCGGGCGAGGCCTCGGGCAGCAGGATGCAGAACTCTTCGCCGCCGGTACGCGCCAGGCGGTCATAGCTGCGCAGTGCGGCCTGGGTGCGATGGGTCACTTCGACGAGCACGGCGTCGCCGGCGCTGTGCCCGAACCGGTCATTGACCGACTTGAAGTGGTCCAGGTCGAGCATCAGCACCGAGAGCGGCTTTCCGAGGCGCGCGTGGCGCGCCAGCTCCTCACCGGCGATGCGTGCGAACTCGCGGCGGTTGATCGCCCCGGTCAGCGGGTCGGTACGCGCCTGGCGCTCCAGTTCAATCCGTGTAACCAGCATCTCGCGCCGGTAGCGGTGGATCCGTGCCGAGATCAGGTGTCCGCACCAGACGCTCAACACCGTCATCAACACCACGATGTAGGTGTAGAGCGGGATCGGTGCCCGTTTGTGCAGGAACAGCACGGCGAGGGCAAAGGCCGCATACACCAGTACCGGCGGAGTCTGCACGCGCGGCGGCAGGGGTACGGCCGCGTAGAACATCAGGATCAGCCATACGTCGGTAATGTAATGGCCGAAATATTCCGGCGGGCGGGTGAAATTGTTGGCCAGGCTCATGGCGGTACTGGCCAGAGCCCAGACCACCAACTGGGTGTCGAGGGTACGGGCGTCGCCGACCTGCGGCAGACGATGCCAGACATACAGCGTGTAGAGGAACATTGCCGCGCGCGCGCTCGCCAATTGGTAGAACAACGGCGAAAAACCGAGCAGCGCGTGGTCGAAATAAACGAAGGGCGCCATCGGCGCCATCAATACCAGGAGCGCGAAGCGGCATTGCGCAATATCCGCCTGAAGATAGTGCGCGCGGTATTGCGCTTCGTCGACCGTGGTTGAAGGGAAGGTCATGGTACTGCGGGAATGGCCCGGAAACCGTTAGTGGGACCTCTTCTTCGAGGTGAGGTGGTTTCCGGGCCGGCAGGTCAGGGCAGAAGGACGGTGGAGCCGGTGGTCTGGCGGCTGGCCAGGGCGATTTGCGCCTGGGCCGCGTCCTTGAGTGCGAAGCGCTGGTTGATCTCGATCTTGACCTTGCCCGACGTCACGGCCTCAAACAAATCGTTGGCGGTTTCCTCAAGCAGCGGGCGGGTTGCCGTGTAGGTCATGAGCGTCGGGCGCTGTACGTACAGTGATCCCTTGGCAGACAGCGTCGTGAGCGCCACCGGCGGCACCGCGCCCGATGCATTGCCAAAGCTGATCATGTAGCCCAGGGGCGCGATGCAATCGAGCGATTTTTCCCAGGTGTCCTTGCCAATCGAATCAAATACCACCTTGAGCTTCTTGCCGCCGTTGATCTCGAGGACGCGCTTGGCGAAGTCTTCCTTGGTGTAATCGATGGTATGGGTGCAGCCGTGGGCTTTGGCAAGCGCCGCTTTCTCGTCGCTCGACACCGTGCCGATCACCGTCACGCCGAGTGCCTTGAGCCATTGACAGGCGATCAAGCCGACGCCGCCGGCGGCAGCGTGCCACAACACCGTGTCACCGGCCTTGACCGGGAAGGACTTCTTGATCAGGTATTGCACGGTCATGCCTTGCAGCATCATGGCCGCGCCCTGTTCGAACGAAATGGCATCGGGCAGCTTGACCAGTTTCTCGGCAGGCATGACGCGCGCTTCGCAATACGCACCCTGGGGGCCGCCCGCATAGGCGACACGGTCGCCGGCCTTGATGTGGGTGACACCGGCACCTACTGCCTCCACCACGCCGGCACCCTCGGTGCCCAGTCCCGACGGCAAAGGGGTCGGATACAGGCCGGATCGGACGTAAATGTCGATGAAGTTGAGGCCGACGGCGTGGTGCTTGATGCGCGCTTCGCCGGCACCGGGGTCGCCAACGACGACGTCTTCCCACTTGAGGACTTCGGGGCCGCCGGTCTGGTGGAAGCGGATGGCTTTAGGCATGGGGTGCTCCTTCAATTGAGGGTTTCAAATTGCGAGGCGCGAAGCATAGCACCGGAAGAATTCGCGGCATAATCCGCGCAACCGGCGAGTTTTTTGTTCAAGGAGATGGCCATGCGGAAGTTTCTTGCGACGTTGTTGGGCGGCATCATCACCGGGATTGCAGCACCTTCCGTTCTCGCGCTGGAGGTTGCGGGGCTGCGCATCCCCGACACCGTCAAGCTCGGTGGCGCCGACCTTGTGCTCAACGGCGCCGGCATCCGTACGCGGGCCATTTTCAAGGTGTACGTCGGCGCCCTCTATCTGGGTGAGAAAAAGACCGTGGCGGCCGACGCACTGGCTGCAAAAGGGGCCAAGCGCGTGGCACTGCACCTGCTGCGCGACCTGACGGCCGAACAAGTCGGGGGTGCCCTCGACAACCTGTCAGACAACATGACCGACGCCGAGCGCGAAGGCTTCAAGACGCAAATGGCCGACCTGAAGGCAACCATGGAAGCGGTTGGCGCCGCAAAGGAAAAAAGCATCATCACACTCGACTATCTGCCCGAGGCGGGCCTGCGCATTGCGCTCGACGGTACCCAAAAAGGCAAGAGCATTGCCGGTGAGGAGTTTTACCGCGCCTTGCTCAAGCTCTGGCTGGGTGACAAGCCGGTGGATCGCTCCCTCAAGAGCGGCATGCTGGGTGCCGCACCGCAGTGAGCGTGGGTCCGATGCCCACCAGGCCGGTGCTGGCGTTCGATGCAGTCGTCAGGGCGCCGTTTGGCAACGTCGGCATCCGCATCGACTCGGGCGTCGTGAGTGAAATGGTGTACTTGCCCGCTTCCATTGCCTCCCGCGCGGGACGTGGTGGTCTGGCCAAGGAGGCCGCGCGTCAGGTAACGGCTTACCTCAGAGATGCGACATTCCGGTTTGACCTGCCGCTGGCAGATCGCGGCACAGCGTTCCAGAAAAAGGTGTGGGGCGCGATTCGCGCCATTCCCAGTGGCGGCGCGTTGACCTATGGCGAGGTCGCGCGCCGCATCCGTTCTGCGCCGCGTGCGGTGGGGCAGGCCTGTGGCGCCAACTGGTTTCCGCTGGTGATCCCGTGCCATCGCGTGCTGGCTGCCAACGGCCTGGGCGGCTTTGCCCAGGGTGATGACCGATTTCATCTCGACGTCAAGCGCTGGCTGCTTGCGCATGAGAACGTGCCGGGTTACGCGCCACCCCATGCCTGACCCGCTGATCGACGAGTTTTGTGATGCGCTGTGGCTTGAAGATGGTCTCGCAAAACTCACGTTGGAAGCCTATCGCCGCGACCTCACGCAGTTTGACGGCTGGCTACACGCCGAAGGGCTGGGCCTGCTTGATGTGCAGGCCGGGCAACTGCAGCGCTACATCCAGCTGCGCCACGCGCAGGGCGCGAAAGCCACCAGTGCCAATCGCCGCCTGTCTGCGCAAAAACGCTTCTACCGATGGTTGCTGAGGCAAGGCAAGCGGGCCGATGACCCTACGGCCAACCTCGATTCGGCCAAACAGGCGCAACGCCATCCGAAAACGCTGTCAGAGGCGAGTGTCGAAGCACTCCTCAATGCCCCTGACCTTGAAACAATCCTCGGACTGCGTGATCGCGCCATGCTTGAGCTGCTCTACGCCAGCGGATTGCGCGTGTCGGAGCTCGTGGCCGTCAAGACCGTGGAGGTGAGCCTCAACGATGGCGTCGTGCGCATCGCCTCCGGCAAGGGTAGCAAGACGCGCCTGGTGCCGTTCGGGCAAGAAGCCTCGGCGTGGATCGAGCGTTACCTGGCGGATTCGCGCCCGCTGTTGCTGGGCAAGCGCTTGGCAGACGCGCTTTTCGTCACGGCCCGTGGCTGCGCCATGACGCGCCACAATTTCTGGCATGCGATCAAGCGCTACGCCACCAAGGCGGGGATTGCACACGCGCTGATTTCGCCGCATACGCTGCGCCACGCGTTTGCCACCCACTTGCTGAACCACGGCGCCGACCTGCGCGTGGTGCAGATGCTGTTGGGCCACGCGGACATCTCGACCACACAGATTTACACCCATGTGGCGCGCGCAAGGCTCAAAGACCTGCATGCAAAGAATCACCCAAGGGCCTGATACGATTGCGTGTCCGACCGTCATCCCTCCTTTCTCCAGAAAGCCTGCCATGAACCGCCTGACCCTTGCACAAGCCAACCAGATCATTGCCGCTGCCCTCGCCAAGTCCAGACAGATGGGCTACCTGCCCATGGCGGTCGTGGTGCTCGATGATGCCGGCCACGTCAAGTCGGCGCAACGCGAAGACGGCGCCAGCATGTTCCGCGTCGACATCGCGACCGGCAAGGCCTGGGGCGCCGTCGGCATGAGCGCATCGAGCCGGGTACTGGCGCAGCGCGCCAAAGACAACCCGAATTTTTTCACCACGCTCGCCGACACCTCGGGCGGCAAATTCCTGCCGCAGCCGGGTGCAGTACTGATCAAGGATGGCGAAGGCAACATCCTGGGTGCGGCCGGCGCCAGCGGCGGGACCGGCGACGAGGACGAGGTTATCTGCATGGCCGGCATCGAAGCCGCCGGGTTGACTCACGCTTAGAGCGCACCATGGCGAGCCGCGTGATAGGCAGGCGTTTGCGCGACTAGAGCGGCCGACATGGCAAAGCGCCCGCACGTTTCCGAGACCCCGGCGACCGCTTTTCTCAAGCAGCACGGGGTGGCCTATACCGAACACCCGTATGCGTACGAAGAGTACGGCGGGACCGAGGTGTCCGCGCGCGAGCTCGGTGTCGACGAACATGCCGTGGTGAAAACGCTGGTCATGGAGAACCAGGACGGCAAGCCCCTGCTGGTGCTGATGCACGGCGACCGCAAGGTATCGACCAAGAATCTTGCGCGCCAGGCGGGATTGAAAAGCGTGGCGCCGTGCACACCCGAGGTGGCGAATCGCCATTCGGGGTTTCTGATCGGCGGCACTTCGCCATTCGGCACGCGCAAGCCGATGCCGGTGTATGCCGAGAAAACCATTTTTGACTTGCCGAAAATCTATATCAACGGCGGGCGGCGCGGATTTCTGGTTGGCATGGCGCCAGCGGAAATTGCGCGCGTTCTCAAGGTGATGCGGGTGGATGCCGGTCTCGCCTGACGTTCAGCGGGTGCGCCGGGCGCGATCCGGCGCCCGGACTACGGCGCTGGCGGGGTTGGCGACGCCAGCGATGGCAGATCGAGCGGGTTGAGCGACCAGAGGCTGGGAAATCCGTGCCGGTAAGGGAAGCCCTTCTCGTAGTCCGCATCGGGCGGATACAAGGGCAGGTGGTATTCAAACTCGCTGGCGAGTATCTCCTGGGCAAACAGCAGGCCCACTTTGCGGACGTCGTGGTTCTGCTCGAAAAACACCGCGTCTTCCTTGAGCCACTTGGTGGACATGAGGTGCACATACTTGCGCACCTGGTATTCGGTCATCTCGCTCATGGACAGCGTATTGATGATCAGGTCGAATGAATCATCCAACTGCTCCGCCATGAAATTGGGTACAAAGCGCACCCCGAAGCGGGACGCGGCCAATCCGCACGTGGTCGCCATGTCGGGATGGGTCAATGAAACGTAAAGCCGGGAAAACAGCAGCGACTCCGGCAGATCAATGATGGTGTACGACGCTTTCGGGAACATCTGTTTGAACCAGTGGCACAGCGCGCCGTAGCCGCCCCCGATCTCGCAAATTTTTACTTCGCCAGCAGTGGCGATCTTGTCCTGGATTTGCCCGAGCACGCCGGACTTGTGCAAAATGTTGATGCGTTCCTGATACGCGTTCGTGTCGTGGTTCACCAGCACGCCGTCAACAACGTGCCCTATCTCTCCGAGCATGGCGGGCGGTCGAAACACGACCTCCGGCGGCAATCCAGCCACCAGGTGCTTGTGGTGCTCGATTTGCGGCGCGTTGCGCGCGGCCAGCCGGCGTGCAAGATCAGTGTCGAAATCAGTGCCGAATTCGATGTCTGCGGCGCTCAGATAGGTGCCGTCGTCGACTTCAAACAGGTTGTATCCGCTGAACGGCTGGGTAAATCCGCGCAGCCGGGCGATGTCGCCTTCGGCTGATTTTGCAACCCGTTGGAACAGGCGCAGAAATTCGTTCTGCGGTGCGTCATGCGACCAGTTGGCATCGGGCTTTGCAAATCGCGCATCGATGCGGTGCTTGCGGATGTACTCGTTCCGGCCTGCAACCACGGCCGTCATCTCTTCGCCAATCTGCCGGGCCAGGGCCAATTGTGCCGTCGAGAGGGGGGTGTTGTCTCGCAACAGGCTCAAGGTTTGGTCCGGGTGATCCGCTTGCCGCGTCGCGTCTGGCGTCCCGGATTGCCTGAGCAGGTCGTCGAGGCTGTTTGAGAGTTTTATCCGATCCATGCCGTACCTTGCCAGAAGTGCGTCCGCTCCGATGGTGACATCAATGTGTCCGGCGCTTCGCAGCAACGCAAAATGGTGACCGTTTCACCGTACGATGTTCCAGTTTAATGAAACCAGGCCATTTACCCTCCTGCGTGCATCTGCGAAGGATGCCGCACGATGCCCATCGTGCTGGTGGCCGGGCTCCAGGGATGTGCCATTCGAGCATGAGCAGTCGGGGACGTTTTAGGCAGTACGCTCGACCGTCACCCCGACACTGCGCACCCCCTTGAGAATGCCGAGTTTGGCAACCGACAGCTTGACATAGGACGTCTTGAAATCGGCAAGGATGCCGCGCGCGAGGTGATCTGCCATGCGTTCGAGCAGGCGAAAATGGTGCTCATCGCACTCGCGCCGGATGTAGTCGGCGACCGCCGCATAGTTGATGGTGTCGTGCAGGCGGTCGCTTTGGTACGCCGCAGGATCGGGAATCGCCAGCTCAAGGTCGAAATCGAGCGGTTGCGGTGCTTCGCGCTCGTACGGGTAGTGCCCGACGATCGTCTCGACACGCAAGCCGCGAATCACAATCAAGTCCATTAGAATCACTGCCTCCCCTGTAGAAGCATTGTAGAAGAAACCCATGCTGACCATCCTCGCCGGCATCATTGCCTATCTGATCGGATCAGTCTCGTTTGCGGTCGTGGTCAGCAAGGCCTACGGCCTGGCCGATCCGCGTACCTACGGTTCGAAGAACCCGGGTGCGACCAACGTCCTGCGTTCCGGAAAAAAATCGGCCGCCGTCCTGACCCTTGTGGGCGATGCGGCCAAAGGCTGGCTGGCGGTGTTCCTGGTGCAATGGTTCGGGCCGCGCTACGGCATCGGGGAGGCGGGCGTCGCGCTGGTGGCGCTCGCGGTGTTTCTGGGCCATCTGTTCCCGGTGTTTTTCAGGTTCCGGGGGGGCAAGGGGGTGGCCACCGCCCTGGGGATTCTGCTTGCCGTCGATGTCTGGCTGGGCTGTGCCACGCTCGCCACCTGGATCATCATCGCGGTGTTCTTCAGGTATTCGTCGGTGGCGGCGGTAATCTCCGCCGTGTTTGCGCCGCTCTATCAGGCGATGTTCTGGGAAGTGGGGCCGACGACCCTGGCGATCACGTTCATGTCGCTGCTGCTGCTGTGGCGCCACAGCGAAAACATCGGCAAACTGATTGCGGGCAAAGAGTCCAGGCTCGGTGCGTCGGCCGACGGGCGGCGCGCCTGACGCGGCGCTGGATTTCGCCCCCCAAGCCATGACAATCAACGCAAACCTGCCGATCAATTTCATCATTGGCAATCACACACCCTGCGTGGTCACCGAGGATGCCTTCGAATACGTCATGCATGGCGTGCGCGGCATCGGCGCGTCGATCAACTATTCGATCGACGACTATCGCAGCGACGGCATCAATATCCTGATGGAAGGTTTTCCCGTCAAGACCGCCGACTCGTTCGCGTCGCTGCGGAAAAAGTATCCACAGTCGCGCCTTTACCTGATCGCCACCGAAATCCTCACCCCAAACGGGTTCAACTCGGCCAATACGCTGCACAGGGCCGATGGGGATCATTACTCGGATTCGGTCTACTGGGGTGGGCGCACCCAGGGCTTCCGCGCGCTGGCGCCGCAACTGGACGGCCTGATTTTTCTTGCCGAGTCGCTACTGGAGGGATACCAAAGCCTGAACCTGCGCTCCCACTACCTGCCGCTGCTGGCATTGCCGGGCTACCAAGAGATCCAGCGATTGCCGGAGGCGCAGCGCGATATCGACGTGTTTTTTTCGGGCACCGTCACCGACTATCGCGCCGGGGTGATCGAACTGCTCAAGCAGGAAGGCTTTCAGGTATTCCAGCAGTCGACCCAGTTTCCCGAGTATGTGCGCCGCCACTTTCTGGCGCGCTCAAAGCTGGCGATCGGCCTGAAACTGGCGAAATCGACGCAATTCACCTCGAAGCAGCGCGCCCACTATTACCTCATCAATCGCATTCCGCATGTGTTCGAGACCACGCCCGACCACACCGACCTGCACCAATTCATCCAGTTTGCCGAACCCGGGGACGCGTTTCTGGAGCGCTGCTTCGAACTCCTGAACGGCGTGCAAACCTTCCCGGATCACGTGTTTGACGACTATCGGCGCTGCGCACAATTCAATCCCGATACGGTGTTTCGCGACTTCGTCCGGTTCCTGTCTGCTTGAGGCGGCTTGCATGCCTGCGCCTGCACGCGCCACTGGTGCCAGGGCGGTTCGGCACATTGCCGTAGCGGCCACCCAACCGAATCCGCACCAC
Source organism: Burkholderiales bacterium (assembly GCA_947473125.1). GTDB lineage: Bacteria > Pseudomonadota > Gammaproteobacteria > Burkholderiales > JAEUOS01 > CANJDH01. The sequence goes on from CANJDH010000091.1 coordinate 11,770, forward strand.
CCCTAAAACCCTTGGCGTACAAGGATTCCACGGGTGGTGTGCCGGAAATGATTGGTGGGAGCGGCTCTTCGGGGTCAGGCCAGCAGGGCTTTTACCCGCTCGGCGTTGAACGGCTGGTGGCGCAGGCGCTTGCCAGTGAGTTTCGCCACCGCGTTGGCGATCGCCGGCGCAATCGGCGGCAAGCCGCATTCACCGACGCCGCCGGGCGGGTTGTCGGTGACCATTACCTTGACGTGTATGGGCGGAATTTCGTTCATGCGCGCCACCGGATAGTCGTGGAAATTCGATTGCTGCACGGCGCCGTTGACGAAAGTCACCTGCTCCTTGAGCGAACCTGATAGCCCGTAGACAATCGCGCCTTCCACTTGCGTCGCGACGTTCCTGGGCATCACCGCCACGCCGGTATCGACGGCGGCCCAGACGTTGTGGACGGTGATCTTGCCGCTCTTCTTGTTCACCGACACTTCGACCACCTCGGCGATATGGGTTTCCCACATGTCCGAATAGGCAACGCCAAGGGCGCGGCCGGCCGGGCGCTTCTTCTTCCAGTCCGCCATCTTCGCGACTTCGCGGATCACTGCCTGGGCGCGCGGTTTTTTCGCCAGCAACTTGAGCCGGAAATCGACCGGGTCGGCCTTGTTGGCGGCCGCGACTTCGTCGATCATGGTTTCGACCGCGTGCTTCGAGTAGCCCCCGCCCACGGCGCGCCAGAAGCCGACGTCCACGCCGCGCTCTTGCCGCGCAAATTCGATCAGGCTGTCGTGGATGTCGTAGATGAACTCGGCACCCTCGTCGAACGGTGCGTCCCGTCCGCCGGCAGCCTTGAAGGCATTCGGATTGGCGCGCGCGTAGATCGATTCGCCGGCGAGGCGGTGATGCCAGCCGACGATGTTGTTGTTGGCGTCAAGGCCGACTTCCACGTGTTGCGCCACCATCGGCCGGTACTTGTCATTCTTGACGTCGTCTTCGCGGGTCCAGGTCACCTTGACCGGCTTGCCGTCGGCGGCTTTGGCCAGCAGCACTGCGTCGAGCACGAAATCGGCGTCGACACGCCTGCCGAATCCGCCGCCCAGCAGGGTCGTGTTGACCTTGATGTTCTGGCCGGGCACTTTGGTGACGATGCTGCTGATCAGGGTGGCGATCGACGGGCTCTGGGTCGGCGCCCAGATTTCGATCCGGTCGTCGCCGCTCCATTGCGCCGTCGCGTTCATCGGCTCGAGGCACATGTGCGCCATGTGCTCGGTGAGGAAGTCGGCTTTGAGCACCTTGGCTGCGCCCTTGATGTTGGCGTTGCCGGCGCCGTGCTTCTCGACTTCCACCCCGGCTTTGGCCAGATCGAGATCGCTGGCGGCAGCCTGGTAACTCTTGAGCACCTCGCTGCTGGTATAGCTCTTGGTGATGGAGTCGTTCGCCCAGGTGACCTTGAGCGCGTCCTTGGCCTGGCGCGCCGCCCAGGTGTTGTCGGCGATCACGCCGACGCCATACGGCAGCGGCACCGTCTTGATGAAGCCCTTGACCGCCCTGGCGCCGGCGTCGTCCATCGACACCATCTTGTCCTTGTGCATCGGCGGGCGCAGCACGGCACCATACAGCATGCCCGGCAGCCGCGTATCGATGCCGTACATCGCCGCACCGCGCGTCTTGTCGGCGATGTCGATGCGCTCGATGTCCTTGCCGATGTAGCGGCAATCCTTGATCGGCTTGAGTTGGGCCGCCGTGACCACCGGCAATTGCGCCGGCACTTTGGCAAACGCAGCGATGTCGCCGTAGGCCATGCTGCGGTTCGACGCCTTGTGCCAGACCACGCCCGGTTCGGTGGTCAGCTCGGATTGCGGCACATTCCATTTGTCGGCAGCGGCGCCCAGCAGCACCAGGCGCGCCTGGGCGCCGGCAATCCGCAACAGTTCATAGTAGCCGCGCGTGGTGCGCGAAGCTCCGGTGGCCATGATGCCGCCGAACAGCTTGTTGCCGTAGGCCTTGGGGTTGTGCCCCGACTGCACTACCTTGACCTTGGACCAGTCGGCGTCGAGGTCTTCGGCCACGCACAGCGGCATTGCCGTCATCGTGCCCTGGCCCATTTCGGAGGCCGGCGAGATGATGGTGACGATGCCGTCGGTGCCGATGGTGATCCACTGGTTGGGTGCCAGGCTGGCAGCCTGCGCAGCTGCGCGCCGCGAAGCAGTCAGTGCCGGCACGCCGAAGGCGACGCCGATCGCAACGCTGCCGGAGCCGACCAGAAACTGGCGGCGCGAAAGGGTGAGGGTGTTGATGCGTGATGTCATCATGGTCTCCTCAAGCCTTGACAGCGGGTTTGGCGGCCGCATTGCCGCCGGAGGCGCGCTCGATGGCCTTCACGATCTGGTGATACGTGCCGCAGCGGCAGATGTTGCCGCTCATCGCGTCGACGATCTGCTTGCGATTCGGCTTCGGATTTTTCTTGAGCAGGGCCGCGGCGGTCATCAGCTGCCCGGACTGGCAGTAGCCGCATTGCGGCACGCCTTCGGCAATCCAAGCCTTTTGCAAGGGGTGGTCGCCGTTGGCGGACAGGCCTTCGATGGTGGTCACTTTCTTCGCGCCAACGCTGCCGGCGGGGGTGACGCACGAACGCGTCGGCACGCCGTCGACATGCACGGTGCAGGCACCGCACTGGGCAATGCCGCAACCAAATTTGGTGCCGGTCATGCCGAGGGTGTCGCGCAGTACCCACAAGAGGGGCATTTCGGCAGCGACATCGGCGTCGACCGCCTTGTTGTTGACGTTCAGTTGCATGTGGTCTCCTGGCAATTATGTGTAATGCGACGTGCAAGAATGCACCGGATGGCGCCAAATGTACAGAACCAGAACAACTGTTCGATTGGCAAACTGCGCGCGTCATGCGGCTACCGTTTGCTGTATTGCGCCATCGGACGCCGGAGCAGGCGGCGTGCACCATGACGAGCCGGCAGGCGCAGCCAGGACCCGCCCCCACCAACGGTTTCAGGAGAGGGGATCAGTCCGCTGCGGCGTCGACCAGATTCCAGCGCGGGCGAATCGCAAAGCCGTAGCTGTTCCCGGTTGCATGGGCATCGTTGCCTTGCAGTGCCAGTCGGCAGGCGCCCGCATACGCAATCATGGCGCCGTTGTCGGTACACAGGCTTTGCTCGGGGTAAAACACGTTCGCGCCGCGCTGCGCCGCGGCTGCGTCAAGGCGTTCGCGCAAACGCAGGTTGGCACTCACGCCGCCGGCCACCACCAGCCGTTCAAGGCCGGTGCGTTTGAGCGCGCTGATCGACTTGGCCACCAATACATCGACGATGGCTTCTTCGACGGCTCGCGCGATGTCGGCGCGGGCGTGGCTGTCGCGGTCTGCCTCCTGCCTGACCAGTTTCAACACAGCCGTTTTGAGGCCGCTAAAGCTGAACGTCAGGTCGCCGCTGTCGAGCATCGGGCGCGGCAGCTTGAACCGGGCGCCACTGCCGCTTTGCGCAAGCGCGGCGAGGGCCGGGCCTCCCGGATAGCCCAGGCCGAGAAGCTTGGCGCTTTTGTCGAAGGCCTCGCCGGCGGCGTCGTCGATCGATTCGCCCAGGAGCCGGTAGCGGCCGACGCCTTCGACGTGCATCAATTGGGTGTGGCCACCCGATACCAGCAACGCCACGAACGGGAACGCCGGCGGCCGTGCCGAGAGCAGCGGCGACAGCAAGTGGCCTTCGAGGTGGTGCACGCCGATGGCGGGGATGCCCAGCGCCAGGGCCATCGCGCTGCCGGCTGCCGCGCCGACCAGCAATGCGCCGGCCAGGCCCGGGCCGCGCGTGAACGCGATGGCGTCCAGGGCTTGCGGTTTGAGGCGGGCTTGGTCGAGTACATGGCGCGTCAGGGGCACGACGTGGCGGATGTGGTCGCGCGACGCCAGTTCCGGAACCACGCCGCCGTAATGCTCGTGCATCGCCACCTGGGAATGGAGTGCCTGCGCGATCAGGCCCTCGACGGGCCGATCGCGACCGCGCTCGCTGTCGTAAAGGGCGATGCCGGTTTCGTCGCAGGAGGTTTCGATGCCGAGTACAAGCATGATGGGAGGAGGGCCGAGGCGCACGCAGTTTACAGGCTGGGGCGGCGTGCGCTGCCGGCGGTTGGCGGATTAAGCTGTCCTTAAGCGATTCGCCGGATAATCCGCGTCCGGCTTGTGGAGACGCCCATGCGCATCCTGTTGGTGGAAGATGACCCGATGATCGGTGAAAGCGTGCGCAAGGGCTTGCGGCAGGACGGTTTCGTGGTCGATTGGGTGGAGGACGGCGAAGCCGCCGAGCTGGCCCTGGCCAGCCACGAGTACGACCTGATGGTGCTCGACCAGGGGCTGCCGCGCAAAGGCGGCCTAGAGGTGCTCAAAAGCCTGCGCCAGAAGGGCAGCATGCTGCCGGTACTGATTGCGACCGCGCGCGACGAAGTGCCGGCCCGCGTCAAGGGGCTCGATGCCGGCGCGGACGACTATCTGGTCAAGCCGTTCGACCTGGACGAACTGGCCGCGCGGATTCGCGCGATCCTGCGGCGTCGCGCCGGGCGTGCCGAGCCCTTGTTGCGCCACCGCGGCGTGGTGTTCAACCCGGCCACCCGCGAGGTGACGCTGGGCGGCATCGCCGTTGCACTGACGGCGCGCGAACTGGCCTTGTTGCAGGCCTTCATGGACCGCCCGGGCGCCGTGCTGTCCAAGGCGCAGCTCGAAGAAAAATTGTACGGCTGGGGCGGTGAGGTCGAGAGCAATACGGTCGAGGTCTACATCCACGCCCTGCGCAAGAAGCTCGGCACCGATTTCATCCAGAACGTGCGCGGCGTCGGCTACCTGTCGCCACGCACCGTCTAAAGCGATTCGATGACCTCGATCCGCAAGCGCTTGCTGCTCTGGTTGCTCGTGACGCTCGGCGTCGGCTTGCTTGCCGGGGGCGGTGCGGTCTACCTGGCGGCGGGCAATACCGCCAACGAGATCGCCGACCTGCACATGCGCCAGATTGCCGGTGCCCTGCCAAGCCGTGCGTTTTCGCCGATCAACGTGTTGTCGCGCGAAGATGCGCTTGAAGAGCACATCGTGGTGCAGATATGGGACCGCGCCGGTACCTCGCTGTACCTGTCCGATCGGGCTTCGCTGATGCCGCCGCGTGGGGAGAGCGGATTTGCCACGGTGCGTTTTGCCGGCAGCGACTGGCGTGTCTACAACGAGACCGTGGGTGAAAACGCGGTCCAGGTGGCGCAGCCAATGAGCGCACGTACCCAGATGGCAGCGCAAATGGCGCTGCGCAGCGTCTGGCCGCTGATGGTGATGACGCCTCTTTTGGCGCTGACGATCCTGCTCACGGTACGGCGCGGGCTGGAGCCGCTCGACCGGATCGCGCACCAGGTTGAGCAGCGCTCCGCCGAGAGCCTGATGCCGATTGCGACCGACAACACGCCCAACGAAGTCAAGGCGCTGGTGGGCGCGCTGAACCGGCTGCTCGAGCGTCTCGGCCACGCCTTCGAAACGCAGCGCGCGTTCGTCGCCGATGCGGCGCACGAATTGCGTACGCCGGTGGCGGCGCTCAAATTGCAAACCCAACTCGCCGAGCGCGCCGGCAACGAGACCGAGCTGCGGGCCGCCTTGCAGACGCTGCACACCGGCATCGATCGCGCCGGCCATCTGATCCAGCAACTGCTCGACCTGGCGCGCCAGGAAGAGGCAGCTCGGAGCAGCGAGCGCGTTGATTGCCGGCTCGACGACCTGGCGCGGCAGTCGGTGGGCGAGCGCGCCAGCTTGGCCATTGAGCGCGGCATCGACCTGGGCATGGCACGGGCCGACCCGGCATTGATAACGGGCGACATGAGCGGGCTCAAGGCGCTGGTCGGCAACCTGATCGACAACGCCCTCAACTACACGCCGCGTGGCGGCCGGGTCGATGTGGAAGTGCAAAACGAAAACGGTGCGGTGTCGATGACGGTCGCCGATTCCGGCCCCGGGATCCCGATCGAACATCGGGCGCGCGTGTTTGACCGCTTCTATCGGGTGCCGGGAACGCGCACCTCGGGCAGCGGGCTGGGCCTTGCGATAGTACATAGCGCAGCTTTCGCGCATGGCGCAGTGATCGAGCTTTCAGACCGTGCCGGCGGCGGTTTGTGCGCCACCGTCCGGTTTGTTGCCTGCTCGCCCGCCGGTTAAGGCGGTCTTAAGGGTATTTCAACGATAATGCGCGCCCTGATGCAAAATTCCTCAAAAAATTCAGTGAGTTGCCGCTCGGTGCGGCAATTTCTCGTGATCGCGTTGGCCGCCTGCTCGTGCCAGTCGCTGCCCGCCCACGCCCAACTGGTGGCGAACGCAGGCGCGCTGACTCTGGCTGCTGCCGAGACCCTGTTGGCACAGCACAACCGCGACATCGCCGTGGCGCGCCGCGTGCGCGAGCAGGCGGGGGCGGACGTCATCACCGCCGGGCAGCGCCCGAATCCGCAGATGTCATGGACCACGCAAAATATCAATCCCAACCGCGGCATCGGCAACGGCGACCCGCGCGCCAAGACGGTGGATTCGATCGTGCGTGTCGACCAGCTGATCGAACGCGGCAACAAGGCTGAGCTGCGCACCGAGACCGCGCGCCGTATCGAAGGCGCGGTGGGTGAAGACGTGCAGGAAGTGACGCGGCAGCAACTGCTGGCACTGCGCTTTGCCTACTTCGACCTGCTCGCGGCGCAGGAGAAGGCGGCCTCCGCTGCGGAGACCGCACAACTGTTTGGCAAAACTGCGGAAGCCGCGCAACTGCGCCTCAAGGCCGGCGACCTGGCGGCGGCCGACGTGTCGCGGATCCGTGTCGATGTGCTGCGCGCGCAGAACGACGCGCGCGGCCTCGAGGCGGACCTGGCGCGGGCGCGCGTGAACCTGGCGTACCTGATCGGCGCCGAATCGACCGCGCAGGCGATCCGCGCCGTGACGCCTTGGCCGGCGCAGGATGGTGCAGGCCCCGCCGCTGCGATTTCCGACGAGCGACTCGAAGCGCGCCCGGACGTGCGCGCGGCGCGCGCGCGGGTGGCGGCGGCGGACA
>CANJDH010000092.1 GCA_947473125.1 Burkholderiales bacterium
ACTGCCGGCGGCGACATGCGCAGCTTGCGTGCCGCGCCCGCGAAACTCTCGGCCTCCGCTACCGCGACGAATACCGACATGGCCAGAAAGCGATCCATCAATGTTCCATTAAACGGAATAATGTATTGTCTATTGTAACTATTCTTCTTTATTTGGGAATTAGGCAAGATGGCGGTGCTTCGCAAACAGACGTTGCGAGCCAGGCCAAGGCGCAATCCGGCCTGTACCGAACAGGCCATGAACCGGCCAATTCTCCCCCACCTTTTGAGGAACTGCCATGGCCACCCATCCCGCCAGCGATATTGCCTTCACCCCTGCAGTCAAGGCGATCCAGTCGCGCAAAGGCTCGCGCGCGGCCTATGCGCGCATGGAGGCGGGCGGCGGTTGGCAGACGCGCGTCACGCCCGACCTGGCCGAATTCATCGGCGCGCAGACCAGCATTTTTTTCGGTACGGCGAATGCGGCGGGCCAACCCTACATCCAGCATCGGGGCGGGCCGGCAGGCTTTTTGCGGGTGCTCGACGACAAGACCATAGCGTTTGCCGATTTCACCGGCAACAAACAGTTCATCTCGGTCGGCAACCTGGCGGAGAATCCCAAGGCGTATCTGTTTCTGATCGACTACGCGGCGCGGCGGCGCATCAAACTCTGGGGCACCGCACGCGTGGTGACCGACGCCCCGAAGCTGGTGTCGGACTTGATGCCCGCAGGCTACCCGGCGCGTCCCGACCAGGCCTTCGTGTTTACGATCGAAGCGTGGGACGCGAACTGCCCGCAGCACATCCCGGTGCGTATCGAGGCGGCTGACGTGCAACGCGCACTGGACGCAAAAGACCAGCGCATCGCCGCGCTCGAAGCCGAGGTCAAGCGGCTGCAACGCGCGGCGTGACCGGTCAGGTCAACTGCTGCACCGCCATCACCTTCTTGACCGCCGGGCGGTCAACGATGCGCCGCATCAGCGCGTGCACCTTCGGAAACTGCGCGACGTCGATGTCATAACCCTTGAGCCAGCGCGCCAGGGTGAACAGATACGGGTCGGCCACCGAGTACGCATCGCCCATGACCCACGGTCCCTGCAGCATGTCGCGCTCGATCAGCGCGAAGCAGGCGGTCATGTTCTGCGGGGCCTTCTTGACCATCGATGCGATCGCGGCAGCATCGTCGCTCCAGCGGTAGGCGCGGCGCAGGTGCGCGTGCGCCACGTGCACGGTCGAGCACAGGTAGCTGTTGAAGGCTTGCAGCCGGGCCAGTGCAAAGGGATCTGCGAGGGGCGCGAGGTGCGCCGCGGGAAAGGTTTGTGCGATGTAGACCAGGATCGCCGGGGTTTCGGTCAGGATGCCGCGTTCGGTTGCCAGCGCCGGCACGCGGCCCTTCGGGTTGATGGCGAGATAGGCGGGCTTGAGCTGCTCATCGGCGCCAAAATCGATGTGCACCGCCTCATAAGGGGCTCCCGTTTCTTCCAGGGCAATGTGCGAAGCCAGGGCGCAGGACCCGGGCGAGTAGAACAGCTGGAGCATGGAGGGTCCTTTGTCTGCGGAATATCGTTGGCTTGAAAGCGTTGGTGGAAGACGTTCTACGGGCTATTTCGGCCTCTCGGCGAAGAGGAAGAACAACGACCCCGCACCCACCAGCGCCGCCATCAGCGTAAAGCCGGCGCGGTAGTTGCCGGTGAGGTCGGCCATGATCGCGGCAATCATCGGGCCGCCCACCTGGCCAACCACGATCACCAGCGACGAGATGCCGAGGATCATGCCGATCGAGCGGGTGCCGAAGTAATCGGCGCGCATTGCCTGCATCATCGGCCCGCGCAGGCCCCAGGCGACGCCGTGAAAGATGGCAAATGCGGTCAGCATCACGGCGCCGGTGGCGTAGGTGAGCAACACCAGGCCGACCGCATGCGACAGCATGCAGCCTGCGGCAATGCGGCGCTTCTCGAAGCGGTCGCCGATGGCGCTGCCGAGCAGCACGCCGCCGACCTGCGCCAGCGTGGTGAGGGTGATGAACACCGAGGCCTGGGCGAGGCTATAGCCGAGCGATTCCTTCATGTGCGTAATGGCGTGTACGTTGACCGCATACACCACCAGCAGGGCGAAGGCGTGGCCCAACGAAATGAGCCAGAACGCGGAGGTGCGCAACGCATCGGTGGTCGAGAAGTGGCGCACCGGCACCGGGTCGGCGGTGCCGGGCGCGAGCGGCAGCGGCACTTCGCCGTCGACGATTTCGCCGTGGTCCTCCGGTTTGCCGCGAAACACGCTGGCCAGCGGCCAGCCGACACTCAGAATCAACAACCCGGAGCCGAGCGCGGTGGCGCGCCAGCCGAAGGTTTGCATCGACCACGCGACTACCGGGACGAACACGCCGCCCAGCGCCAGGCCGAGCGTGATGAACGACAGCGCGCGCGCGCGGTAGCGCTCGAACCAGCGGATCACCGAGACATTGAGCGGGAAGTAGCCGCACAGGCTGGCGCCGAAGGCGATGACGATGATGGCGGCGTAGAACCCGGGCAGCGTGTTGATGGTGCTGAGCAGGCAAAACCCCAGGCCGAACAACACCACGCCGATGCGGATCATGCCTTGCGGGCCGAAGCGGTCGATGATCCAGCCGAGCAGCGGGCCGAGAATCGCCGCTTCCATGGGTTGCAGGGCGGCCGCGCCCGACAGGGCGGTCTTGCTCCAGCCGAACTCGTCCATCAGCACGGCGAAGTAGGCGCCGAACGCGTGGTGCAACAGGCCGGCCTGCAAGAACTGGATCGCGCAGGCAGCGCCGACCATGCGCCAGCCGTAGAAGGGCTTTGGCCCGGAAAAGGGAAACATGCGGGCCCATTATAGGGAGGCGTCGCAGAATGCTCTATGCTTCGACTGATGGCGCGCCCGCCCATTTCCCTTTTTTGATGCCATGAACCCGCCCGCCCCGCTGTCGCTCGCCCCGGAATACCTGGTCAACTCCGCTGTTGCGCTCGAAGCGATGTACGGTGCGCCGAACCCGAACTCGCTGGCCAAGGAAGTGCCGTTCCTGCACCCGCATTACCGCAAGTTCGTTGAGGTCGCGCCGTTTGTGTCGATCGCTACCGCCGGGCCGGATGGCCTGGACTGCTCGCCGCGCGGCGATGCGCCGGGATTTGTGCGCGTGCACGACGAGCGTACCCTGATGATTCCGGACCGGCGCGGCAACAATCGCGTCGACACGCTCAACAACCTGGTGGCGGACTCGCGCATCGCGCTGCTGTTCCTGATTCCCGGCATCGACGAGACCCTGCGCATCAATGGCACGGCGCGCATCACGGTCGACCCGGCACTGCTCGCCAGTTTTGCCGTGGACGGCAAAGCGCCGCGCTGCGTCATCGTGGTGGACATCGCGACGGTGTACTTCCAGTGCGCGCGCGCCCTGGTGCGTTCGCGCCTGTGGGACGCCGCGGCGCAGATCAGCCGTACCGCGCTGCCCAGCACCGGCACGCTGATCGCCGACATCGGAAAAAACGGTTTCGACGCCGCGCAATACGACCGCGAACAGCCGGTGCGCGTGGCCGATTCGCTGTATTGATACTCGGGTGAAGAGCCGATGAGCGCTGCGGCTGTTTCCCGCGGCCAGCTTGGCGTGGTGTTTGCCTTGGGCGCGACGCAGACGCTGGCGTGGGCGTCGTCCACCTATCTGCCGGCGATCCTCGCCGCCCCGATCGCACGCGACCTCGGCATTTCACGCGCCACCGTGTTCGGCGCGTTCTCGGTATCGCTGCTGGTGATGGCCGCTGCCGGGCCGATGGTGGGCCGTGCGATTGATCGCGCCGGCGGCCGCCACATGCTGATGTGGTCCAACCTGGTCCTTGCGGCAGGGCTGGCGCTGCTCGGCGCGGCAAACCATGTGGCGATGCTGTTCGCCGCCTGGTGCACCCTCGGCGCCGGCATGGCGATGGGGTTGTACGACGCGGCCTTTGCGGCGCTGGTGCGCATCTACGGCGCCGAAGCACGCAAGCCGATTACCGGCATCACCCTGATTGCCGGTTTCGCGAGCACGGTCGGCTGGCCGCTGTCGGCGTTCATGGATGCTGAAATCGGCTGGCGCGCCGCGTGTTTCGTATGGGCCGGCCTGCATCTGTTCGTGGCCTTGCCGATGAACTGGCGCCTGATTCCGGCGCTCGCCGACCGGCACGCGCCAGCCAAGGCACAAGCAGGTGCGCCCGTGACGACCGAAGCGGCACCGAGCCCCGAGGCGGCTACGCCAGGCGCACGACGCCAACGTACGTTTTTCTGGCTGGCAGTGTATTTCGCGACGACCGCGTTTGTCACCTCGGCCTATGCGGCCCATCTGCCCGGTCTGCTCGGCAGCATGGGCGCGGGTGCTGCGGGCGCGCTGATGGCGGCGGCCTTGCTCGGGCCGGCGCAGGTGATGGCGCGGCTGGCCGAGTTCGGCGTGATCAGCCGCTACCGGGTCCACGCACTGACCACGGCGCGGGTGGCCACGGCGCTGCATCCGCTGGCGGTGCTGCTGCTGCTCGTGCTCGGCGGGGCGCCGGCGTGGGCGGCGGTGTTTGCCCTGCTACATGGCGCCGGCAACGGCATGATCACGATCGCCAAGGGTACGCTGCCGCTGGCCCTGTTCGGCCCTCTCGGCTACGGCCTGACGCAGGGCTGGCTCGGCGTCGGTGCGCGCATCATGCAGGCGGGCGCACCGTTTGTTTTCGGTCTGGTGCTTGAACTAGGGGGTGGGGCCGCAGCGCTGTGGCTTTCGGGAGCAGTGGCGCTGGTGTCGCTCGGATCCTTGTTCATGCTGCAGGCGCCGCAGCGGGGCAGCGGCGCGCAACATCACGCCGCGCGTTGACCCACATCAACTACAGGGTAGCGACGGCGGCGATAATCCTTTCATCCCCAAATACGTCCGGAGCCACCATGAGCAAACCGCAACCGACCCTCGATCTGGACCGGATTCACCGGCTTGTCGCCGATCTTGCCGCCGAGGTCGCCAAGGCACCGCCGGACGCACCTGGCATGCAGGACCTGCGCGACGAGATCGTCACGTTGCGCAACGTGCTCGACTCCCCAAAGACCAAGCATCACTGGATCGAAGACGGGTTGCATGCGGTGCGTGATGCGGCGCAGGCGGTGCGCGGCGAAGTGATGCGCGAGAGCGTGTACGTTGCCGAGATCGGGCGAATTCTCGGGCTGTAGCACCGGTGCGCTAGTGTCGCCTCGAACTGCAGGGACGATGGCCGTGTCAAGCCGGGCGGCGCGCGCTGCCCGGCCCAGCATGTACACTCCTTCGCTGGTTCGCGTTGTGTAGGTGCGGCAGGTTTTCTCGTCGTGCCGCACAAGCGATTGTGCAGTCTCCACCGGCGTTCATGACTACCCTTTCCACGATTTTTTTGCGTTTGCACGCGGCCGGGGTTGAGCCGGGCGACCCGGACGATCTCAAGCTCAAGAAGCAGTTGCTTCTGTTTGCGATGGCGCTGATGACCGCCGCGCCGATGTGCTGGAACGCCCTTTACGGCTATTTCGGGCTGAGCACGTCCGCGGCCGTGCCGTTCGCCTACCAGGTGGTTTCGCTGGCGACGCTGGCGGCTTACCTCGCCACCGGGAATTTCAATTTCTTTCGTGCGGCACAGCTGATGCTGTTCCTGTTCTTCCCGTTTGTGCTGCAGTGGAGCCTTGGCAACTTCGTGACGGCAAGCGGTGTGGTGCTGTGGGGCCTGCTCGCGCCGGTCGCGGCAGTGCTGCTCTACAACGCGCGCGAATCGCTCCCCTGGTTCGTCGCCTATGTTGTGCTGATTGCGGCGTCAGCTGCCGCCGACAGCAGCATGGCCGGGTCGGCTGCGTCGCTCACTGCTGCACAGCTCAAGGTGAGCATGATCTTCTTTGCGATCAACTTCATCGCAATGTCGAGCCTGGTGTATTTCCTGTTGCGCTTTGCGGCGCTGGAGCGCGAGAAATCGACCGCGCGTGCCGAGCAGGCGCACGCGCAGCTAGTCGCGGAGCAGGAGCGTTCGGAGCGCCTGCTCCTCAACATCCTGCCGAGCCGGGTGGCGGAGCGCCTCAAGCATGACAGCGGCACGATTGCCGATGGCTTCGCCGACGTGACGGTGATGTTCGCCGACATCGTCAACTTCACCGAAATCGCCGAGGGCATGTCGCCGAATGCGATCTTTTCGATGCTGAACCGGATTTTTTCGTCTTTCGATGCCCTCGCAGAGCAGCACGGCCTCGAGAAAATCAAGACCATTGGCGACGCCTACATGGTGGCCGGGGGCCTCAACAACGATGCCTCCGAGGCGAACTATTCGGAAGCCATCGCCGACATGGCGCTCGACATGCGTGCCGTGCTCATGAACGATTTCGTGGTGAATCGCCAGCGCCTCGACATCCGTGTCGGCATCGGCACCGGCCCGGTGGTGGCGGGTGTGCTCGGCAAGAAAAAATTCATCTACGACCTGTGGGGCGACACGGTCAACATCGCCAGCCGTATTGCTGCGGATGCAACGCCCGGATTGATCCAGGTCGATGCCACCACCTACCGGCGGATTCGCAGCCGATTCAGCTTCGAGGTGCCGCGTACCGTGCAGCTCAAGGGCAAGGGCGCCACCCAGGTGTACCGACTCACGGGGCGCCTGGCGGAAACCGTGGCGCCACAGCTTGCCGTCTGAGCGCGTGCCGGTGCCGACGGCGCAGCGGTGGCTGCGGGCAGTCCTGATGCGCGCATGCAACGCTTTTGCCGGGCGCGCGGCGCGGCGCTTGGCGGCGAGGCGGGGTTGCGTGTATAGTTCGGCTTCGAATTCCTGCCCTGACCCGCCATACCATGTCGCAACGTTTTTACTTTTTCTTCTATTTTTGGAGCTACCTCAGCCACCGGCGAGCCAAGTAGAGAGATAAGCATTCGCGCTTAACCCACCATTCTCGAAAAACCGCCGGTCAGACACCGGCGGTTTTTTTTTGACTTTCGTTTTATTTTTACTGCAAGGGAGATTGCCATGAGCACCGACTATAAAACTGCGCCGGTTGACCGAACCTCACGCACCGACGACGAACGCATCAAACAAATCATGCCCCTGCCGCCTCCCGAACACCTGATCAAGTTTTTCCCGATTGAAGGCACCCCGGTCGAATCCCTGGTGGCCGACACGCGGGCGCGCATTGCCGACTCGCTGCACGGCGATTCGGATCGCCTGCTGGTGATCATCGGCCCCTGTTCGATCCATGATCCGATGGCGGCGGTGGAGTACGCGCGCCGGCTCAAGGTGGAGCGCGACCGTTTCGCCGGCGAACTCGAGATCGTGATGCGCGTGTACTTCGAAAAGCCGCGAACCACGGTCGGCTGGAAAGGCCTGATCAACGACCCGTACCTGGACGAGAGCTTTCGCATCAACGAGGGCTTGCGCATTGCGCGCGACCTGCTGCTGCGCATCAACCATGAGGGCGTGCCGGCCGGCTCGGAGTTCCTCGACGTGATCTCGCCGCAGTACATCGGCGACCTGATCGCGTGGGGCGCGATTGGCGCGCGTACCACCGAATCGCAGGTGCACCGGGAGCTCGCGTCGGGGCTGTCGGCGCCGATCGGTTTCAAGAACGGCACCGACGGCAACGTCAGGATCGCCCTGGACGCGATCCAGGCGGCGCGGCGCCCGCACCATTTCCTGTCGGTGCACAAGAACGGCCAGGTGGCCACCGTGGAAACGCGCGGCAACAAGGATTGCCACGTGATCCTGCGCGGCGGCAAGACCACCAACTACGATGCCGACAGCGTGGCCGCAGCGATCAGGGAACTCGAGTCTGCCAAGGTACTGCCGCGTCTGATGATCGATTTTTCGCATGCCAACAGCGAGAAGAAACACGAGAACCAGGTCAAGGTGGCCGAGAACGTGGCGGCGCAGATTGCCGGCGGTTCGAAGTCGATTTTTGGCGTCATGGTGGAAAGCCACCTCAAGGATGGCGCGCAGAAATTCACGCCCGGCAAGGACGACCCGGCAAAACTCGAGTACGGCCGCAGCATCACCGACGCCTGCCTCGGCTGGGAAGACAGCGTGAAAACCCTGGAGATCCTCGCCGCCGCCGTCAGGAAACGTCGCAAGCACTAGGCGCCGCACTGGCGGGAAATGGCGCGGAACGCCGCGGCACGGTGCGGAAAGGTGCGGCCGAGCAAGTAGAATCAGCGCATGGAGTTTTCACCCGTGCTTTACCTGGTGGCGCCGCTGGTGGTGTGCTTAGGCTACGTGATCTTCGGCATCAGTGGCTTTGGCGCGACCATTGTCATGGTGCCGGTGCTGGCGCATTTCCTGCCGCTCAAGTTTGTGGTGCCGCTGGTGTTGCTGCTCGACTTCGGGGCGGCGATCCTGATGCGCGCCAACAAGGGCAGCGAGGGGCGCGACGCGGGCGAGATCCGCTGGATCCTGCCGTTCATGCTCGCCGGCATGGCGTTTGGCGCCTACCTGCTCAAGGTGGCGCCGGAGCGCTGGCTGATGCTGGCGCTTGGCCTGTTTGTCGCCGGTTATGCGACCTTGAGCCTGACGCGCAGCAGGAACGCGCCGCGCGGCATCGCGCGCCTCTGGGGCGTACCGATTTCGTTTGTTGGCGGTATCGGCAGTTCGCTGTTTGGCACCGGCGGATCAATCTATGCGATCTACGTGACGCGCCGCATCCATGACCCGGGCGCCATGCGCGCCACCATGAGCGTCATCATCGCGATCAGCGTGGTGGTGCGGCTGGTGATCTTTTCGTTGGCGGGTTTGTTGCTCAAGGCCGCGTTGGGCCTGGCGTTTCTCGGGCTGTGTCTGTTCATGGCGGGTGGATTGCTGCTCGGCATGCGCCTGCACACGCGCATGCAACCCGACGACGTGCGCCGGGTGGTGCATGTGCTGCTGGTGGTGAGTGGCTCCTCGCTGGTGCTGCGTGCACTGGCCATGATGGAATAAACCCGGTGCCGCGCTGTTTTAAGGCATCATCGGGCGCACCATGGCGCATTTGTGTACCGCCCAGACCGTTGCGCTTGACAATCGCGCGGCAGCACCGCAGTTGACAAGGCCGGCGCCCGCGCGGAAGCTGGTTTCGCCGCCGGCCGTGGCCAGTGCACAAGGAGATCCGAGATGACCACAACCAACCTGTTTCCCGAATTTGAGGCGCTCGGCAGCGGCGGCGCCTATGCCGACAAGATTCGCGAGGTCACGCCCCACAATGCGTTGTTCGACGAGTTCAACGTCGACGACCTCAAGCAGCTCGGCCCGTTCCTGCAGATCTACCGCGCGCCGGCCCATCAGGTGATCATTGCCGAGGACGACAAGGGCGACTTCATGATTTTCATCATCGACGGCGCCGTCGACGTCACCAAGAAAGACCGTTCGGAGGTCGTCAAGCGGATTGCGGTGGTACTGCCCGGGCAGGCCCTCGGCGAGATGTCGATGATCGACGGCGAAGCGCGTTTTGCGAGTTGCGCCGCGATCGAGCCAACCACGTTTGCGGTCCTGACGCGCCCGGCGTTGCAGGAGCTGATCCACCACCAGCCGCGCCTGGCCGGCAAGATCATGATGAAACTGGTGTTCATGCTCTCGCAGCGGCTGCGTCAGACCAGCGCCAAGCTGGTCGATTACATCGAGAAGTGACGCGCGCCGCCGCCGCTGCAAATTGACCAGCGGCACGCAACGCGCGGAGCGCTCACCAGAACGTCATGCAGTCGCCGGAGTACATCACCGGGCCGGTCGGCTTGCCGGATGTCGAGCCGCCCATCGGCTCCATGCTGACGGCGAGTTTCTTGTAGTCGTGCAAGGCCTTGTCGGCGACATCAGGCAACTTGATCATGTTCTTGCCCACCGCCTTGACCAGCCCCAGGGATTTCGGGTTGCCGTTCATGTCCAGGCCCCACAGCTCCATGCTGGCGTCGGCCGGCATCGAGTCGCCCATGAACTTGACCCACATTTCGCCGGCCTGGCGCCCGGCGTAAATCATCAGCATGGTGTTGCCCTTGCCGTCCTTGAGGGCGGCAACGTAGGAAGGCTGGTGCGGGACGCTGCCGTCCGCGACCGGCACGGCGCGCTCCACCACCCTTTCGACGACCTTGACGCGCTCCACGATCTCGGGCGGCCGCACGCCGACAAACACCAGCAGCGCTGCGGCGGCGCCGGCGGCGCTCAGTCCGAAACCGCGCCAGAACACCAGGCTTTGCCAGAGTGATGCCCTGGAACCGTTGGTGGACAAGGCGCTTGGGGCTATGGCCGCTGAAACCCGCTGCCAGACCCGTTGTGGCGGCATGGCCTCGCGGACTGCCGCAGCCATCGGCGTGAGGCGGATTTCCCACTCGTTGACGGTGATGCGCAGCGCCGCGTCCTGCAAGAGCCACGCCTCAAACCGGCGGCGCGCCGCGCCCGCCAGCGTGCCCAGCACATACTCGGCGGCGAGCGCATCGCGCAATTGGGGTTTGTTGCGGTACTCCATATTCTGGCTCTCAATCTCCCGAGGTGCTTGGGTTCACGATGCGGCTGCGGCCACCCGTAGTGGTCAGGCGCCGCTCAAGGCGGCCGCGCCCAGGCAATCCTTCAACTTCGTCAAACCCCGGCGCACCCAGGTTTTTACGGTGCCGAGCGGCTCGCCCATTTTCTCGGCCAGCTCGGTGTGCGTCAGTCCCTCGTAAAACGCCATGCTTACCGCCTTGCGCTGCTTGTCGTCGAGCCGCGCCATGCAACCGGCGATGGCCCGGGCTTCGGTCGATTGCTCGAGCAGCGCCAATGGGCCCGGCTCGGGCGACTCGACCGCATCGAACACGGCATCGTCGTCGGTTGCATCTTCCTTGTGGGGGCGGCGCAGCCAGTCGAGGCTGCGGTTGCGCACGATGCTCGTCATCCAGGTCATCGGCGCGGCCAGTTGCAGCTTGTAGTTCGCGCAGTGGTTCCAGATGTTGACGTAGCATTCCTGCAATACCTCCTCGGCCCAGTCCTCACGCCTCAATATACGTAGCGCAACGCCAAACAGTTTCGCCGAGGTGCTCTGGTACAGCATCGCGAACGCGGCCTGCGAGGCGCCATCGCGGCGCGCCGCTGCGGCCAGCAGGTCCTGCAAGTGTTGATTTTGTTCAGGGCTGGTGGCCATGGTTTAAACGAAGAGTGTCTGCTTACTTGACGGCACTGTTGCGGCCTTGTTCCCAGAGTACATCGGCTTGCCTGGCGTGGCGGTTGAGTATGCGCGACAACACGAACATCAAGTCGGACAGGCGATTGAGGTACTGGCGCGCCAGCTCCGAGACCCGCTCGGTGTGCCCGAGCAGGATCACGCTGCGTTCTGCGCGCCGGCACACGGTGCGCGCCAGATGCGCGACGCCGGCCGCCCTGGAGCCGCCCGGCAGGATGAAGTTCTTGAGCGGTTCGAGGGTCGCGTTGTAGGCGTCGAGGTACTCCTCGAGGCGCTTTACCTGTGCCTCCGTGATGCTGTTGAAGCCCGGAATCGCCATTTCGCCGCCGAGGTCGAACAGGTCGTGCTGAATCGTGGTGAGTTGTTCGCGCGTGTCGGCCGGTATATCTTCACACAGCAGCAGGCCGATCACGGAATTGAGTTCGTCCACATCGCCCAAGGCGTGGATGCGCGGCGCCGTCTTCGGCGTCCGTGAGCCGTCGGCGAGGCCGGTGGTGCCGGCGTCGCCGGTGCGCGTATAAATTTTGGAGAGCCGGTTGCCCACAAAAGGCCTTGATTTTCTAAGGGTTTTTGACTGCGATGATTATAGACGCAGGCGTTCCGCGGGTGCCGGTTTGTGACCGGCGCGCCGCTCGCGGGCCCGGTGGCGGCGATGCGGCTGCATAGCGGGGCGCACTCAAGCCAACGCGCCGGCCGTCACCGGTCTGATCCGGAGGCAATCCGGTCTGGCGTGCCCGCGACAGCGCCGCGCGGCGCCGTTACGCTCAACTCGTCATCAAGGTGCGATTGAGGGCACCTTTGGCCTTGATCTGCGAGCGGTGCATGGTGCGCTCGGAGGCCGGGTCGAAGGCGTCCCGCCGATGCATGGTGGTACGGTTGTCCCACAGAACCACGTCGCCGATGCGCCATTTGTGGCAATAGGTGTTTTCGGGCAGGGCGGCGTAGCTCCACAGTCCGTCAAGCAGTGCTTCGGAGTCCTGCAGAGGCAGGCCGGCCACATACGCATTGCGGCGCCGCCCAAGGTAGAGCGATTTCACGCCCGACTCCGGGTGCGCGATGATGGCCGGGTGTAGGGTGCCCGCCGAAGTGCTTGGATCGTCGTTGGCCTGCATGCCCTTGCGGATGTTGCCGCCCGAGTCATAGGTACCGTCGTGCTTGATGCTTAGCGAAGCAATGCGCGCCCGCAATGCGGCCGGCAACGACGCCAGTGCCGCCGGCATGCTGCAAAAGTAGGTGTCGCCGCCCCATGCCGGCAGGATGCGTGAAATGAGCATCGAGGCGGCGGGCGGATCCTGCAGGTAGGACATGTCGGTGTGCCACGACGCTTCACCGTCGCCCAGCGCGCCGACCGGCTCGCCGGCCGGGTCTTTTTTGTTGCTGATGACATACAGGTTGGGAAAGCCGGGAGGCGATTTGCGGCCGGCGCCCTGATTGGGGGGCGGGTCAAGGGTGCCGAGGTGCGCCGAAAAGGCTTCGAACTGCGGGTCGGAAATGGTTTGATCGCGCAGCACCAACACGTGGTGCTTGAGCCAGGCGGCATACAGCTGGTCGAATGTCGCGTCGTCGAGATGGCCCAGGTCCACGCCGTCAATGCGGGCGCCGAAGACGGGCGAAAGGGGAGTAACGGCCAATGTCATGGTGGGTCTCCTTTGCGAAGAGGCTTGGTGCGGATGTGCAGCGCGGCCGGTGGGCGTCTGGCGGGCACCTGGGAGGGTCGGGCCGACATGGGTGATGGCGTGTGGCGATGCGTGCGGGTGACAGGCCTGGCGGCGATGCTGGGTAGCTGTGCGAGGGCCCGATACGCGCCGATTGCGCCGCTATTTGGGACGCTTGTCGACCACCCGGCGGGCTTTGCCGAGCGACCGCTCGATCGAACCCAAGGGCAGCACGCTGACGCGCGCGCTTACGCCAACGAAGGTCTTGATGGCATGCACCAGATGGTTCGCTTCGACCGCACGCTCGGCTTCGCTCATGCCGGCGAGTTCCTGCTTGGGTTCGACCAGTACGGTGATTTCGTCGAGTTTGTCGGGGCGCGTGACTTCGATCTGGTAGTGCGGCGCCAGTTTCGGCTGCTTCAAAATCAGCTCTTCGACTTGCGACGGAAACAGGTTGACGCCGCGGATGATCAGCATGTCGTCCGAGCGGCCGGTGATTTTCTGGATGCGGCGCATGGTCCGTGCAGTACCCGGCAGCAGGCGCGTCAGGTCGCGGGTGCGGTAGCGCACGATCGGCAGGGCTTCCTTGGTGAGCGAAGTGAAAACGAGCTCACCGAACTCGCCGTCGGGCAGGACCGCGCCGGTTTCGGGATCGACGATCTCCGGATAAAAATGGTCTTCCCAGACGGTGAGCCCGTCCTTGGTCTCGATGCATTCCTGGGCGACGCCCGGGCCGATGACTTCCGACAGGCCGTAGATGTCGATGGCATCGAGTGCGATCCGGTGTTCGATCTCCAGGCGCAGTTCGGGCGTCCAGGGCTCGGCGCCGAAAATGCCGATGCGCAGCGAACTGGTGCGCGGGTCGATACCCTGTTTTTCCATTTCGTCGGCGATGGCCAGCATGTAGGAGGGCGTGACCATGATGATGTCGGGTTTGAAATCCTGCATCAGCTGCACCTGGCGCTCGGTCTGGCCACCGCCGAACGGGATCACCGTGAGCCCGAGGCGCTCGCCGCCGTAGTGGGCCCCGAGACCGCCGGTGAACAGGCCGTAGCCGTAGGACACATGCAGCTTGTCGCCGGGCTGCGCGCCGGCGGCGCGAATCGAACGCGCCATGACATCGGCCCACATGTCGATATCGTTCCGGGTGTAGCCGACCACGGTGGGCTTGCCGGTGGTGCCGGACGAGGCATGCACGCGCACCACCTGATCCATCGGCACGGCAAACATGCCAAAGGGATAGGTTTCGCGCAAGTCGGCCTTGGTGGTCATCGGAAATTTCGCGAGGTCGGCAAGGACTTTCAGGTCGCCAGGGTGGACGCCATGCGTGTCGAATTTCTTCTTGTAGTGCGGCACCTTGTCGTAGGCGTGCTGCAGCGAGGCGCGCATGCGCGACAACTGCAAGGCCTGCAGTTCGTCGCGGCTGGCTGTTTCGATCGGTTCGAGCGCAAACGTTTTCATGGGCATGGTCTGGAAATCGTTGGTGGGAGCGGCTCTTGAGGGTTTGTCGCCGCGCGTCAGGGGTTGTCGATGATCTGGCCCTTGAGCTGTGCCGACTTGCCGCGAAACATTGCGACCACCTCGCCGGCGCTATTGCTGACGCGGATGTCATAGATGCCGTGGCGGCCTGACAGGATTTGCTCCTGCCCGACGGCGGTGAGGGTGTCGTTGCCCTGCACCGGTTTGAGGAACTCGATCGAGCAGCCGGCCGCGACCGTTGGCGCATTGTGGCTGTTGCAGGCGAAGGCGAAAGTCGAGTCGGCCAGAGTGAACATCAGCCCGCCGTGGCAGATGCCGTGGCCGTTGAGGAATTCCGGGCGCACTTTCATACTGATGCGCGCGTAGCCGGGGCGCACCTCTTCGAGCTGCATGCCGAGCCACTGGCTGCAGGTGTCCGGTTCCCAGAGTTTGGCGGCGCAGGCTTTTGCGAGCGCATCGGGCGTCATGGCCACGGCTCAATGCCCCTTGAACGCGGGTTTGCGCTTTTCAAGGAAGGCGCCGACGCCTTCCTGATAGTCGTGCGAGTCGGCGCATTGCGACTGATGGTCGAGCTCCACCGCGAGTTGCGCGGCGAGGTCATTGCCAAGCGAGGCGTGCAGCGCCTGCTTGATGAGGCCGAGCGCCTTGGTCGGTTGGGTGGCGAGATGCTGCGCCAGTTTGCGCGCTTCGGCCAGCAACACTGCGTCATCGACGCAGCGCCAGATCAGGCCCCAGCGTTCGGCGGTCTCGGCATCAAGCTTGTCTCCAAGCATGGCCAGCGCCTTGGCGCGTGCCAGGCCGATGAGGCGCGGCAGTACATAGGAGCCGCCGGCGTCCGGCACCAGGCCGATCTTCACGAACGCCTGGATGAAGCTGGCGGAGCGGGCCGCGACAACGATGTCGCAGGCGAGCGCAATGTTGGCGCCGGCGCCGGCCGCCACGCCGTTGACAGCGCACACCACCGGGATCGGGATTTCCTGGAGCATGTGGATCAGCGGGTTGTAGTCTTCGGCCAATGTTTTGTTGACCTTGCCGGGCTTGCCGGTGGCCGGGTCGACCACGTCTGCGAGGTCCTGGCCGGCACAAAAACCGCGCCCGGCTCCCGTCAGGAGAATCGCCCGCACTGAAGGGTCGGTTCGCGCTGCGGCGAGGGCTTCGCGCAGCCGGGCATGCATGGCGCGTGTGAAGCTGTTGAGCTTGTCGGGGCGATTCAGGGTGATTTCGGCGACGCCGTGGTTGATCTCGAGAAGGATGCTGTTTTGGCTCATGATGCTCGCGCAGAGGGAGGGACAAATAAAAGAATACCCCAAACGGGTTAGAATTTTGCTCGCGGCCGCATAACAAGGGAGACTGAAGCATGTCCGACGAATTGTTTGAACGCCATCGTGGACTGTTGGACCTTGCGATCGCGGCAACGGCGACGCGCGGTGCATTTTCCGCGTATCCGGACCGGATCGCCGATTTCAACGAGGTGGTGCAGGCCGAGGGTCGTGAGGCGTTCGAGAATTATTGCGGCTCGTATTTCTACCTCGATCAGCCCGGCGTCGGTGAGCGGGTCGGCAGCGAGCAGTCGCCGTACCGCATCGAACTCGGGATCCAATACCCGAAGACCAACTTGAATTCGATCATGCCGGCCTCGGTGCGCGCCCGGGAGGGCTGGTCGAAAGTGGACGTCGATACGCGCACCGGCATGTGCATGGAGATCCTGCATCAGCTGCACCTGCGCAGCTTCGAGATCGGATACGCCACGATGCATACGACCGGCCAGCCGTTTGGCATGGCGTTCCAGTCGGGCGGCCCGCACGCGCAGGAGCGCGGCCTTGAAGCGGTGGCGGTGGCCTATCAGGAAATGAAGTCGATACCGGTAGAGGCACTCTGGGAAAAGGGCGAGGGCTCCGCTACCGTGCGCCTGAAGAAGACGTTTCGCCTGGTCGGCCGTGGCGTCGGCCTGGTGGTTGGTTGCTCGACCTTTCCGAACTGGAACGCCTATCCCGGCATTTTCGCCAACCTGATGACCGGTAATGCCGTCATTGTGAAGCCGCATGCGAACGCCATCCTGCCCTTGGCCATCACGGTAGGCGTGGCGCGGCACTTCCTCAAGGAGGCCGGCTTCGACCCGAACCTGATCATGCTGGTGGTGGACGAACTCGAGAAACCGATGGCTCAGGCGCTGGCAGCGCGCCCGGAAGTCAAGCTCATCGATTACACCGGCGGCACGGAATTTGTCGATTGGCTGCGCGACAACGCGCGCGACAAACTGGTGTACGTGGAAGGGTCGGCGGTCAATCCTGTGGTGATCGACAGCACCGCAAATTTTGCCGGCATGCTGCGCAACCTGGTGCTGTCGGCCTCCATGTTTGCCGGCCGCATGTGTACCAGCCCGCGTGTGGTGTTTACGCCGCGCGAAGGCATCGCTACCCCGGCGGGCACCACAACCACCACCGAGTTTGACGAGCACCTGGCGCAGGCGTTCGAGCGCATGTGGAATGACGTGCCGCGCTCCTGCGAATTTCTCGGCATGATGCGGCCGTTCGAGTACGACGCGCGCATCGATGGCGCTGCGGCCTTGGGCGACGTGGTGGTCGAATCGAAAACCCTGGAACACCCGAATTTCCCCGGTGCCATGGTGCGCACCCCCTTGTTTGTGCGGGTACGTGCCGACCAGACCGACGTCTACATGCACGAATGGTTTGGACCCATCGTCTTCCTGGTCGAGTGCGACACCACGGCGGAGTCGTTGACGCGCGCTGCCATGGTGGCGCGTGAGAAGGGGGCGATCACGGCCATGCTGCACTCCACCGACGCGGGTACCTGCAGTACCGCTGAGGAAACGTTTGGTGCGACCGGCACGACCCTGTGCCTCAATTTCACCGGGCCTGTGTATATGAACCAGTCAGCCGCCTTCAGCGATTTTCATGTGTCCGGCCTGAATCCGGCGGGCAATGGAACCTTGGTCGACAGTGCGTTCGTGGCACAGCGTTTCCGGGTGCTTGAGACTAAAAGCATGGCCTGACCGCACTGACGCGGTAAGTTGTTGTAAGGCGCGGCTGGCCGCGCCATTTTTTTTGGAGAATCCCATGTCGTTTGAATTTATCCTCACCGATACCCGGGGCCGCGTCGGCCTGATAACGCTGAACCGCCCCAAGCAGCTCAATGCCCTCAATGACGGGCTGATGGACGAGGTCGGGGCGGCCCTGCTCGCCTACGATGCGGACGATGCCATTGGCGCGATCGTGCTCACGGGCAGCGACAAGGCGTTCGCCGCAGGCGCGGACATCGGCGCGATGGCATCGTGGACCTATATGGATGTCTACAAGGCAGAGTACATCACTCGCAACTGGGAGCAGATTCGCAAAGTGCGCAAGCCGGTGATCGCCGCCGTGGCCGGCTACGCCCTTGGTGGCGGGTGTGAGCTGGCCATGATGTGCGACATCATCATTGCGGCTGACACCGCCAAATTCGGCCAGCCCGAGATCAAGCTGGGCGTGATTCCCGGGGCGGGCGGAACCCAGCGTCTGCCACGGGCAGTGGGCAAGGCCAAAGCCATGGATCTGGTGCTGACCTCACGCATGATGGACGCGGCCGAGGCCGAGCGGGCCGGGCTGGTATCGCGCGTGGTGCCGGCCGACAAACTGCTCGACGAGGCGCTGGCAGCGGCCACCACCATCGCCGGGTATTCCCTGCCCTCAGTCATGGCGGCCAAGGAGTCGGTCAATCGCGCCTACGAATCGGCCCTTTCAGAGGGGATACTGTTTGAGCGCCGCATGTTCCACTCCCTGTTCGCTACCGACGACCAGAAAGAGGGCATGACCGCATTCGTCGAGAAGCGCAAGCCGGCGTTCAAGCATAAGTAGCAGCAGAGTAGTAGTAAGGCGACGGCGGGCGAGGGCGCGCGGCTCCCGCGGCCGGTGCTGATGATCCTTTCGCCTTTCAGGGCGGCAGCAAGTATTTTGAAGATATTTTGCGGAAGGTGTTGACAGACCCCCTAAAACGGCCCATAATCGCGCTTCTCTGCTGGTGAACATTTTCAAAACACCGAAACGTTCAAGGAAACACCCGGCAACGCTCTTTAAAAATTAACAACCGATAAGTGTGGGCGCTTGATGGCGAGTCTAGGTAAGATTCGGGTTAAACCGAAGATTGCCGAAAGCTATAAGCATCAAAGGCTCACACTTGAAATATTAGGTAAGTTGTAAAAGATTTACCTGTCAGTATTTTGAGTTGGGCGACGCAGATAATTTCTGCAAAACAGTGATTAAACTGAAGAGTTTGATCCTGGCTCAGATTGAACGCTGGCGGCATGCCTTACACATGCAAGTCGAACGGCAGCGCGGGAGCAATCCCGGCGGCGAGTGGCGAACGGGTGAGTAATATATCGGAACGTGCCCAGTAGCGGGGGATAACGCAGCGAAAGCTGTGCTAATACCGCATATTCTCTACGGAGGAAAGAGGGGGATCGCAAGACCTCTCACTATTGGAGCGGCCGAAGCCTGATTAGCTTGTTGGTG
>CANJDH010000093.1 GCA_947473125.1 Burkholderiales bacterium
ACGAACCCTGGCTGGTGGTCGATGTCGGTGTCAATCCAATAGGCGCTGCCAAATTGCCCAAGACCAGCGCGCAATTTTGCGAGCCGTCGCGGCCCACCACTTTTCTCATCGGCGTCGGCGAGCATCGCCGCTGGGAAATCATGCTCATGCCCGGCGAGACCCCGCAGGATTTCGAGAGCGACGAAGCGGTGTGGAAGCTGCTGTCGCGCTGGCTCACCCCGGCAGACGGCACCCTGTGGCGCCGTGCCAGTTACCGCTTTCATGCGCTGGTGGCAAGCCGCTGGCGCGAACGGCGCGTGTTCCTCGCCGGCGACGCCGCACACCAGCAGCCGCCGTTCCTCGGGCAGGGCATGTGCCAGGGCATACGCGACGTTGCCAACCTGTCGTGGAAATTGATTGATGTCTTGCAGGGGCATGCAAGCGATGCATTGCTAGACACCTACGGTGCCGAGCGCGGCGCGCATGTCAAGCGCGTCACCACCACCATCAAGCATATTGGCCACACCATCTGCGAGCGCGATGTCGCCAAGGCGCGTGCGCGCGACGCGCAACTGCTGGCGCAAGCCGGTGGCAGCGTGAAAAGCGTGCCACGGCAAGACCTGATTCCCCCGCTCGAGACCGGTTTGCTGGCGCCGGGCTCGCACCCGGCCCAGGGCTCGCCCTTGGCTCGGGGCACCTTGTTTCCGCAGCCGCGCGTGACCCATCAAGGCCGCAGCATGCTGCTCGATGATGTCGCCGGCCACGGCCTGCGCCTGGTGCTCGGCGCCGCTGCCGACGCCGCGAAGGTCGCGGCGCTGGTTTCGGTGCAGCAATCCGGCGCAAAGCTGGTCCAGGTCGGCGGCGCCGGCCTGCCCGAGGCCGACGGCATCGTTGCTGCCTGGTTCGCTACCCACGGCGCCCTCGCCGCGCTGGTGCGGCCCGATCACTACGTGTACGGCGTAGCATCCACAGTGACTGAAATCGAATCGCTCGCAGCGTCATACCACGCCGCCTGCACTGCGTAAGTTCATCCCAAAGGAGGCAGCACCCATGAAAAAAATACTCGGCATTCTTGCCCTCGGCGCGGCAGCGCTGTTGCATACGCACGGTGCCCACGCTCAGGCCTGGCCCAACAAGCCGGTCAAGTGGATCCTGTCGCAGCCGGCCGGCTCCGGGCCCGACGTGATCTCGCGCTATGTGGCCGAGCACCTTTCCAAGGCGCTGGGCCAGCCGATCGTGATCGAAAACCGACCCGGCGGCCAAAACGTGATCGGCGCGCAGGCTGCCGCCAAGTCGGCACCCGACGGCTACACCTTCTACTACGGCACCACTGCCGCCATCGTCACCAATGTCTACACCTTCAAGAACCTGCCGTACGATCCGAAAAAGGATTTCATGCCGGTCGCGATGATCGGCAAGAGCCCGTTCCTGATCGCGGCCAGCCCCTCGGCCAACGTGAAAACGCTCGCCGAAGCGCTGGCGCTGGCCAAGGCGCAGCCCGACAAGGTCTCGATCGGCACCGAAGGGCCCAAGACCTTCTCGGGCATGCTCGCCGACATGGTCGCCTCGCTGGGCGGCGCCAAGTTCATCCAGGTGCCCTACCAGAAGGCACCCGAAGCGATCCAGGACGCGATCGGCGGCCGCATCCAGTTGCTGTGCCTGCCGTCGGCCGCGCTGATCCCGCAGATCAATGCAGGCCGCCTCACGGCCCTTGCCGTGAGCACGCCGCAGCGCCTGCCCGGCCTGCCCAATACCCCCACGGTGGGCGACACCTTCGCCGGCTTTGAATACACCGGCTGGAACATCCTGTTCGCGCCCACCGGCACGCCGGCCGAGGCGGTGACGCGCATCAACCGCGAGCTCGACCGCATCCTGCGCAACCCCGAAGTGGTCGAGCGCATGCTCACCCTCGGTTCGATCGCCGAAGGCACCGGCAACCCGCAGGCGGTGGGCGGGTTTGTCAGCGCCGAGTTCGAGCGCTGGGCCAAGATCGTCAAGAGCCTGAACATCCAGGCCGAATAAGCCGACCCGAGGAGCGGCGGGTGGGCGGCGCAAGCCTACCCGTTGCTCCTTTGCGCCAAGTCAATCTGCGCGCGCCCGCAACGGCGTAGCCTGAAGCTGGATAAAACCGCTCAGGAGGCAACCATGATTGGCGGATACGACGATTTACGCAACGAAGTGTGCGAACTCCTCGGGTGCGACGTCACCCCCGGAGATGTGGACATCGCCGTCAAGGCGATCGTGCATGAAGACGATCTCACCGCCACCACCGCGCTGATCGAGCTCAACGTGCTGGCCCAGAGCGATACCGGCCGCGAGACCCTGCGCGCGATGCTGGCGCACTGGATCATGCATGAGCGCGACCGTGTAAGCGGCGGTTGCGCGGCCCAGGCGCAACAGGCGTTGACCCATCTGTTGGCCGCTCTGGGCGGTGAACGGCGCCAGGATATGCGCTCCCAGGATCGGCGCAAATAGCCTGGCCGGCGCTGGGGCCAAACCTGTATCCTTCGCGCCCGCGCGGCGCGGGCGGCCGGCGGATACCGGGCCTGTCACAGCCTTGACACAGTGGGCAAGGCGGCCCCACAACCCTTGGTAGACAAGCCTCTCAGGCCATACTACCTGTAGAGCGGCTGTCCATGCGCCTGTCCGGGCAGATGCCCTGAAAACCGCTGTCCCAAGCCGTTTTACAAGGGGCTTTTATTTCAAAAAAATGAAGCGTATGCTGATTGCACTTTTACATGAGGATGATTATGGAAACCATTGATTCGAAACAACTTCCCAAAATCTCCTCGATGCCGGAACAAGAAATCTCAGGCGAGGTGCTCGTCGAGAAATATGCCAAGGGCACCGAGCAGACCGTCGATGAAGTTCGCCGCCGTATTGCCCACGCGCTGGCAGCCGTTGAAGTCGAGAGCAAACGCTCACATTGGGAAAAACAGTTTCTCTGGGCCCAGCAAAATGGCTTTGTGCCGGCCGGGCGCATCAATTCCGCCGCCGGCACCAACCTCACCGCCACGCTGATCAACTGCTTCGTGCAGCCGGTGGGCGATTCGATCACTGAAGTGGTCGACGGCCGCCCCGGCATTTACACCGCGCTGGCCCAGGCCGCAGAGACCATGCGCCGCGGCGGCGGTGTCGGTTATGACTTTTCGTCGATCCGCCCGGTGGGCGCCCATGTGAAGGGCACCAACTCGCGCGCGTCCGGCCCGGTGTCGTACATGCGCGTGTTCGACCGCTCGTGCGAAACCGTCGAATCGGCCGGCGCACGCCGCGGCGCCCAGATGGGTGTGCTGCGTTGCGACCACCCCGATGTCGAGCAGTTCATCCACGCCAAAGACCATGGCGACCTGACCAACTTCAACGTCTCGGTCGGCGTTACCGATGCCTTCATGCAGGCGGTGGAAGCCGGCGGCGACGTCGAGCTCGCGCACAAGGCGCAGCCCTCAACCGCGATCATGGAAAAAGGCGCCTACCAGCGCGCCGACGGCCAGTGGGTCTACCGCAAGGTGCCCGCGCGTGAGCTGTGGGACCAGATCATGCGCTCGACCTACGACCACGCCGAGCCGGGCATCTTGTTTCTCGACCGCATCAACAAAGACAACAACCTCTATTACTGCGAAACGATGGAGGCCACCAACCCCTGCGCCGAGCAGCCGCTGCCTCCCTACGGCTGCTGCTGCCTGGGGTCGATCAACCTCACCAAGTTCGTCAAGAAGCCGTTCAGCGACGAAGCGGCGTTCGACTTCACCGCCTTCGGCAAGGTGGTCGATGTGTCAACGCGCATGCTCGACAACGTGTTGGATGCGACCCACTGGCCGCTGCCCGAGCAGCAGGCCGAAGCCATGGCCAAGCGCCGCGTCGGTTTGGGCTTCACCGGCCTCGGCGACGCGCTGATCATGATGAAGCTGCGCTACGACACGGCCGAAGCGCGTGCCATGGCCACCAAGATCACCGAAGCCATGCGCGACCGCGCCTACCTTTACTCGGTGGAGCTGGCCCGCGAACGCGGTGCGTTTGAAATGTTCAACGCCGACATGTATTTGTCGGGCGGCAACTTCGCCTCGCGCCTGCCGCACGACATCAAGGAAAAAATCCGCAAGCACGGCACGCGCAACTCGCACCTGCTCTCGATCGCGCCGACCGGCACCATCAGCCTGGCGTTTGCCGACAACGCCTCGAACGGCATCGAACCGCCGTTCTCCTGGACCTACACGCGCAAAAAGCGCATGGCCGACGGCACCCACAAGCAGTACGCAGTCGAAGACTACGCATGGCGTTTGTACAAATACCTGGGCGGTGATGTCAGCAAGCTGCCAGCCTACTTTGTGACCGCGCTCGAAATCTCCGCCGAAGCGCACGAGCAAATGGTCGCTGCCGTCGCGCCCGCCATCGACACCAGCATTTCGAAAACGGTGAACGTGCCGGAAGACTACCCCTACGCCGAGTTCGAGCATCTGTACTTGAGTGCGTGGAAGTCGGGTTTGAAGGGCCTTGCCACCTACCGGCCCAACGCCGTGTTGGGCTCGGTGCTGTCGGTGACTACCCCGGCCGACCCCAAGGCCGATGCGAAGAAAGATGCCGGGTCGAACAAAAATGCGCCCAACGACGTGCAGATGGACGCCAACAAGCGCCTCTCCATCAAGAGCCTGCCGGCCCCGGTGCTGGCAAGCTTGCGCTGGCCCGGCCGCCCCGAACTGCCCGGCGGCAACACCGCGTGGACCTACATGATGCGCCACCCCGGCGGCGAATTCGGCCTCTTCGTCGGCCACATCGAAGAAGAAGGCCGCAACTTTCCCTTCGAAGTGTGGGCCAACGGCACCGACCAGCCGCGCGGTTTGGGCGCCGTTGCCAAAACCCTCTCGATGGACATGCGTGTCAACGACCGCGCCTGGCTCAACCTCAAACTCGACGTGCTCGCCAAGACGCCGGGTGACGCCACCTTCGAACTGCCGTTCCCCCCGCATGGCGAAAAGCGCTATGTGCCCAGCGTGGCAGCGGGCATGGCACAGGTGGTGCGCTGGCGTTGTGACCAACTGGGCGCCCTCGACGAAAAAGCGCCCGACCTCTTGAGCCCCGAAGGCCGCCCGCACCCCGTGCTCGACGCCATGTTCGCCGTGCAAGAGCCGCGCACCGGCACCGACGGCACGCTCTCATGGACAGTGGACATCAACAACCCGGCCAGCGGCGAAGAATTCGTCTTGGGCCTGAAAGAAGTGCTCCTGCCCGACGGCATGACGCGCCCCTACTCGATGTGGCTCTCGGGCAACTACCCGCGCGCCCTCGACGGCCTGGCCCGCATCCTCTCGCTCGACATGCGCGTGCTCGACCCGGCCTGGATCGGCATGAAACTGCGCAAGCTCCTCAACTACGCAGAGCCGCTCGGCGACTTCATGGCCTTCGTGCCCGGCGAGCGCCGCCAGCAAACCTGGCCCTCCACGGTGGCGTATCTGGCCCGGCTTATCATCCACCGCTACGCCATGCTCGGCGTGCTCACCGAAGAAGGCATGCCCACGCGTGAAATGGGCATCCTCGAAGCGCCCGCGATGGGCGGCAAGAACGGCGACACCGACGCCAAGGTGATGCAGGGCGGGCTGTGCACCGAGTGCGGCAACTACACCGTGATCAAGAAGGACGGTTGCGAGTTCTGTACGGCTTGTGGGGCGGTGGGGGCGTGCGGTTGAAGTGACCCTAGCGCCCTGCTAGGGCGCTAGAGATACTCGCACCGTGTCTTCTATTCCGAGATAGAGGCAATGCCGTCGACACGATGGACAAAAGATGAATTGAAGGTCGCCTTCAATTTGTATTGTCGATTGCCTTACGGGAAGCTGCATCAACGGAACAAGGAGATCATCGCTCTCGCGGCGTTGATTGGGCGGACGCCATCATCTGTCGCGATGAAGCTAGTTAATTTTGCGAGTCTAGATCCCGCCATTACAAGCACGGGACGGACTGGGTTGGGCAATGCTGCCGCAGCGGACAGGCAAATATGGGATGAATTCCATGCTGATTGGGAAAGTCTCGCTGTTCAAAGTCAACTGATTGAAGCCAATCTGCGTGCAGAAGCGGGTTTGAAGACCTTCGATGAAACTTCCGATGTTGAAGATCAGGACTACACGGGAGAAACGAAGCGGCAATGGGTAGAGACTCGCATCAAGCAATCGTTTTTCAGAAAATCTGTTCTCAGTGGTTTTCAAGGCAGATGCTGCATGACCGGGCTTTCGGATGCGAGGCTGCTTCTTGCCAGCCACATCATTCCATGGGGAAAGGACAAAGCGAATCGTCTGAACCCTCGAAACGGGCTATGCCTGTCCGCCCTTCACGACAAAGCTTTTGATCGGGGCCTCATTACAGTGCTGCCGAACATGACGATTAGCGTATCCAAGAGCTTGATCAAGGCTGACTCTGGGGCCTTTGCAAAGCATGCACTGCTGGAGTTACGAGGAAAGTCGATTGAACTTCCGCAACGCTTTGTCCCGGACCCCGCGTTTCTGACTTGGCACAACCAAAACGTATTTTTGGGAGCTTAAGTGGAAGAAGTGTCGAGGCAATCCATGAATCGCCCCGGGAATTAAGGAGGCTCCGAACTCTGAGAAGATGGAGCCATGAGCAAATCAAACCGTTTTTCCCCGGAAGTAAGAGAACGCGCAGTGAGGATGGTGCAGGAGCACCGTGGCGAGTACCCATCGCTGTGGGCCGCCATTGAGTCGATTGCGCCCAAGATCGGCTGCGTGCCGCAAACGCTGCACGAATGGGTGCGTAAACACGAGGTTGACACCGGCATGCGCGAAGGCATCACCAGCGAGGAGCGTGACCGCATCAAAGGGCTGGAGCGCGAGGTCAAGGAACTGCGCCGGGCCAACGAGATTCTGAAGCTTGCAAGCGCTTTTTTTGCCCAGGCGGAGCTCGACCGCCGGCTCAAGTCTTGAGGAGCTTTGTCGACCAGTACCGCGATACGCACGGGGTCGAGCCGATCTGCGAAGTGATGCAGATTGCCCCGTCAGGGTATCGGCGCCATACTGCTTGCCAGCGCATGCCAGAGTTGCGCAGCGCCCGCTTGAAGAAAGATGACACGTTGATACCGCGAGTTGAGCAAGTCTGGCAGGCCAACATGCAGGTCTATGGCGCGGACAAGGTCTGGAAGCAGATGAACCGCGAAGGCACGGCGGTGGCCCGCTGTACGGTCGAGCGGCTGATGAAACGGCTGGGCTTGCAAGGTGTCCGGCGTGGCAAGGTGGTGCGTACCACGGTTCAGGACAGGGCTGTGCCTTGTCCGCTGGACCGGGTCAATCGCAGGTTCAAAGCCGATCGTCCCAACCAGTTGTGGGTGTCGGACTTCACCTATGTCTCAACCTGGCAGGGCTGGCTGTATGTGGCCTTCGTGATCGACGTGTTCGCCCGGCGCATCGTGGGCTGGCGCGTCAGCAGTTCAATGCGAACCGACTTCGTGCTCGATGCCCTGGAGCAGGCCTTGTACGACCGCCAGCCAGAGCGCCAGGATGCATTGGTTCACCATTCGGACAGAGGATCCCAGTACGTCTCCATTCTCTACACCGAGCGCCTCGCCCAGGCCGGGATAGAACCCTCGGTGGGCAGTCGTGGCGACAGCTACGACAACGCCTTGGCCGAAACGATCAACGGGTTGTACAAGGCTGAATTGATCCACCGTCGTGCCCCCTGGAAAACCAAGGAGTCCGTCGAACTGGCAACCCTTGAATGGGTTTCATGGTTCAACCACCACCGCCTGCTCGGATCAATCGGCTATATTCCGCCTGCCGAAGCTGAGGCAAACTACTATCGGCAACTCACCGACAACGCCACTTCGGTGGCATTAACTTAAACCAACCAGCCTCCACGAAAACCGGGGCGATTCACCAAGCGGATTCCGTTTTGGCGATGGGTGGAACAGTTCAAGCCAATCGCAAATCCATTTGAGAAAAACGCCAGTTGCAACGGACTGCTTTTTCTCGATGACGGATCGCCCGAGCGATTTGTGCATGCCCAGAAAGACGAACACGTCTGGACGTTGACTATTGAGGACAGGCCGCGATCGACTCTATGGAGTATTGGTAACGGCTATCACCACATCAATCGCTTTGGATACTTCGTAACAGCCGTGCCATGGAAGCCGGATTGGGATTACTACATCAAGTACTAGGGCTATCCGCTTTGGACTCAGCGCCGGAAACCCTTGGTGGGAGAGCCTCTCCGGCCTATTGCAACGAACGCCCGCCCTCGCCATCCCAATAACCCGCGCTGCGCAACACTGCGCGAATCGCGCCGATCATCGATTCCGACGCGCGGTATTCGGGGTGGGCGCGCAGCAGTGCGGCGGCATCAGAGAGGTGCAGCAGTTGGTCAAACTGGCGTTCGGCTTCGGCCATTTGTGACGATCTGGCGTGACTTGTTGATCAGGAGGCTGGGCTGCCAACTTCAGCAACCTCACCTTTTCCGATGCCGGCCAATCTCTCCAAAAGTGCAGGCACGATTAACTTGAGCGTCTGGTAGGTGTTGTCGCTGCCGAGCATGACGATCACGGCCATCGGCAGTAACTCTGCGTTCTGCTGGTAGCGCAGATTGCGGTCCGCGGTGACCAGCACATCAAATTCGCTTTGCGCTTTAGCGAGGAGTGCGCCGTTCTTCAGGCCAGCCCAGCCCATGGTTTGAACCGAGCGGACAAAGTGCGGAGCCAGATCGAAGCCGAGCCGGCGCGGCACCGATTCGTCGAGCAGTACCCTCACGCCGCCAGCAACGTCTGCTTGCTCTTTTCCAGTACCCAGACAGCTTGCTCGCGCGTCACCGACGGGAAGTCATCGAGAAACACGTCCAGCGATTCGTTGGCTTCAAGATACTCGAACAAAATGCGCACCGGCACCCTCGTTCCCGCAAAGCAGGGTGTGCCGGACAGAATGTCAGGGTCGGAAAGAATCGCGTTCTGGTTCATGGAGTGCCTCTCAAGGAGAGAGTTGAAGAGCCACTATACCGCGCAATGCTGTGGCGGGCAATGTGGCCGAGCGCGTAAGCATCTGATCTACCTATAACCCTTGGTGGGAGCGCTTCTCCAGCCTATTGCAACGAACGCCCGCCTTCGCCATCCCAATAACCCGCGCTGCGCAACACCGCGCGAATCGCGCCGATCATCGATTCCGGTGCGCGGTATTCGGGGTGGGCGCGCAGCAGTGCTGCCGCATCGGAGAGGTGCAGCAGTTGGTCGAATTGGCGTTCGGCTTCGGCCAGTTCGGCGCGGTGGATGGCGATGACCGTGGCTGGTTTGGTGCCAGAGGGTTCGTGGGCGAGCAGGTGTTTGATGGCGGGCAATTGGCGCTCGCAGCGGCAGGCGGCTTCGCTGTTGGCGAGGCCGCAGGTGCGTTTGACGAACGGGTCGAGCACGGCCCGGGTGCGGGCGAGGCGCTGGCGATACGCGGCGGCGCTGATGTCGAGCACGTCTGCCGCTTCCTGTGACGAGAGGTTGAATACGCTGTCGAGCAGGTAGACGAGGCGTTGCTCGCGGTCGAGCGCCATCAGAAAGCTTTGGGTGCAGCCGAGTGCGGTCTGGCGCGCGGCGTTCAAGAAGGTGCGCCCCGCGCCGCGCGGGGAGTTGCCCACCGAATCCTAAGCGCAAGGCGAACCGCAAGGCGCGCGCCGAAGCTCGGCGTGTTGTCAGGGCGCCTTGATGCGGTAATGGATAAATACCTGCCCCGCGGTTAACTTAAGGCAAGGTCGAGCGGCGGCGGACGGACTAGCTTCCCAGAGGGAGAATGGCCTGAAATCCTTGGTGGGAGCGGGTCTCAGGACATTGTCGCTATGCCGCTGCCAGCATCTTCGATGCAAACGTCCTCTGTACTTCCTGCTTCGTTGCGCCCACCGCGAACAGCGCGCGCACGATCAGGTCCAGCGATACCGAGGCATCCCCCGCCTCTATTTTGGCAACCCGCGACTGGCTCGATTTGATGCGCAGTGCCAGGTCGGTCTGCGAAAGTTTTCGCTTGATGCGCGTCTGCCGAACCGCATCGGTCAGTGCGAGTTTGATTTCGACGAGAGCGGCTTCTTCGTCTGTCATCTTCAAGAATTCCTTGGGCGTTCCGGCGTGCCAGCCGGCGGCGCGCAGGCGTTTGAGTTTTTCCGGGGTCATGTGATTACTCCTTGTCTTGCGTGAGGGTTCGATAGTGCCGCAAGCGGTGCTTGCATAAATCGATGACATCATCGGGCGTTTTTGTCGTGGTCTTGGCGAACACATCGAGGATGACAACTGCGTCGGTATCCAAGTGATACATGATCCTCCATGTCTTGCCAGCGTCAGGGATACGCAATTCGTGGCAGCCCTGGCCGATGCGTGGCATGGGCCGTGAATGGGGTAGGGCGATGAGTTCGCCGCGTTGCAAACGCCGTAGCAATCCACCCGCCTCCATCCGAGCCGCGCTTGAAAGCGGCGGCGTCTTTAGCTCGTTTTGGAGCCAGAGAACAATTTTGTCCGGTTTGGTCACACGTCTATTATATGTCATATCAGACATATTGTCGGGCGATGAAAAGGCGGCACTCAAGCGGGTTCCGGCTCTAACTGCCCCAGGTACTTTACCTTCCGAATCCGCACAAACCCTTGGTGGGAGCGCCTCTCAGGCCTATTGCAACGACCGCCCTCCCTTGCCATCCCAATATCCGGCACTGCGCAACACTGCGCGAGTCGCGCCGATCATCGATTCCGGGGCGCGGTATTCGGGGTGGGCGCGCAGGTGTTTGATGGCCGGCAATTGGCGCTCGCAGCGGCAGGCGGCTTCGCTATTGGCGAGGCCGCAGGTGCGTTGGACAAACGGGTCGAGTACGGCCCGGGTGCGGGCGAGGCGCTGCCGATACGCGGCGGCGAAGTCGAGGCCGGTCTGCAGGCGTTCGGCAATGGCGTCGAGCGAGACTTCGGGCGATTCGCGGCTGCGGGTGCTGGCGGTGAGCAGGTGGTTGCGCGCAATCTGGAACACCCAGGTGGTGAAGGCGGCGTCACCTCTGAAGCTGCTCAGATGCGTGACGACCTTCATCAATATTTCCTGCGCGGCGTCGGCGGCGTCATCGCGGTTGCCGAGCATGCGCACCGCGAGGTTGTAGACGCCGGGCTGGATCGAGAGCAGCACGGCGTTGAGATACATGAGGGCGGCAATCAGCATCGCTATCCAGAAGCCGGCCTGGCGCCAGGGGGTGGGTGGCAGGGCGCGGATGGCGGGGATGGAAAAGGATGCGGCGGTCATCTTGGGCTCCAGTGTAAGGGGTGTATATCCTTAGACACGGGGGCGACCAAATCTGTGACATGGGCCGGAGATCGTTGGTGGGGGCGGGTCTTGGCAATATATGCCGCGCTCCCCGTGGACTACTCGCGCTCATCTCCTGGCATCGGCGGCACGCTTGGTACCTTGCGCAAAAACTTCTCGAAGTCCTTGCGTGAACCTTTCGCCGCTTCACGTTTGAGGTGCTCGACGGTCAAGAACGAAGCCATTTTCTCGGCTGCGGCGCTGGCGATGAACTGGTTGACGGAAATGCCATCGCGCTTGGCCAGCTCCTTGATGGTTTCATGCACCGAGTTGGGTAGACGTACGGTGAGTGCGGTCATGATTATTTTCCTTTCAGGTTCTTCAAAAACTGCCCAGGAGTCTTCGCTTGTACGCCGAGCGAACGAGCGCGCACAAAGTCTTTCAGGTTGTGCGTCACGATGGTGTTCGCTCCGGACGCGATGGCGCATTCGAGCACCATGTCGTCGTCCGGATCGCGCAGGAACGGCCGCCATAAAAAATGTACATCTTGCAAGTGCGCTATTGACGCCAGGTAACGCGTGAACCCCAATGCCATTTCCGCATCTGTGCCGGGAGGCAAGTGCTCGGGGCGCGTGAGGATAGATTGCCATTCGGTATAAAGTGCCACCGACAGGCAAATCCGGAAACGTGGATCGGGCAATGATGACACCAGTGAAAAGCTCGCGCCTTCGCGTGAACGCGCTGCCGAAACCAACACACAGGTGTCCAGAACGATGCGTTCAGTGGTTATGCCCATGTAACCATTTTACAATACTTGAGGGACGGGGTTTTGAATGCCCATTGCCCTTTTAGAAGCCCAAAATCACGATGCGCCCCTCCGAACTTCTGAAATTGAAACGCAACGAGATTCTGGCACTGGCTGCCAAGGCTGGGGCGCGGAACGTGCGCGTGTTCGGTTCGGCGGCACGCGGTAACGATAGCGAGGAATCCGACGTCGACCTGCTCGTCGTCGGCGAGGCGGTGAAGCGCATCAGCCCGGAAACCAAAGCTTCTGACTATCGCCCTCCGCCGCAAGCTTGGGGAATCTACCCGTTGGTGTTCAATCGGACCTGATCTTCGGCAAACGCATGCTTTGCCCTTGCTCGCTCGTCAGATTCCATCGTGGTTTCGCGCATCCGGTATTCGATGGCTGCGGCAGAGAGAATGTCCGACTGAAGCCCCGCCCAAATCCATTCACGGTCACGCGGTTCGGCGCGAACGTACTTTGATATGGCCGCATCGTTCGGCTCCAGAAACCATGCCGTGACGCCGTTCTCAAAAGTGAGGCTGATCAGGCGTTGCTGCCAACCCTCAGGCAGTGTGGGCAGCATGGGGGAGACAACATCAGCGTAATAGCCATGCCGCTGCTCAAAATCGCTACCGAGCCCAAGTTGGGATGCGATCTCGGAGATACGCCCCGGGTCGTTTTTGGGATACAGATCGACGTCTATCGAAAAGACCATGGTTTCGGGTGGGCTTGCCACCGCCCCCAAGACCGAGAGGCTGCCGATGATGACGTAATCGCGATGATTGGTGAGCCTTGCCGCTTCACCGAGGAGATTTTGAATATGTCCGCGGTTCACGCGGCAGCTGGTTCGCGCAACAAGAAGCCGAACGGCGTGTTGTGCATGAGAGCAACACCATTGGGCGCTCCCGGCTGCAGAACCTGCTGTCGCAGCCCCTCAACCGGATTTGCCAGAATACGGCGCCACGCTTCTACATAGAACGGGCTGCACGTGCGTGCGCTTTCCCACTTGGCAATGGCCGCGAGTGCGCTGGCCATGATGGCGGGAGCGTGTGATTGGTCCGACACCAACGCAAGCGCGCGCTCATGCAGTGCGCGCAAGGCGTCATCCTGCCGGTGCTTTGCGGCACGGGCGGCCTTACGGGCATCAAGCAGCGACGGTGGGTTCATGGCGACGAGAGTAGATACTACTATCCCCAGTTTACAGGAGGTTTATATCGCTTGCAAACCTTTGGTGGGAGCGGCTTTCGGCCCGCCTAACGCATTGCTCCATGCTGCAACTCGATGAGCTTCTTGGCGATGTCGCGCGCCAATTCGATCGCTTCCTGAATCGTGCGCCCTGAGCGACAAGGCCCTGCACTTGCTGGCTGGTCGCAAGGTATACGCCTTCGGGCAGTTTTTCGACGTGGAGTTGGATCTGGTGTTCCATGTTTGGCCTCTGGCGGGTGCAGCGATGATACCGACGTACCAGCCGCATGCAATCACACCGTTGTGATCACGCGACAACGCGAATCGATTCCCTTTTACGCTGAATCTCGCAGTCGCTATTCTCCGCGCCCTTGATCAACCATTTCGCCATGCGCAGGAGGCAACCGTGATGTAACTCTCAACTTTAGAGGAGAAACATCATGTCCCGTACCTTTCGTCGCCGTAACGAGCGGCACGAGTACGCTTGGGTGCTGCGCGACTTCGACGCCGCAGCTTTCACCTGGCGCAGGATCGACGCGCATTCGCGCGCCGGTCGCAAGGAAATTGCGCGCTTTCATTCCGACCGCGAGATGACGATGGCCAGCGCCGCACCGCGTTGGTATCGCCGGCTGTTCAAGCGGAAATTCAATACGCTGAACGATCGCCAGTTGCGCCGCTGGCTGAATGATCCCGGATACGACCCGGTGTTCGAGCCGCGCCATCTGCACAGTGCGAACTGGAGTTGGTGGTGAGGTGTGCGGCGCTGCCACGGACCTTGTTGGTAAGGTAATTTTGCATTACTATACGCTGCATCAGTAATCCGCGAGGGCATCGCCATGACCACACTAACCGTTACTGCCAAAGGGCAGGTGACCTTCAGAAAAGACGTACTGCAACACTTGGGCATCAAGCCCGGTGAAAAGATCGAACTCGATCTATTGCCGGATGGCCGGGGCATGCTCAAGGCGGCCCGACCCGGCGGGGCGATCAAGGGTTTCGTCGGCTTGCTCGCCGGCAAGACGACGAAGGTGGCCACGCTTGAGGAAATCAACCGGGCCACCGCGCAGGGATGGGCCGGCAAGAAATGAAGCTTGCCGTCGATACCAACGTGCTGGTTCGCGCGGTCGTGCGCGACGATGCGGCGCAAGCGAAGATCGCCGTCAAGGCCCTGACCGACGCAGAGTTGATCGCCGTTGCCCTGCCGTGTCTGTGCGAGTTTGTCTGGGTGCTGCGCAGCGTCTACGGGTTTCAGCCCGCTGACGTGGCCGCTGCGATCCGCGCACTGTCAGACACGGCAAACGTCGAAATGAACCGGCCGGCGGTGGAGGCGGGTTTGTCTGTGCTCGATGCCGGCGGCGATTTCGCCGATGGCGTGATCGCCTACGAGGGAAGCTGGCTCGGTGGGGAGACGTTTGTGTCGTTCGACAAGGCAGCTGTGACGCTGCTCACGAAACAGGGGCAATCTGCGCGGTTGTTGTGAGGCCGGTGGAAGTGCAGTGATCGTCCTGCCGGTTGACCTGCGTCAATCCGCCCACCCTGCGCTGCAGGAGAATCACCATCAGATTCCGCAGCCTTATCTGCGGAAGGGGGTAATGATGCAGCAACGATCCATGCTTTGCCTGCTGGCACTTGCACTGTGCAGTGCGGGCGCGGGCGCCCAGACTGCCGCGCCGCCCACGGAACAAACCGCGGCAAGCGTGAAACGGGAAATCATCCCCGGTTCGGAGTTGATGACATCGCAGGAACGCGAGCGTTACCGCCAGCGCATTCGCGCCGCCAAAAGCCCGGCGGAAGAAGCCAGGTGCGCGGCGACCACACTGCGCAGATACGCGAGCGCGCACGCGTGCGCGGCCTGCAACTGCGTGAGCCGGAGCCGCCAAAACAATCGGGCGGCAAGCCATGAATTACCGCCTGCTCGCATGGGCCTTCGGCTTGTCGTGGGTGCTGGTCGCCGTTCCGGCCTTCGCGGCGGGGGACGCCGTGCGCGGCGCGGCCCTGCATGCGGCCTGCCTGGGCTGCCACGGTACGGAGCTCTACGTGCCGGGGCGCGCCAAGGTGAAATCGCTCCCGGCGCTCAAAAAAGAAGTGGATCGCTGGAACGACCGCTACAACCCGAAGTTCACCAGGCAGGAACTGGAAGACCTGGTGGCCTACCTGAATCAGGACTTTTACCGGTTCGCCAAGTAGCCGGGCCTCGACCGGGGCCGGCCCGAAACCATTGGTGGGAGCGGGTCTTGTTTCCTCGCCGTGTGAAATCAGGTGTTTCCATGCGGCGCTATCCGTTGACGCCGGAGCGGGTCAAAAAGCTGCTGGGCTGAGCATTGGCACCCTGGTGCGGCCGGGAGGCCGCATCAACGCTGGTGACGCGCACGCGGCTATTGCCGCCCGCTTGGGCGGCGTTTTCTGACGCATTTGTTTACAAATCGCCGCATCCGGCGGCATGGCTGCACCCGTAAAATTTGACATCGATCACGTACACGGAGGCCGCCATGACATTGCGCCCAGTTGCCACATTGGCCACATTGCTTTCCCCCCTTCTGTTTGCGCTTGTCGGCATGCTTGCGGCGCCGAGCGCCCATGCGCAGTCTGTCGATGCCAGCCCGGTTCCGGGGCCCACCAGCGAGACGGCGTTGATCCGCATCCACGAAGATGCGGTGCGGCCGGCAGCAGCACCGCGCGAGCCGGTGGACGAGTCGGACCGTCCGACGCAGATGAACCAGCATGAGCGCGAAGTTGCCCGCGCCAAGCGCCTGGAGCGCCGCGAAATCATTTCCGAAGGCATCGGCATCCCGGTCGATGACCTCAACGACCTGCTGCGCCGCGTGCGCCCGACAGCCGAAGAGCGTCGTCAGGGCAATTAGCCGTCGGCGGGGAACAGGCCGGAAACCCTTGGTGGGAGCGACTTTCAGGCCCGCCTCTTTTACCCCCTGCCGGCCTTGTGGCTCAGGCCAGCTGATCCAGCAGCCCGAACAACAAACGGCACGCCTCGCCAAAATCGGCGATTTCCATTGCCTCGTCCGGGTTGTGGCTGCCGTGGTCGTTGCGCACGAAGATCATCGCGCAGGGGATGTCCTCGCGCGAGAACACCGCGCAGTCGTGCCCCGCGCCGCTGGCGATATCGGGCGCGTCGATGCCCTGTTCGGTTGCAATCTGGCGCAGCAGCGTGCGCAGGCGCGCGTCCATCACGGCCGCATTGGCGCGAATCGGATCGCCGATGTCAATCAGCACCTTGCGGCGTTCGCCAATCTCGGCGGCGAGTGCGCCCAACTGCGCCTGCATGCCCGTCAACACCGCGTCGTCGTGGCTGCGAATGTCCATGGTGAAGCGCACCTCGCCTGGTATCTTGGTCATGGTGTGCACGGCGCTGTCGGTGAAGAACTGGCCGACGGTGCACACAAGGTCGTGGCCGGCGCGCTCCTGTTCCAGCCACAGTGCCTCAAGGCGCGACGCAAATTCGGTCGCAGCGAACAGGGCATCGCGCCGTGCTGCACGCGGCACCGCGCCGGCATGGCCGTATTGGCCGAGCACGCGCGCATGCTTGAAGCGCAGGTTGCCGCGAATCGCGGTGACGATGCCGCAGGCCTTTTGTGCATCGACCAGCGCCGGGCCCTGTTCGATGTGCAGCTCGAGGTAGGTGCCGATGCGCGCGGGGTCGAGGTGGCGCCTGCCGTCGTGAACCGCCTGCGCATCGAACCCTTCTTCGTGCAGGTGCTCGCGCAGGCTGCGGCCGGTGTCGAAGCGCACCACGTCGAGCGCTTCGGGTGGCAGGCGCCCGAAGGCGGCGCGGCTGCCGATGTAATGAGCCGGAAACCAGGAGAGCTCTTCGGCGCGAATCGCCATGACGGTGATGTCGGCTTTGGGCGTGCGCCCCTGGCGACGCAGGCGCGCCTGCGCGATCAGCCCCGCAACCACGCCGGCGGCGCCGTCGTAGTTGCCGCCGTGCGGCACGCTGTCCATATGCGAGCCGATCATCACAGACGGCGCGCTGCGGTCGCACCCGGGAAGCGTCATGTAGAGGTTGCCCGCGAAGTCGGTGCTGATCTCGAGTTGCAGGCGTTCGGCCGTGGCGCGCGCCAGGTCATGGGCCATGCGTTCGCCGGCCCCGTAGGACGCGCGCGTGACGCCGGGCGGGTCGAGGCTTTCGATGCGCAAATGGGCGAACAGCGCATCGGCAAGCGCGGCATCTTCCGGCTCGAAACGGATCGGGTTTTGTTGATGCACACGAGCTTCCATGGTTGGCATGGAAGTTAGCAGGTTTCATGCCGTCGCAGGTTTCATGCCGCAGCAGGTTTCACGCCGCGGCGCGCAGAGGTGCACTTGGCAACGGCCGTCCGACACGCCCTACCATCCTACAATCGGCCCCATGGTTCTCTTGCTCAGCCGGCCGCAGCTTGTCGTTGCCTCCTTCATATTGGCTCTGGCCTGCGCACCAGGCGGCGCCCGTGGCGCGCTGCCCGACGAAATCCAGGTCTACACCGACGACATCAACAAGCCGGGTGAATTTGGCCTTGAGCTGCATGTCAACACCACGCGACGCGGTACCGACCGGGCCGACTACCCCGGTGAAGTCACCACCCATCGCGGCTGGCGCATCACGCCCGAATTCTCCTACGGCATCAGCGACGACTTCGACGTGGGGCTGTATGTGCCGGCAGCCTACAAGGACGGCAACTGGTCGCTCGGCGGCTACAAGCTGCGTGCCAAGTGGCTGCCGCTGCGCGGCGACGCCAAGACCGGCGGCGCTTTTGCCGGCGTCAACCTCGAGTTGTCCAACATCGTTCCGAAATTCGAATCGTCGCGCCACAACGCCGAGCTGCGCTTCATGCTCGGGCATCGCTCGCAAGACTGGCTGTTCGCGGTCAACCCGGCGTTCGGCTGGGCATTGTCGGCCAGCCAGGAGGTGCCACCGCCGCGCAACCCGCGCTTTCGTGCCGGCTACAAGGTGT
Organism: Burkholderiales bacterium; assembly: GCA_947473125.1. Lineage (GTDB taxonomy): Bacteria > Pseudomonadota > Gammaproteobacteria > Burkholderiales > JAEUOS01 > CANJDH01. The sequence goes on from CANJDH010000093.1 coordinate 18,129, forward strand.
CGCGCAGCGTGATCGAAGGCGTCGCGGCCGGGGTCGAGTATTACAACGAGAAGGGCCGCTGGGGCAATTTCAATCCCGGCGACTTGCAGGACAAGACGCTGTTCCTGACGCTCGACGTCGATCGCGGGCCGCTGCCGTTCAACCTCGGCATCGGCCGCGGGCTCAACCAGAACACCGACAAGCTCACCATCAAGATGATTTTTGATGTACCGTTTTGACCTAAGGAAACACTGAACAAGTCCCCGCAGGCGTTGTCATAGAACGAGACGCAAACGGGAGGGGTTGGGAATGAAACAAATGACACTTGCGGTGGCAAAGGGATTCGAAGTGCATGGCAGAGCGACGCGCAAGGCGGCGTTTCTGGCGCGCATG
>CANJDH010000094.1 GCA_947473125.1 Burkholderiales bacterium
ATCCGCATCCAGCCCCATATCAAGGTTCAGCATCTCCACCGGATAACCGGTCTTTTCCGCTACAACGCCAAGCAGAACCTGCCGAATAACCGCGATCTGGTTAGGCTCAGCCTTGGGTTGGACCATCGCGGTGCTGCCACCCTTGGCGCCGGCCGCCAGAAAAGACACGACTTGCTCGAGCGTTTGCAGGGATCCAAGATGCTCCGGCTTGATCTCTGGCGCCCGCGGGAGGCGACTGCGCAACGCCGCCATGATCTCGACGCGCTTGATGGAGTCGATTCCGAGGTCAGCATCCATTCCCATCTCGAGATTCAACATTTCACTCGGATAGCCGGTTTTCTCGGACACGACTTCGAGTACCGCTCGCTCATACATGGACCAGTCAAGCGACGCTCCGGCTGGAACCACCGGATCTGCGGCCGGCGAGTCGACCGACGCAACGACACTTGCGGGAGTGTTCACATTGACCGCCACCGCCCTGATGTGCGCCGGACCCGATGCAGCACCGGGGGGCGGGGTCATCGAAGAATTAGCAGGTACGGAAGCCGCGGGCGCCTGGATCGAGGCGCCAGTGTGCAGTGCCAGCAATGATTGAATCGCGATTCGAGCCGATTCCTGACCCTCAAGAAATTGCTTGTGCAACTGCGCGGTTTGCTCCTGGAGTCGCTGCAGCGCCAAGATGCCTTCCTGCGCGGCGCGCAGCGCATCCGGATGGGTTGAAAGCGACTGCGCAAGGGGGGCCGCAGGCATCGAATTGGCGCGGACCTCCGTCGCGAACGCGGATGCAGCGACGGGAGCCTGCGAAACAATTTGGTGAGGATGCGCCTGAACTGGCATGGGCGCTGCGGGCGGACGCACAACTTGCTGCGCCCGGTGATTCGCCCCGGTTATCGGCACAGTCAACGCCGGCTTCTTTGCACCGCCTTCGACCGCAGCGGGAGCGTTTTCCCATTTCATCAAATCGACCGCATGGCCGAGCGCAGCCAAGCGAGCCAACCCAAGGGCAAGGTCGAAAATTCCGGAGCGCGCCCCCTTTGAGGCATCAAGCGCAATCGTTTCAACTTCACCTGGGGCCAAAATAGCTTGCACCAAATCACTTAGCACATGCCCGGGACCGATTTCGACGAACGTGCCCACGCCATCAGCGTGCATCGCGCGAATTTGCTGCATGAAGTTGACAGGCCGGACGATTTGCTCAGAGAGCAGGTCGCGGGCTTCCGCTTCAGCCTTGGGATACTCGGCGCCAGTGGCATTGGCATATACCGGCATTTTCCCTTTGCCAAATGCGACGCTTCGCAAGGCCTCCGCAAAAGGCGCCCGCGCGTCAGCCACGAGTGCACTGTGGAAGGCTGCAGATACCTGCAAGACACGATTCCGAATCGAACGTCTGGTCAGCTCTTCCGCAGCACGCTTGATCTGCCCGAGCGGCCCCGCCAGGACGGTCTGCTTCGGGGAGTTGCGATTTGCCACCACCAGTTCACTTTTCTCGTCGCGCAGGAAACCCTGCACCACCACCTCATCTGCCTGGACCGCCAGCATCGCGCCACGATCGCCGTCGCCTCCTCGGCTTGCCATCAGTCGGCCGCGAACGTTGGAAATCCGATGCAGCGCTTCGGGCGTGATGCGGCCGGCACCACACAGTGCGAGCAACTCACCGTAACTATGGCCGCACGCCGCGTCGACGGCGACACCAAAATAACCAAGTACATTAAACGCACCAATGCTCACCGCGCCAAGGGCCGGTTGCGCGACTTCCGTAGCCTTGAGAGCCTCTTCCTGGCGCATGCGCATGTCGTCGGAAAAAGCCGGATGCGGATAAATGGCATCGCTCAAGCGAGATTTGCCGGCCACGGCCGGATCGCTCGCAAAAGCTGCATTGGCTTCACCCAAAGCGTCGAGCATGCCGGGAAACTGACAGGCAATGTCGCGCAACATGCCGACGTATTGCGAGCCCTGGCCCGGGAACAATGCGCCGATCTTGCCTTGAGCCTTGCCTGACCCGAAGGCGATGCCGGCTGGCGCGGTCCAAGCGCTCTTCTCGGGATGCTTCTCCAGCATGTTGTGCGCCGTCGCGATCAGGCTCGCGCGATCGGATTGCCGCGTCACGATCATCAACAGGCGGCACACGGCTCCGCCCTGGAATTGGCGGCGCGATTCATATGCCGTGCGCCTGAACTCCAACCATGGCGTATCGGCGGCGTGCGCGGCCAGTCGGGCCTTGATATCTTGTGCGCTCTCGCCACAAAAAGCGAATATCTCCACATCGCCGTCCCAGTCGACCGTAAGCTTGCCGGCGCTGTACTCTTCAAGCACGCAATGGAAATTGGTTCCGCCGAAGCCCAACGCACTGACACCCGCCCTGCGCGGATGGGTCGCGCTCGGCAGCCACGGGCGCTTGGTCGTGTTGACGTAGAAGGGCGACTTGCCCGGCGCGGCACCTTCCAGCGGCTGGTTCACCTTGATGGTTGGAGGCAGCACCTTTTGATGAAGAGCCATCGCCGCCTTGACGATGCCCGCCACCCCGGCCGCGGCTTTCGTATGGCCGATCTGTGACTTCACCGAACCAAGCGCGCACCAGGCGTCGCCTTGGTGCACCGCCTGAAAGACTTCAGTCAGGGAAGACAACTCGGTAGCATCGCCTACTTTGGTTCCGGTGCCATGGGCCTCGATCAATTCGAGCGTATCGGGCGTGATGCCGGCAGCCGCATAAGCCCGCTGCACCGCAAGCTTTTGACCTCCCGCCCGTGGCGCGTAAATGGCACTGCTGCGTCCATCGCTGGAGGAACCCATCCCCTTGAGAACTGCGTAAATCCGGTCGCCATCGCGCTCCGCATCGGCAAGCCGCTTGAGGACCAGCACGCCAAGGCCTTCGCCGAGGACGGTGCCGTCGCAATCGCGATCGAACGGCTTCGCATCGCCACTCGGCGAGAGAGCCGGGGTTTTGCTGAAGCACATGTACATGAAAATATCGTTGAAGGTATCAACGCCGCCGGTAATCACCATGTCCGACAGGCCGGCGGCAAGTTCCAGGCCTGCGAGGTGAATTGCCGCGAGCGAACTGGCGCAGGCCGCGTCGACCACGCAGTTGGTGCCGCCGATATCAAGCCGGTTCGCAATCCGGCCCGCCGCCACATTTCCAAGCAGTCCGGGAAACGAGTTCTCCTGCCAGCCAACATAGGAATCGGAAATTCTCTGCACCACATCTTCGGCAACATCAGCGTCGACGCCGGCGTCCTTGAGCGCCTTGCGCCAGCGCGGATGCCCCAAGCGTGCCCCCAACGGAATTACCAGCTCCAGTGCACCGGTAACGCCGAGAATGACACTGGTACGTTCGCGATCGAACTGCCGTCCCTGGTGGGTGCCGGTGGCATACCCGGCATCGACTAACGCCTTCTGCGCCGCAACCAAGCTCAAAAGCTGGGACGTGTCGGTCGCCTCGATATCCTTCGGCGCAATGCCGAATTCCATCGGGTTGAAATTGACGGGCGACAGGAAACCGCCACGCTGCGCATAGGTTTGATCAGGAGCCTTCGGATCGGCGTTGAAGTAGTCGGCAACGTTCCAGTGCGAGCCGATCGGAATCGGCGTAATGGCATCGACGCCATTCTTGATGTTCGCCCAATAGGTTTGCAGGTCATCTGCTTTTGGAAACAGGCAACTCATGCCAACAATGGCCAAGGGACAGGACTGGCGGCTCATGGGTTCGTAACTCTCATCAACGCTTGCTGCTCAAGGGGCAATCCGTCGGCAATGCCAACTGGTAATTGTATCCCTTGCGCACCCAAGTACTGTCGGCGCAGCTGCAACGCCGCCCCGTACAAAAGATTCTGGCCGACCAGCACCGCGCGCCGATTTTCGGGTCGTTCCAGGAATGACCCGCGGACCCATTCGTTGAAAGCGCCCATCGAGGGCCCACACCAGACCTGATAATCCATTACGCGGGTGGAATCACCGCTATTGGCCCAGCGCGAGCTCAGGCCGAGATAGCTGCGAAAAACCAGCGCCATACGGTGTTTCGGATCCCGTTCGGCGCGCTCGACCTGCGCCGGATCGCGCCTTGCGAAAAATGCACGTGTGCTGCGCCATGCGTCTTCGATAGGGGCACGCAGTATCTGCTTTTCCACAAAAGCACGATCGGCTTCAGACAAGGACTCCAGTCCCGCGTGGGTCCGGTAGAGTTCATACAGTTTGGCAGCGCGCATCGGGAACATCGTGCCGCGTTTGAGCACCTGTACCCGCACCCCCATCTCGAACATGTCTGCTGCCGGGGCCATGGCGATATCAGCCTGCTCGGCTAGCGCGAGCATCGAACGCACGACGTCGCTCGACCCGGACTCCACGCACGCCTGATTGACCGAACCGGTCAGGACATAGGCCGCGCCCATCGAGAAAGCTGCCGCGAGCGCCGACGGCGTCGATAGACCTCCGGCCGCCCCAACCCGAAGCCGAGCCGCATAATTGTGCTTGACCTGCATTCGATCACGTAGCGCGAGCATGGTCGGCAGCAAGGTGACGAGAGGTCGATTGTCGGTATGGCCGCCGGAATCCGCCTCCGCCGTGAGGTCCTGTGCCATCGGAACGCTCGCGGCCAGCACCGCCTGCTCCGGGGAGATGTCGCGCGTACGGACAAGCTCGGTTAGAAACTCGTCGGGTGGAGGGGAAAAAAACTGCGAGGCCACCTCCACACGAGACACCTTGGCAATAATGCGGTTGGGTGCAACAATCCGGCCCTGCGCATCGCGCGCGATTCCGCTGACGCGATACCTTACCAACGGCAAGGTGAGCCGAAGGTAGGCAGAGGCCTCTACGAGCGCAATGCCTCGACGCAAATAGAGCGACACAACACCGGCCTCCAGGGCAGGCTCGTTGGGGCTGTGGATCAGGTTGAACCCATACGAATTGTCAGGCAACGAATGAGAAAGCTCGTCAATCGCCGCCTCGACCCGCTCAAGACTCAATCCGGCTGCGCCGAACACTCCGAGCATTCCCGCCCGGCCCATTTCCTGGGCCAACCGGGTAGATGCAATGCCGTTTGCCATTGCCCCCGCCACGTAGGCGTAGCGGAGGCCGTGATCCCGACGGAATGCTGCATCCCCCAACTGATCAGGGGACGAGACTGGCGCATAACCAGCCATCGGATAAGCCGTTGCTTGCGCAGATTCGCTACCAAATTCGAGGGTCCCGCCGCGCGCCACCGCCAGCGCACCATCATCTTTGTAGACCAGAAGCACCGGCTCGCCAACTGTCGCGATGGCGCGCCCCACGTTCGTCGCACCATCCAACGGCATGGAGCCGCTCGAGTGCCACCACGCGACGGTGCGTCCCCCGGCCTGGCGCCGATCCAGAGCTCCCTGCAAGCCTGACCCCTTTTGTTTTGAAAGCATTTTTTTGATTATATGTGGACTCGGATTGCCTCACGGGCACCCAGGTGCAATTCCGTTCAGGGGCGGAAGGATTGCCTCATGCGTGTGCCGAGCCGCTTTTGCTCCGCACGCATCGGTCAGCAGCTGCACGCACAAGCCAATGGCAAGCTATAGATGGCCGCGCGGACGGGGATTCGACGAAACCGTCAAAACCAATGATTTCAAAAGGAAAATCCTGCTATACTTATTGGCTTTCCAAACGTAGGTTGCGGGCGTCGCCGATTTGTTCGGGCATTGTCCTCCTGGTAGTTCCCCCGCTGCCGGTTTTCCATTCATTCTCAGGAGCATTCAAACATGGCAAAAGTTTGCCAAGTAACGGGCAAGGGCCCAATGGTCGGGAACAACGTTTCCCACGCCAACAACAAAACCAAACGCCGCTTTTTGCCCAACCTGCAATATCGCCGGTTCTGGGTGGAGTCCCAAAACAGCTGGATTCGCCTGCGTGTATCTTCCGCCGGCCTGCGCACCATCGACAAATACGGAATCGACCACGTCCTGGCCGACATGCGTGCCAAAGGCACAATTTGATTTGGAGAATGAATCATGCGTGACAAGATCAAACTGGAATCAACGGCTGGAACCGGCCACTTCTACACAACCAACAAGAACAAGCGCACCATGCCCGAAAAGATGGAGATCAAGAAATTTGATCCCAAGGTTCGCAAGCACGTGATCTACAAGGAAACCAAGATCAAGTAATCAATTGAGCTTGCCAAACAAAAAGCCCCGCAAATGCGGGGCTTTTTGTTTGTGCCGCAGTTAAGAAATAGCGCGGCCACAAAAGCGCCGCTGTCAGATCCGTGCCGGCACCAGCGAGTAGCTTCGCAGACGCAGCGAAAACTCTTCGAGCGCGCGAATCCCGCTCGTTTCGGCACGTGCGCACCAGTCTTGCAGGTCCTTGAGAAGTTGCTCGCTCGACGCCGTGGAACGCTCCCACAAAGCCGCCAGTTCCTGGCGCATCGCGTACAGCTTGGCCAACACCGCGTTGGCGTCCAGAACCTGCTTTAGGTGGATGCGATCCGCTTCGGCAAGCTCGCTCGCATCCTTGTGCAGCGCGCGCTTGGCGGCCTTGAATTGCGATCGCTCTGCAGACGCTTCCTTGAGCTTTGCCAACTCCTCGCGCCATGCCGCTTTGAAATGCTTCGCATAGCGCGCCATCACGTCGTAGCGATTCGCGATCACCGCTTCCAGGGTTTCCATGTCGGCGGACGCTTTCGCAGCCACAAACTTTGGCGTCGGTGCAATCTTCTTGACTTTCGCGAGACCCAGGGTTTCAAGCACACGGATGTAGAGCCAGCCGATGTCGAACTCGTACCATTTATTCGACAGTCGTGCCGAGGTGCCGTAGGCGTGATGATTGTTGTGCAATTCCTCGCCGCCGATCAGGATGCCCCAGGGAACGATGTTCCTGCTGGCATCTGCCACTTTGAAGTTGCGATATCCGAACCAGTGTCCGACACCGTTGATCACGCCGGCAGCCCAGAACGGAATCCACGCGATCTGGATCGCCCAAACGATCATGCCTGGAACCGGTCCGAACAGGATGATGTCAATCAGCGCCATCAGCGTCACGCCCAATTTGGCATGTGACGCATAAACGTTGCGTTCCAGCCAGTCATCAGGCGTGCCGTGGCCATAACGCTCCATGGTCTCGGCAACATGCGACTCCTTAACATACAGCACTACACCGGTCCAAAGTACCTTGTTGATACCCAAGATCTGCGGGCTGTGCGGGTCTTCCGGAGTTTCACATTTGGCGTGGTGCTTGCGATGGATTGCCGCCCACTCCTTGGTGACCATGCCGGTGGTGAGCCACATCCAGAAACGGAAGAAATGCGCCACGCTCGGATGCAGGTCCAGAGCGCGATGCGCTTGGCAGCGATGCAGGAAAATCGTCACTCCGGCAATGGTAATGTGGGTCAGCACCAGCGTGACCGCAACCAGTTCCCAAAAGCTCAGATCAAACACACCGGAAAATAAAGTCATGTCTCCCTCCAAGGAGCGCGCCGAAGATGGTTTGGTACCGGCTTTGGTTTGACATCTTTCCGGCAAGAATCGACGCAGGCCGAATTTTACGCCTAAAAAGGCCCCGGAAACCGGGGAAGACCTCTAGTTTTCCCGGGCTTTGGGCATGGGTTCGGAGCCTCCCAGCAGCCGAATTTCGCGTTGCGGATAAGGTACGGCCACGCCCTGCAGCTTGAACTCGCGCCAAATCGCGAAATTGAGCTCTGAGCGCACGTTGAGGCTGCCCGCTTCCGGGTCGCGAATCCAGAAACCCATTTCAAGCTCAAGCCCGTCGGCCCCGAATTTGGTCAAAAACATCACCGGCCCAGGCTGGGCAAGCACCCTGGGGTGGACCATCGCCGCCCCGAGCATGATGCCGCGCACCTGATCAAGGTCACTGTCGTAGGCAACGGTCACTTGAATCGCCAGGCGATTCTCGCGCGTCGTGAACGAAAGGTTCTGCACCGGTGTATTGACCAGAGTTTCGTTGGGCACGATGGCCTCGGTACCGTCAAGCCCTTTGAGCACCGTGTAACGGGTGTTGATATGCGTGACCGCGCCGCTGAATTTTTCGACCGTGATCAGATCGCCGATGCGAATGGAGCGATCCAGAAGGATGATGAAGCCCGAAAAATAATTGCTGGCGATGCGCTGTAACCCGAGGCCAAGACCCACACCCAGCGCGCCACCAAACACCGACAGTACCGTCAGGTCGATGCCGACCAGGCCGAGACTCGTCAATACCGCCACCAGCACCAGCAATGCCTTGACGAATCTTCCCAGCACCACGCGCAACGACAGGTCAAGCGATTCAGCCCGCATCAGGCGCCCGTCAATCACGTTTGACAGCCACAACGACACCAGCAGGGTGAGCACCACCGACATCGCCGCCTGCGCGATCAGCCAGAGCGAAATGCGCTGCTTGCCCAGATGGAATACCACCGAATCGACCGCGCCAACCAGCTCCGGCAGCCAACCGGCGAAATGCAGTGCCACGCCGATCCATACTGCGATCGCGATCCAGCGTTCACTTGCCGCCAACGCCCCGGAGGGTGAAAACACTTCACGCAACAAATACACCAGCGCTCGAACCACCGCGAACGCCGTCAACAGGGGAACTGCCAGATTGAGGAAATTGACGTGCTGAAACTTCACCAGCACGGCGCGCGCAATCAGCACCAGCGCCAGTGCCAGCATTGGAAACAGAATGCGGCTGAACCCGCCACCCATCAGGCGGATATGCTCCCCGAAGGCACGTGACCGCTCGCTCGCACCCAACGCGCGCTCATCCAGCCGTTCGCCCAAACGCCCGCCAAGACGCTGTCGCAGCAGACGCGCCAGCCACCAGGCAAAGCCAAGGCAGATTGCCAGCGCACCCAGTTGCCAGAACACATCCGGATCACGCAGGTCGGCCCAGAGATCATGCACGAATTGAAGAAGCTTTGGATTCATCAGATGTCAGACTTGCATCATCGCGACACGTAAGGCAGGGCATCCCCTCGGTGGCGCTCCCAGTTGGCCTTGTAGGCTTGCGCGAGCTCGGCCGCGCCGCGCAAGATCAACACATTTTCGGCGTTGCGGCGCTGTGCCGCGACGGTCCAATTGTACGAGCCGGTGATGACAATCGGCAACGCCTGGCCCGCGTCAATCACCATGGTCTTGTTATGCGCGCTTTGGTAGCGCGTTTCGATCCACACCGGGATTCCGGCACGCGCCAGATCGGGAATGCGTGACGTGGCGATGCGCTCGGTCTGCTCCTGATCTGCAGTGACGCGCACATCAACGCCGCGCTTCCTGGCGTTGATCAATTCGCCTGCAATGGCCCCGCTTGTGAAGCTGTAGGCCTGTACCAGCACTTGCACTTTGGCTGAACGAATCGCACGCATGATGGCGCCTTCGGCATCGTCCCACGGCGTGAAATAAACATGGCTCTGCAGCGCCGCGGATTCGCTCGCTGGTCGGCCGGAAACCGTTGGTGGGTAAGCGTTCTGGGCCGATGCCTGCCCAGGAGCGAACGCCCATAAGCCAGCCAGCATGGCAATCAATTTGAACATCGAATGCAATGTCCGGTGCGCGCCCGTCAAGACAATTGCTCCTTGTCCCTTTCCATCACGGCCGCAAAAAATCCGTCTGTCGCGTGATGGTGCGGGCTGAGACGCAAGAAAACACTGTCGCCGCCTGCCGGCTGCACCCCGTGAGTTGACCCATCCGCAGCTGCGACGAGGTCCACACCGGCCTTCGACAATGCCTCGCGCGCATCAATCAGCTTGAACCCACCGTGCGCGGCCAGGAATGACTGAACCACCACTTCGTTCTCTTCGCGCAAGATACTGCAGGTGGCGTACACCAGCCGCCCCCCTGGCTTGACCATGCGTGCCGCGCCTGCCAGGATGCCGGACTGTTTTTGCGACAGTTCGGCAATGTCCTTTTCCGACTGGCGCCATTTGAGTTCCGGATTGCGGCGCAATGTACCCAATCCACTGCAGGGCGCGTCGACCAGCACGCGGTCCATCTTGCCGGCCAGGCGCTTGACCTTCAGGTCGTTTTCGTTGGTGATGCGTATCGGGTGCACATTCGACAGCCCGCTGCGCTTGAGGCGCGGGCCAAATTTCTTCAGACGTCCTTCAGAGACGTCAAACGCATAGAGCCGACCGCTGGAACGCATCAGCGCGCCCAGCGCCAATGTCTTGCCCCCTGCGCCCGCACAAAAGTCTGCCACCATTTCACCGCGCTTCGGATTGACCAGCAGGCTCAGCAGCTGGCTGCCTTCATCCTGCACTTCGATCGCCCCCACCATGAACAATGCATTCTTTGCCAGCGCGGGTTTCGCCTGAAGGCGGATGCCGAACGGGGAATGCGGCGTCGAGGCGCCGTCAATGCCGCTCTCGCGCAAGGCATCGAGCACATCGTCACGGGTGGCCTTGAGGGTATTGACGCGCAAATCAAGCGGTGCAGATTGCTTGAAAGCGAGGGCATAGGCCTCCGCTTCCGCCGCGCCGTGGTCGGCAACCAGGCGGGCATACAGCCAGTCCGGCAGGTCCAGGCGCACCGCCGGGGGCAATTCCTCGGCAAGCGCTGCCTTGACGCGATTGATCAAATCCATCTCGCTCGGCTTGACCAGCGCCTCGAACTGGCGTGCATTGAAGCCGCCAAACCGCGCCAGCGCCGCCAGGGCCAGCGCACGAGGCGTGCGACTACCCGCCATGTCGCCAAGCGAGCGGCGGTTGCGGATCACCATGTAGACCGTCTCGGCGGCGAAGCCGCGCTCGTAGGCGCCCAACTTCGGGTTATCGCGAAAAAATCCGGACAAGGCCTTGTCTGCGGCAAGGTCTCCCGGCAACACACATCCTGCCGCGCGCGTGGCTTGCTCCAGGAGAAACGGGGAAATGCGTGTCAGGTTCATCAGGCGTCAATCAATAAAAATTGCTGCGCGTCTGCCTCATCAACGCGTACGATGCCATTGTCTACAGCAAGACGGCCTTGGGCAAACCAGCGCACCGCGCGGGGGTAAATCACATGCTCGGTCGCCAGCACACGCGCCGCCAGGCGATCCGCATCGTCGCCGGGCAATACCGGAACCGCAGACTGGATCACGATTGGGCCATGGTCGAGTTCGGGTGTCACGAAGTGAACCGTTGCCCCGTGCACCTTGCAGCCCGCAGCAATCGCACGCTCATGGGTATGCAAACCTGGGAACGCCGGCAACAGGGATGGGTGGATGTTCATCAGACGGCCTTCATAGCGCCTGACGAACACCGGCGTCAGGATGCGCATGAACCCGGCCAGCACCACGAGGTCTGGCGTGAAGGCGTCAATCACCCCGGCCAGCGCCGCATCGAAGGCTTCACGACTGCCGAAATCCTGGTGTGGGACGCACTGCGCGGCAATGCCGCGCGCGCGCGCCGTAGCCAGGCCCGCGGCATCCTCCCGATTGGCAATCACGGCTGCCACCGTCACGGGCAGGGCTCCGGCCACTTGGGCCTCCAGCAAAGCTTCCATGTTGCTGCCGCGGCCGGAAATCAGAATCACAATGCGTTTCATGAGCCGCGATTGTACCTTGCAGCCTCTGGCAAATCGCCAGTTTGCAGCGCACAAACCGCTATAATTCAACGTTTTACGTCGCGTGACTTGCGTTTCAGAGCGCTCGTTCCCGTGCGTTGCGTTGGCCGTCCGATGCGTCGGCTACCGGGCAGTTTTGCAACCCTTTTTCGCTGAATCGACCCACTTTCTTCCCTTTGGGCCCAATGCTAGTCTGTCGCGGAATCCCCCCAATTGGTACCAAAGCGCATGCACTGACCATCGGCAACTTTGACGGCGTGCATTTGGGGCATCAGGCCATTCTCGCCCAGGTTCGCGCCCAGGCGGCGACACTGGGCGCCACCCCGGGGGTCGTGACGTTTGAGCCGCATCCGCGCGAATTTTTCGCGCCCCACGCCGCGCCGACTCGGCTGAGTTCACTGCGCGAAAAGATCGAGTCGCTGGCACGACACGGCATCAAGCGCACACAGGTATGCCATTTCAATCGGGCCTTTGCGTCCCTGTCCGCGGACGACTTCATCGACCGTGTGCTGGTCGTGGGCTTGAAGGCGCGCTGGATCATGATCGGCGAGGATTTCCGCTTCGGCGCCAAACGTTCCGGTGATTTTGATTATTTGCGTGCCGCAGGCAACCGGCTCGGCTTCGAGGTTGCCTGCATGCCCGAAGTCGTTCTGAGCGACCGGCGTGGCCACCCGTATCGGGTATCGAGTTCACTGCTCCGCGAAGTGCTGTCGGCGGGGGACGTGGAGCGCGCCGCCACCTTGCTGCAGCGCCCCTATTCAATCAGTGGCCGGGTCATGCATGGCGACAAGCTCGGGCGCACCCTCGGCTTCCCCACTGCCAATGTCCAGATGCGCCATAACCGGCCGCCACTCACGGGGATTTATGCGGTGCGCGTAGCCGGACTTGGCGATAAGCCTCGCGACGGCGTCGCGTCGATGGGCGTACGCCCGACCGTGACCAACAGTGGTGAGATGCGCCTCGAGGTATTCATTTTCGATTTTGCCGACGAGATCTACGGCCGGCACATTCGGGTCGATTTCATCAAGAAGATTCGCGATGAAGAAAAGTACAAGGATATCGACACCCTGAAGCACCAAATCGGGCGGGACGCGCTAGACGCGCGCATCGCACTGGCAGCCGCTCCGGCAACCAACCTATAAGCAGTAGCCCTCACGCAAACAGAAGCACACCATGGCAAACCCCAGCAAAGATCCCGGGAAATACCCCGTCAACCTACCGGATACGCCGTTCCCGATGCGTGGCGACCTTGCCAAGCGCGAGCCACAATGGGTCAAGCAATGGCAGGAGCGCAAACGTTACGAAAAGATTCGCGCCGCATCAAAGGGACGCCCGAAGTTCATCCTGCACGATGGCCCGCCTTACGCCAACGGCGACATCCACATCGGCCACGCGGTCAACAAGATTCTCAAGGACATCATCGTCAAGAGTCGCAACATGGCCGGGTTCGATGCGATCTATGTCCCGGGCTGGGATTGTCACGGCATGCCGATCGAGCGCGAGATCGAAAAAAAGCATGGCAAAAATCTGCCTGTCGAGAAAACGCAGAGCCTGTGCCGCACCTATGCATCCGAGCAGATCGAACGCCAGAAAAAGGATTTTGAACGCCTCGGCGTGCTGGGCGACTGGGGTAACCCCTACCAGACCATGGCGTTCCGCAACGAAGCCGACGAGATTCGGGTACTCGGAAAACTGCTCGGCAAGGGTTACGTCTATCGCGGCCTGAAACCGGTGAATTGGTGCTTTGACTGCCGATCCGCCCTTGCGGAAGCCGAGGTCGAGTATGCCGACAAGAAGGATTTCGCCATTGACGTGGCATTCCCGTTTGCCGAGCACGACAAGATCGCGGCGGCCTTTGGATTGGCGGCATTGCCGAAGGAAACCGGCCACATTGTGATCTGGACCACCACGCCCTGGACCATTCCCTCGAACCAGGCCTTGAACATCCACCCGGAATTCACTTATGCCCTTGTAGATACTCCCAAGGGCTTGCTGATCCTGGCGCAGGATCTGGTTCAGGCAAACCTGATTCGCTGGGGCATCGAAGGCTCCGTGATTGCGACTGCAAAGGGCGAAAGCCTGTCGCTGATCCGTTTCAGGCATCCGCTGGCGGCCACCGACAAAGGCTACGACCGCCTCTCGCCGGTTTACCTTGGAAGCTACGTCACGCTCGATACCGGCACCGGCATTGTTCATTCGGCCCCGGCCTATGGTGTCGAGGACTTCAGTTCCTGCAAAGCGCACGGCATGCAGGACAAGGACATTCTCACCCCGGTGATGGGGGACGGCAAATACGCCGAGTCGTTGCCGTTCTTCGGCGGTTTGTCGATTTGGGATGCCAACCCGAAGATTGTTGAAAAGCTGCAAGAAGCCGGCACTCTCATGAAGAGCGAGAGCTACACCCACAGCTACATGCATTGCTGGCGCCACAAGACGCCGATCATTTACCGTGCCAGCACCCAGTGGTTTGCCGCGATGGATGAAGCTACCGGCATCAGCGGTGTCAAGCCCGTGGAGCCATTGCGCGCCACCGCCCTGCGCGCGGTCGACGCGACGCAGTTCTTCCCGGGGTGGGGCAAGCAACGCCTTTACAGCATGATTGCGAATCGCCCCGACTGGACGCTGTCGCGCCAGCGCCAATGGGGGGTGCCGATGCCGTTTTTCGTGCACCGGGAGACCGGCAGCCTGCACCCGCAGACACCAGCCCTGCTTGAAAAGGTGGCGCTGCTGGTCGAACAAGGCGGTATCGAAGCCTGGCAAACCGTCAAGCCCGAGGACCTGATCGGCGCGGTCGGGGAGTTTTCGTCGGCCCATTACGAAAAAATCAAGGACACGCTGGATGTCTGGTTCGATTCGGGCTCGACCTTTGCCACCGTGCTGCGCGGCTCGCACATGCTGCTTGACCACGACGACGACCAGGCCGACATGTACCTGGAAGGCAGCGACCAGCATCGCGGTTGGTTCCATTCATCACTGCTGGTGTCGTGCATGATCAAGGGTAAGGCGCCCTACAAGAGCCTGCTCACCCACGGCTTCGTTGTCGACGGCAAGGGCGAAAAGATGTCCAAGTCGAAGGGCAACGTAGTCGCACCGCAAAAGGTCAGCGATACGCTGGGCGCGGAAGTGCTGCGCTTGTGGGTCGCGGCGACCGACTATTCGGGCGAGCTGTCGATTTCCGACGAAATCCTCAAGCGTGTCGTCGAGAGCTATCGGCGCATCCGCAACACCCTGCGCTTCCTTCTCGCCAACACCTCGGATTTCGACATCGGCAAGCATGCCGTGCCGATCGACCAGCTGCTCGAAATTGACCGGTACGCATTGGCGCTGACGGCACGGATGCAGTCCGAGGTGCTGATCGATTACGAGAAATACGAATTTCATCCCGCCATGTCCAAGCTGCAGACATTTTGCTCGGAAGACTTGGGCGGGTTCTACCTTGACATCCTCAAAGACCGCCTCTATACCACCGGGCTGGATTCGCGGCCACGCCGCGCGGCGCAGACCGCACTTTGGCACATCACGCAATCACTGCTCAAACTGATGGCGCCGGTACTTTCGTTCACTGCCGAAGAAGCCTGGGCCATCGTCAGCCCGGGAGAAGAAACCATCCTCACCCACACCTACTACGTGATGCCGCAAGTAAACGAAGCGGATGCGCTCTGCGCCAAATGGAGCCGACTTCGCAATGTGCGCGCAGAGGTGCTCAGGAATCTTGAAGGAATGCGTGAGGCCAAGACCATCGGCTCCTCGTTGCAGGCAGAAGTCGAGATTCGCGCGTCGGGCGACACGCTCAACGTGTTGCAATCCCTGTCGGACGACTTGCGCTTTGTGCTCATCACCTCCCAAGCGAAGGTCGTGCCGGGTAGTGGCGACGGACTGGACATCACGGCCAGCCCGAGCACCCATCTGAAGTGCGAACGCTGCTGGCACTGGCGCGCGGACGTCGGCGCCGACGCCGAACATCCGGGCCTGTGCGGCCGCTGTACCTCGAACCTGTTTGGCGCCGGTGAGCCACGCTCATGCGCCTAGAAGCACGACGCGCACTGGCGCTGGCCTTTGGCACGTCGATCATCCTCGTGGTTGCCGACCAATGGACCAAATACGCCATCACCAGCAACCTGCGCTACGGCGAGTCGGTCGCGATTACGTCTTTTTTCAACCTCGTGCTGGTCTACAACAAGGGGGCTGCGTTCAGCTTTCTGTCCGATGCCGGCGGCTGGCAACGTGCCTTCTTCATCGGCATCACCGGTGTTGCAATTGTCGTGCTCTCCTGGCTGATAGCCAAACACGAGAATGAAAAACTGTTTCGCTGGGGCCTGACGCTGATCCTCGGCGGAGCAATCGGCAACCTGATTGATCGCGTCGCCTACGGGCACGTGGTCGACTTCCTCGACTTTCATTTTGTGGGCTGGCATTTTTGGGCCTTCAATGTCGCCGATTCGGCGATCACGATCGGTGCCGCCCTGCTGATTCTGGACAGCTTTCGACCGCGCCCGGCTCCGTTGCAATAAAGGCCCTAACAATGGCTCCCACCAATGGTTTCAGGGCGCATCCCATTCTGACGTATGATTCCTGCCATGACTGAAAAGCGCATTGTTCTGGGCGTCACGGGGGGTGTCGCGGCGTACAAGGCCTGCGAACTGGTGCGCCTGTGTGTGAAGGCCGGCATCGCGGTGGATGTGGTGATGACCCAGGCGGGTGAACACTTCGTGACGGCAGTCACCTTTCAGGCCCTGTCGGGCCGTCGGGTGTATACCGATTTGTGGGACGCCAGCATCCCCAACAACATGGCACACATCGAGCTGACGCGCGATGCTACGGGTATTGTCGTGGTGCCGGCCACCGCTGATTTCATGGCAAAGCTGGTTCACGGGCGCGCCGATGATCTGCTGTCCACCCTGATCGTGGCACGACAATCGACCTGCCCATTGCTTGTGGCACCGGCGATGAATGTCGAGATGTGGCAGAACCCGGCGACGCAACGCAACGCAGCGCAGCTGCGTGCAGACGGCATCACGCTCCTCGGCCCCGGCAAGGGCGACCAAGCGTGCGGTGAAACCGGAGATGGCCGCATGCTTGAGCCGGAGGACATTTTCCGTAGTATCCAAGCGCTGTTCTCACCGAAGCTCCTGGCAGGCAAACGGGTACTGATCACCGCCGGGCCGACCCAGGAGCCGATCGACCCGGTGCGCGTCATCACCAACCACAGCTCCGGGAAAATGGGATTTGCCATCGCCGCTGCAGCCCGTGCGGCCGGTGCCGAAGTGACGCTGGTCTGCGGGCCGGTGACCCTGCCAAGCCCGATCGGTGTATCCCGCGTGGACGTACAAACGGCGCGCGAGATGTTTGACGCGGTCAAGTTGCACGTCGGCCGCAGCGATGTTTTCATCGCTGTCGCTGCCGTGGCTGACTACTTCGTCGTCGACAGCAGCAAGCAAAAGATAAAAAAAGACGGGTCGGGCAAGTTACTCCTCGAGCTGGCCGAGAACCCGGATATTCTTGCCTACGTAGCGGCGCTTCCCGGTGCGCCGTTTTGCGTCGGCTTTGCTGCAGAAAGCGAGAATCTTCTCGAACACGCCGAGGCCAAACGCAAACGCAAGAAGCTGCCTCTGCTGGTGGCCAATCTCGCGCAAGAAGCGTTCGGTGCCGACGACAACCACATCATGCTGCTTGACGACGCGGGCACCCACACCCTGCCGCGCGCGGCAAAAACCGAACTGGCGCGATACATCGTCGAGAAGGTTGCCAGCGCGATCCGACGCCAACCTTGATGAAGCTGTCGATGCTGGACCAATCCCCGATCATCAGCGGCCACTCTGCCGCCGATGCCATCGCGGCAACACTAGACTTGGCGCAAGCGGCTGAAAATCTGGGCTACCAGCGCTATTGGCTCGCCGAACACCACGGCCTGTTGAGCCTTGCTGATCCCTGCCCGGAAATCCTTCTGGCACGGATCGGCAGCCTCACCAAGACCATCCGGATCGGGACTGGCGGCATCCTCCTGCCGTATTACGCGCCATTCAAGGTGGCCGAACAGTTCCGCATGCTCGAGGCGCTGTTCCCCGGCCGGATCGACCTTGGCATCGGCCGGGCCCCCGGCGGCGACATGAAAACCGCACGCGCGGTGAGCGGCTGGACCACGGGCGGGCAATACGATGGCGCAGAGCGGTTTGCGCAGCAGGTGGCCGAGCTGATCGCCCTCCTCGACGGCGCGCTACCGCCCGACCACCCCTATGCCGAGATCGCGTTGCAACCTGATGTCCCTACCGCGCCGCAGATCTGGGTGCTCGGGTCGTCGGACTACGGCGGCGCGCTGGCGGCGCAATTGGGTTTGCGATTTGCCTTCGCCCACTTCATCAATCCATTGGGCGGCCAGCCGGTGGCCCAGGCGTATCGGGAAAACTTTGCGCCGGCGCCGCATGCTGCGACTAGCCGCGGTGCCGTCACGCCCGTCCCGCATCAGGCAATTGCGGTCTTCGCCATTTGCGCAGACTCCGAAGCCGAGGCGGAGTGCTATGCGCAAGCCGTCGATGTTCGACGATTGCAGATGGCGTATGGCCTGAATGCGCCGGTTCCGTCGATGGCGGACGCACAGGCGCGTATCGCGCATTTGTCCGACCGCGATCGCGCGGTGATCGAGCGTGAGCGGCCCCGCGCCATCATTGGCACCGCGGACATGGTGGCCGACCGGATTGCGGAGCTGGCCGAGCTTTTTGGCGCGGACGAAGTCGTCGTCCTGACGGTTGCTCCCGATTACGGCGTCAGGCTCAAGTCTGCCGAACTGCTGGCCCGCAATTTGGCATCTTTAACTTAGGGAAACACTGAACAAGTCCCCGCAGGCGTTGTCATAGAACGAGACGCAAACGGGAGGGGTTGGGAATGAAACAAATGACACTTGCGGTGGCAAAGGGATTCGAAGTGCATGGCAGAGCGACGCGCAAGGCGGC
>CANJDH010000095.1 GCA_947473125.1 Burkholderiales bacterium
AAGGGGTCGAAGGTTCGAATCCTTTCACGCCGACCATTTGAAGTTGTACACGACTAAAACCGCCTCACGGCGGTTTTTTCGTTTGCGTGGCGTACTGTTTGCGCGGCGTACTTTTTGTGACGAAGTCAGCGCCGTTCGCGCGCCAGCCACGCCGACAACAGGCTCGCCGCCATCACGATCGCTCCGCCGGTGAGTTCCTTTGACCCAAGGGCTTCGCCGGCAAGCCACCAACCCCCCAGCGCCGCGAACACCAGTTCCGATAGGTAGATCACGATGGCGAGGTTGGCAGGGGTTCGCGCCAGGCCGTATTGCACGATCCAGTTGCACAGCAGCATCACGACGCCAACCAGAATCACCAGGGTGCCGGTAAACGCCGGTTGCAGCGGCACAGTAAGAGGCTGGCCGGCAGCAAACGCGGCGCCCAGCGCGACGATCACGCAGCCGCCAAAAATGTAAAAGGAGCGCACGCCGGTCTCCACGTCGCCGGTCTTGCGGATCAGCACGTTGGCCAACGCGAAGGTGACGCCGGAGGCGAGCCCTAGCCATTCGGCACCATCACGCGGCCAGGGCATGCCGAGCGCCGGATTCCACAGCATCACCATGGCGCCGGCCAAGGCGAGCAGCATGGTTGCCAGGGTGCGCCAACCCGGCCTCTCCGCGAGCAGCAACCAGGCAAAGCCCACGGTCCATACCGGCGCGATGTAAAACAGCAGCACCACGCGCGCCACCTGCCCGTACATCGCTGCGATCAGGAAGCCCACATTCGCGCAGCCGGCAGCAAGCCCGACCAGCAGCAACCAGCGCGTCGCGCCGAAACGGCGCACCTGCTTTTGATAAATCAGCGTGATCACCAGCCAGGCAAAACCATAGGTGAAAACCGTCGCCCAGGCAGCCGCCAAACCGCCCTCGCGCAGGAACCGGTAGGGGTACCACACCAGCCCCCACACCAGGGCCCCGGTGAGGAGTGCAAACACGTTTGCTGCAGGCAGGTGCATGGGGTCGGTGATGCGGCAAGGCCGGAGGAGGGATGGGTCGGGCTTTATAATTGCGGCATGAATCCGCGTCTTGCGCTGTTGCAGCCCTACCCGTTCGAAAAGCTGCGCCTGCTATTTTCCTCTACCGGGCTCGAACCCGGCACCAAACCGGTCAGCCTCGGTATCGGCGAGCCGCAACACCCGACCCCCGAGTTCATCAAAAAAGCACTCACCGACAACCTCAAGGGTCTCGCCAGCTACCCGGCCACGGCCGGCAGCGAGGCATTGCGCCAGGCGATCGCCGCCTGGCTGCAGCGGCGTTATGGGCTGGGCAAGATTGACGCTGCCACCCAGGTGTTGCCCGTCAACGGCTCACGCGAGGCCTTGTTCGCCCTGACCCAAACTGTGGTTGACCCAAGCCGCGCCGGCGCGACGGTGGTCTGCCCGAATCCGTTTTATCAAATCTACGAAGGTGCGGCGATCCTGGCGGGGGCGAAAGCGCATTTCGTGCCGGTCAGCCCGGCGCGCAATTTCGCCTGCGACTTTTCGTCGGTACCCGAGAGCGTATGGCGTACCACGCAGCTGCTGTTCGTTTGCTCACCGGGCAATCCGACCGGCGCGGTCATGACGCTCGACGACTGGCGTGAAGTGTTCGCGCTGTCGGACAAGTACGGTTTCATCATTGCATCCGACGAGTGCTACTCGGAAATCTATTTTGACGAAGCACATCCGCCCCTGGGCGGATTGGAAGCGGCACAAAAACTCGGGCGCGGATTCGAGCGCCTGGTGATGTTCTCGAGCTTGTCGAAACGATCCAACGTGCCCGGCATGCGCTCCGGCTTTGTGGCGGGCGATGCCACGATCCTCAAGCAGTTCCTGCTCTATCGCACCTATCACGGCAGCGCCATGAGCCTGTCCGTACAAGCGGCCAGCACGGCTGCGTGGAATGACGAAGCACACGTACGCGAAAACCGCCGCCTTTACGCCGACAAGTTTGCCGCGGTGATGCCGCTATTGAAGAGCGTGCTCGACGTCGACTGGCCGGACGCCGCGTTTTACCTCTGGGCAAAAGTGCCGGCGCGTTGCGCGCAAGGCTCGGACGTCGAATTTGCGCGCCAGCTCTACGCGACCCAGGCGGTCACGGTATTGCCCGGCAGTTACCTGGCCCGCGAAGCCGACGGCACCAACCCCGGCACCGGCTACGTGCGCATGGCGCTGGTCGCCGAGCCCGCCGAATGCCTCGAGGCGGCGCAACGCATTGTCCAATTTTGCAATTCACTCCCCTGAACAGGAAAACAACATGGCGCAACTCGAACAACTGATCAACGATGCATGGGAAAAACGCACCGAGTTTTCCCCGGCCAAGCACCCCAAAGACGTCAAGGATGCGGTCGATGCCGTGATTGCCGACCTCAACAAGGGTCGGGTTCGGGTTGCCGAGAAAATCAACGGCGAATGGATGACGCACCAATGGCTCAAGAAGGCGGTGCTGCTGTCGTTCCGGCTTGCCGACAACGCACCGATGCATGCCGGCGACCTGGGTTTTTACGACAAGGTCCAGACCAAATTTGCGCATCTGACCGACGAACAGATGAAGGCCACCGGCGTGCGCGTGGTGCCGCCGGCCGTGGCACGACGCGGCGCCTACATCGCCAGGAACGTGGTGCTCATGCCGTCCTACGTCAACATCGGCGCTTATGTGGATGAAGGCACGATGGTCGATACCTGGGCCACCGTGGGTTCCTGCGCGCAAATCGGCAAGAACGTGCACCTGTCGGGCGGTGTCGGCATCGGCGGCGTGCTTGAGCCGATCCAGGCCAACCCGACCATCATTGAAGACAACTGCTTCATCGGCGCGCGCTCCGAGGTGGTTGAAGGCGTCATCGTCGAAGAGAATTCGGTGCTGTCGATGGGCGTCTACCTCGGCCAGAGCACGCGCATTTACAACCGCGAGACCGGCGAGGTCAGCTACGGGCGCATCCCGTCGGGATCGGTGGTGGTGTCCGGCACCCTGCCCGACTCGACCGGAAAGGTAAACTTGTACTGCGCCGTGATCGTCAAGCGGGTTGACGCACAAACCCGCGCCAAGACCAGCATCAACGAATTGCTGCGCGCCTGAAGTCATCCGTCCCCGGGGAGAAGCACCATGTCAGCGATGAAACGATTGTTCCAGTTGATGGCCGAGAAAAAGGCATCCGACATTTTCATGTCGGTCTCGTCGCCGATCAACATCAAGATCAATGGCGTGGCGGTACCGGTCAACCAGCAGGTGATGGATGCGGACACTGTCACCAAACTGCTCTACGAAGTGCTGAACGAAAAGCAGATCAAGGAATTCGAGGAAACGCTGGAACTGAACATGGCGTTCGCGATGCCCGGCGTCGGCGCGTTCCGGATCAGCGCGATGCGCCAGAAAAATACGCCGGCCGTGGTGGTGCGCTACATCCCCGGTGACATTCCGCCGATCGATTCGCTCGACCTGCCGGAGGTCCTCAAGGAAATCATCATGGAGAAGCGCGGGCTGGTGCTGATGGTCGGCGCCACCGGATCGGGAAAATCCACCTCGCTCGCCGCCATGCTTGACTACCGCAACGAGCTCAAGTCGGGCCACATCCTGACGCTCGAAGATCCGGTCGAATTCATTTTCAAGAACAAGAAGTCGATCGTGAACCAGCGTGAGGTGGGCACCGATACGCTGGACTTCAAAATCGCCTTAAAAAATGCGCTGCGCCAGGCGCCCGATTGCATCCTGATCGGCGAGGTGCGCGACAAGGAGACCATGGGCGCCGCGATCGCGTATGCGCAATCCGGCCACCTGTGCCTGGCCACGTTGCACGCCAACAATTCGTATCACGCGCTCAACCGCATCATCGGCTTCTACCCGTTGGAAAATCGCCCTGCGCTGCTGCAAGACCTGTCGGCGGCCCTCAAGAGCATCATTTCGCAGCGCCTGATCCGCAACAAGGCGGGCGGACGCTACGCCGCCGTCGAGGTAATGCTCAACACGCGCCACATCGCCGAATTGATTGAAAAGGGCGAAGTCAGCGAGATCAAGGACGCCATGGACAAATCGATGTCGCCGGGGTCGCAAACCTTCGAGCAGGCATTTTTCCGCATGATCCGCGAAGGCAAGATCACCCAGGAAGAAGGCATGGCCAATGCCGACTCGCCTTCCAACCTGATCTGGCTGCTCAACAACACCGAAGCGGGCGCCACCACCCCCGGCGGCAGCGGCAGCGCCCCCGAAATGCCGAAACAGAAGGATGACCTGCCGGTCGAAGAAAGCGGCGGCGCGTCGTTCACCGAGATCACGCTCATCACCGAAGACAGCAAGTAGCCGATGGGCAAGGCGCTGCAAGCGGCCAGCGGTACGCCGGTGACGGTCTACGGCATTCCCAATTGCGACCAGGTCAAAAAGGCGCGCCGCTGGCTCGCTGCGCATCAGGTCGAGCACGCTTTCCACGACTTCAAGAAGCTTGGCCTTGACGCGACGCTTGCCGAGCGCTGGATCGCAACGGCCGGCAGCGCGCGCGTCATCAACCGCAAGGGAACCACCTGGCGCGCGCTGGACGACGACAGCAAGGCACTGGCGGACAAGGCTTCCGGCGCGATCGCGCTGGTCTGCACCCACCCGAGCCTGGTAAAACGCCCGGTGCTCGACTGTGCCGGCACCTTGTCGATCGGCTTCGACCCGGATCACTACGCCACCTTGTTCACATGACTTCAGCCACGCTCGCATTGACCCAACAATTGATTGCCGCGCGTTCGGTCACCCCGGATGATGGCGGTTGCCAGACCCTGATCGGCGGCCGACTCTCCGCCATCGGCTTCAAGCTCGAACCGATGGCATTTGGCAGCGGGAGCGAGCGGGTTGAAAACCTGTTTGCCCGGCGCGGTGCGGCTGCGCCCTTCGTGGTGTTTGCGGGGCATACCGACGTGGTGCCCACCGGCCCGCTGGAACAGTGGCACTCGGACCCGTTCAAACCGGAGGTTCGCGACGGCAAACTCTACGGCCGCGGCGCAGCCGACATGAAAACGTCGCTGGCGGCGATGGTGGTGGCCACCGAAGAATTTGTCGCGGCCCATCCGGCGCACAAGGGTTCGATCGGCTTCCTGGTGACGTCCGACGAAGAAGGGCCATCCGTCAACGGAACCGCCCAGGTGGTGCAGGCGCTCAAGGCGCGCAACGAATTGCTCGATTACTGCATCGTCGGCGAACCGACGGCGGTGGATCGACTCGGCGACATGATCAAGAACGGTCGGCGCGGTTCACTCTCCGGCAAGCTCACGGTGAAGGGCATCCAGTGCCATATCGCCTATCCGCACCTGGGCCGCAATCCGATCCACCTGGCGGCGCCGGCGCTGACCGAGCTGGCCGCCACCGAGTGGGACACGGGCAACCAGTACTTCGCGCCGACCGCATGGCAGATGTCGAACATCCACGGCGGTACCGGGGCCAACAACGTGATTCCCGGCCACGTGGTGATCGACTTCAATTTCCGCTTCTCTTCCGAATCGACCGCCGCGGGCCTGCGCCAGCGGGTCCACGCCCTGCTCGACCGCCATGGGCTCGATTACGACCTGACGTGGTCGTTGTCGGGCAACCCGTTCCTCACGCCGCGGGGCAAGCTGGTGGACGCGCTCTCGGCGAGCATCAAGGCCGTGACGGGCGTGACGACGGAAATATCGACCAGCGGCGGCACCTCGGACGGACGCTTCATCAGGGACATTTGCACCGAGGTGGCCGAACTCGGCCCGGTCAACGAAAGCATCCATAAGCTCAATGAACATGTCGACCTGGCGGCCATCGACGCGCTCAAGGACATTTACCGCGGCGCACTCGAACGACTGCTGGCCTGAACCATGATCAAGGAAGCACGCACCCAACTTCACACCGTACGCGACCTGTTGCGTTACGGGGTGACCCGCCTGAACGGCGCGGAGGCGTTTTTCGGACACGGCAGCGCCAATGCCTACGACGAGGCGGCGTACCTGATCCTGCATACGCTGCATCTGCCTCTTGACCTGCTCGACCCTTTCCTCGACGCCCGCCTGACCGAATCGGAAATCAATTCCGTGGTGGAGATCCTCGACCGGCGCGCGCGCCTCAGGGTACCGGCGGCCTACCTGACCCAGGAAGCCTGGCTTGGCGAATGCAAGTTCTACGTCGACGACCGCGTGATCGTGCCGCGCTCCTTCATCGCCGAACTGATTCCGGGCCAGCTTGCGCCCTGGGTGGAACGGCCTGACAAGGTCGAGCACATCCTCGACATGTGCACCGGTTCGGGCTGCCTGGCGATCCTGCTGGCACTGGCGTTTCCCGAGGCACAGGTGGATGCCGTCGACGTATCAGCCGATGCGCTTGCCGTGGCTGCTCGCAACGTCAAGGACTACGAGCTCGACGCGCGCGTCCATCTGATCGAATCCGACGCCTTTGCCGCGCTCGAGGGCAAGCGCTACGACCTGATCATCAGTAACCCGCCTTACGTTGATCAGGCGTCGATGCTCAAATTGCCCAAGGAGTACCGGCAGGAACCCGCGCTGGCGCTCGCCGGCGGCGTCGATGGCCTCGATTTCGTCAAAAAATTGCTGCGCCAGTCGCGTGCGCACCTCACCCGTGGTGGCACCTTGATGGTCGAGCTGGGGCACAACCGCACGGCGCTCGAAACGAGCTTTCCGGACATGCCGTTCACCTGGGTGTCGGTCAGCGGCGGTGACGACCTGGTGTTTTTACTGGGGCAGGATCAGCTGGCGTAACGGCTGCGTCACATTGAACGACGATAGTTTCGGGTTGTACTGAACGCGACACCTTGCCTCCTGATCATGTACCTCTACGCCAGACGCGCTTCCGCGATCCTGCTTGTATGCCTGGCTTCATCCACCATCGTCAGTGCATGGGGCGAGGAGCAAACCCATGACGCCAAGTACCAGTCCACGTATCTGTGGCAGACCAAGCCGGGATTCCGTTCACCCTATTCCGGACCAAACAGCCTCTCGGGCGCCCCGGAGCTCAGCTATACCCTGACGGCCACTGCCTACCTCGGTTGGCGGCCATGGTCCGGCGGCGAGTTGTATTTCAATCCGGAAGGCATTCAGGGGCGTGCCCTGTCGAATGTCGCCGGGCTGGGCGGGCTGACCAACACCGAATTACAAAAGAGCGCCAGCTCGCAGTTCAGGATCTACAAGGCGCGCCTGTTCTACCGCCACACCGTGGGCCTGAACGCGGGCGCCGGTGGCGCGAAGGAAGAAATCGAGTCGGACCAGAACCAGCTCGCCGGTGCGGTCGACAAACGGCGATTCGTGCTTACCGTCGGCAACCTGGCCGTGTCGGACATTTTTGGCACCAGCGACGTCACCGGCGACGGGCGCACCCAGTTTGTCAACTGGGCGTCTCTGGCGCATGGCCATTTTGACTACCCTGCCGACGCCCGCGGCTACTCGATTGGCGCCGCCGGCGAATTGATCTGGGACGATTGGTCGGTGCGTGCCGGCCGATTCCTTCAGCCCAAAGTGTCCAACGGGCTGCGCCTCGACTACCGCATTTTCAAGCGCTATGGCGACCAGTTCGAAGTTGAGCGCCGCCATGACTGGGCTGGCCAGCCCGGGGGGGTCAAGGTGTTCGGATTTCGCAACGTGGCGCACATGGCGTCGTTCCAGCACGCGCTAGCCTCCGCCGCGCCGGGAACCGCCCCGGCACTGGACACGGTGCGCCGCCCACAAGCCAAACTTGGCTGGGGCGTCTCGCTGGAACAATCGGTCAGCAAGGACCTGCGCGTACTGATACGTGGCGGGGCAAACGATGGCAAGACCGAAAGTTACGCGTTCACGCAAATCGACCGTTCGTTTTTCTTTGCGGCGGCCCTCAAGGGCGCGCGCTGGAGCCGCAGCCAGGACACCGTCGGCCTGGCGCTGGCGATCAACAACCTGTCAAACGGGCACCGCAGCTATCTTGCGGCCGGTGGAACCGGATTCTTCCTCGGCGACGGCAGGCTCAACTACGGCAACGAACAGATCGTCGAAGCGTATTACAACTGGGAGCCCGTCAAGGGCCTGGGCGTCACCTTCGACCTGCAGCGCATCACCAACCCGGGCTATAACCGCGACCGTGGGCCGGTGAGCGTAGGCTCATTCCGGCTGCACTACGAATTCTGACCGTGGCATGCCGCCGAGAGGCCCTTGTACAGCCATTTTCAGAGGCAATGCCATGGAAACCCTTGGGCACCAAGGTTCTCCGACCGTCTAGAAAAAACTCAGCCGTTGGCGACGTTCTTCGAGCGCGCCCCGAAGGCGTGTGCGACAACCGCGGCTTCGCCTGAGTCGACCGCATCACGGCACTTGAGTTCCGCTTCGAGTTGTTCGAGGCGCGCCATCAGCAATTCGACCTTTTGGTCGGTCGCCGCACCGTGGTCCAGAATGCCGTTGAGGGCGCTCGACAGGGGATCGTCGTCGCCCCCGGTGACGGCGTAGGCAGAAAATCCCAGCTTGGCGGCGTGCTCTTCGCGCTTTGCCGCAGATTCTCCCTCGATGATGCGTGCCGGAATGCCCACCGCAGTGGCGCCCGCCGGCACATCCTTGACGACCACGGCGTTGGATCCGACCTTGCCGTCTTCGTGGATCGTGATCGGACCGAGCACCTTGGCGCCGGCGCCCACCACCACGCGGTCCATGAGGGTGGGATGGCGTTTGCCCTTGTTCCATGAGGTACCGCCGAGCGTGACGCCGTGATACAGCGTGACGTCGTCGCCTATTTGTGCCGTCTCGCCGATCACCACGCCCATACCGTGGTCAATGAAAAAACGCCGGCCGATGGTTGCACCCGGATGGATCTCGATGCCGGTGAACCAGCGCCCCAGGTGCGACGTGAAGCGCCCGAGCCACTTGAGCCCATGGCGCCAGAACCAGTTGGCAAGACGATGAATCGTGCGCGCGTGCAGGCCCGGATAACAGGTGAGCACCTCCCACACCGAACGGGCGGCCGGGTCGCGCTCGAACACGCTGTTGATGTCTTCGCGAATGGCGGCAAACATGGATGACTCCGGTAATTCCCGAACGATTTAGTCGGATTCTACGCGCAGCGAGGCCAAAATCAAACCGGCCCAATCACGCGCCGGCAACGCGGGCAATTTCGGCCGCAAGCGATTCCACCAACGCAGCGTCCTGCCCTTCGACCATCACGCGCAGCACCGGCTCGGTGCCTGAGGGACGCAGCAGCACGCGCCCACGCCCGGACAGCGCCGCCTCTGCGCTCTTGACGGCGGCCTGCAGCGCGGCATTACCCTGCCATGCGGACTTGTTGTCGAGGCGTACGTTCTTCAAAACCTGCGGGTACAGCACCAGGTCGGCCCCTGCCTCGGCCAGCGACTGGCCGCCCTGCTTCAAGCTTGCCAGCACCTGCAAGGCCGAAATGAGACCGTCGCCCGTGGTGTGGCAATCGAGGCACAGGATATGGCCCGAGTTCTCGCCGCCGTAGAGCCAGCCGTTTTGCACAAGCATTTCGAGCACGTAACGATCGCCCACCCTGGCACGGCCGAATCCGATGCCGAGCCCGGCCATGGCCTGCTCAAACGCCAGGTTGGTCATCAAGGTACCGGCCACCCCCTGGACCGGGCTGCGCGCATGGCGCTGCTTGACGATCAGGTAGAGCAACTCGTCGCCGTCGTAGATGCGGCCCTTCGCATCCGCCATGATCAGGCGGTCGGCATCGCCGTCGAGCGCGATGCCCAGGTCAGCCTCGTGGGCCAAGACCGCCGTCACCAGCGCTTCCGGGTGGGTTGCCCCGGCGCCGGCGTTGATGTTGAACCCGTCGGGGCGCACGCCAATCGCAATCACCTCGGCGCCCAGTTCTTCGAGGAGTCGCGGCGCAATGTGATAGGCGGCGCCATGTGCGCAATCGACCACCAGCTTCAAACCGCGCAGGTCCATGTCCGGTGGAAAGGTGCTTTTGCAGAATTCGATGTAGCGCCCCTCGGCATCCGTGATGCGTCGCGCCTTGCCCAGCGCACTCGACTCGGCGCAGCCCATCGGCTTGTCGATCTCGGCCTCGATTTCCAGCTCAACGGCATCGGGCAGTTTTTGTCCCTTGCCGGAAAAAAACTTGATGCCGTTATCGTGATACGGGTTGTGGCTGGCACTGATCACCACGCCGGCTGACGCCCGCAGGACGCGGGCCAGGTACGCAACTGCCGGCGTCGGCATCGGCCCCACCAGCATCACATCCACGCCCGCCGCGGCAAACCCCGACTCCAGCGCAGCTTCAAGCATGTAGCCCGAAACGCGCGTGTCCTTGCCGATCACCACCGCAGGCCGCTCACCCTTGCGCCCCGACCGGCTGGCCAGCACCCGCCCCGCTGCGTAACCGAGTCGCAACACGAAGTCGGGCGTGATCGGGGCTTCCCCGACCTTGCCGCGAATGCCGTCGGTACCGAAATATTTTCTGGTCATGTGTCTTTAGGTTTGTTCCGTCGTGACCGCCATCCACATGGCCAGGGCATCGCGCGTCGCGGCCACGTCATGGACGCGCAGGATTGTCGCACCGTTCTGCGCTGCCAGGAGCGCTGCGGCAACGCTGCCCGCCTGGCGATCCTTCGGGTCGGAGCGGCCGGTGACATGCCCGATGGTGGACTTGCGCGACAAGCCGGCCAGCACCGGCATGCCGATCTCGGCGATGCGCGCCAGGTGCCGCAGCAGGGCCAGGTTGTGCGCGACGGTCTTGCCGAACCCAAAACCCGGGTCAACCACCAATTGGTCTCGCGCCACACCGGCATCAATCAATACCTGTGTACGCTGCCGCAGGAATGCGCCGACTTCGGCAACCACATCTTCATAATGCGGATCGTCCTGCATGGTGGCAGGATCACGCTGCATGTGCATCAGGCACAATGCGACGCCATGGCGCGTGGCCGCCGCCGTGGCGGCCTCCAGGGCGCCTTCGCGCCGGAATGCCCATATGTCATTGAGCATCGCAGCACCAGCCTCGACCGCCATGCGCATTACTTCCGGTTTGCAGGTGTCGACCGAGACCGGCTTGCCGAGCGGCACGCAAGCTTCCAGCACCGGCAACACGCGGCGTAGCTCGTCTTCAAGTGGCAAGGGCGCTGCCCCCGGCCGCGAAGACTCGCCGCCGATGTCGATGATGTCGGCGCCCTCCTCAACCAGCCGCCGCGCGTGAGAGATAGCGCTGGCGCTGTCGGCGAAGTCGCCGCCGTCCGAAAACGAATCGGGCGTGACGTTTACCACGCCCATGATCAGCGGCCGCCCAAGCGGCAAGACGAACGGGCCGGCTTTCAGGAAACAGGGCTGCACGGATGGCATGGATGTGAAAACGCCGGACAGGTCACCCGGTCCGGCGTTGCCCGGGCGTGTGCAGGATCAGACTGCCGTGGCGGGCGGCGTCGCCGGCGCAGCCCCGGATGGCGGCGTGCCTTGCGGCGGCTGAATTGTCGGTGCCGCGGGTTTGGGCGCGCGCGGCGGGCGTCCGGCCATGATGTCATCGATCTGTTCGGCGTCGATGGTTTCCCACTCCAGCAGGGCTTTGGCCATCGCATCCATCTTGTCGCGATTCTGCTCGATCAGCTTGCGCGCGAGGGCATATTGCTCGTCGATGATGCGGCGGATTTCGCCATCAACCGCCTGCATCGTCGTCTCCGACATTTGCGTGGTGCGCGTCACCGAGCGTCCCAGGAACACTTCGCCCTCGTTCTCGGCATACACCATCGGGCCGAGCTTGTCGCTCATGCCGTAGCGCGTCACCATGTCGCGCGCCATCGCGGTGGCGCGCTCGAAGTCGTTCGAGGCACCGGTGGTCATCTGGTTCATGAAGACTTCTTCGGCGATCCGGCCGCCGAACAGCATGGCGATCTTGGCGAGCATGAATTCGCGGTCATACGAGTACTTGTCGCGCTCCGGCAAGGAAAGCGTGACGCCAAGTGCCCGCCCGCGCGGAATGATCGTGACCTTGTGCACCGGGTCGCACTTGGGCAGGAGTTTGCCGATCAGGGCGTGGCCGGCTTCGTGGTACGCGGTGTTGCGCTTCTCTTCGTCGTCCATCACCATGGTGCGGCGCTCGGCGCCCATCATGATCTTGTCCTTGGCCATTTCGAAGTCGTCCATGTCGACCAGGCGCTTGTTGCGGCGCGCAGCGAACAGCGCCGCCTCGTTGACCAGATTGGCAAGGTCAGCGCCAGACATGCCGGGGGTGCCGCGCGCGAGGATGTCAGCCTTGACGTCCGGCGCCAGCGGCACCTTGCGCATGTGCACGCCGAGGATCTGCTCACGGCCGCGAATGTCCGGCAGCGGCACCACTACCTGGCGGTCGAACCGACCCGGGCGCAATAGCGCCGGGTCGAGCACGTCGGGGCGGTTGGTCGCAGCGATCACGATCACGCCGGTACCGGTCTCAAAACCGTCCATCTCGACCAGCATCTGGTTCAGGGTTTGTTCGCGCTCGTCATTGCCACCGCCCAGCCCGGCGCCGCGCTGGCGGCCCACCGCGTCGATTTCGTCAATAAAAATGATGCACGGTGCATGCTTCTTGGCGTTCTCGAACATGTCGCGCACGCGGGCTGCGCCAACGCCGACAAACATCTCGACAAAGTCGGAGCCTGAGATCGAAAAGAACGGTACCTTGGCCTCGCCGGCAATCGCGCGGGCCAGCAGCGTTTTACCGGTTCCGGGCGACCCGACCATCAGCGCGCCGCGCGGAATCCGGCCACCGAGTTTCTGGAACTTGGTCGGGTCCTTGAGGAAATCGACAAATTCGGCGACCTCTTCCTTGGCTTCGTCACAGCCGGCCACATCGGCAAACGTGACGGTGTTGTTCGACTCATCGAGCATGCGCGCCTTGCTCTTGCCGAACGAAAAAGCGCCGCCGCGGCCGCCGCCCTGCATCTGACGCATGAAAAATATCCAGACACCGATGAGAAGCAACATCGGGAACCACGAAATGAAGATCGACAGCAACAGCGGCTTTTCCTCTTCGGCGCGTACGTCGAACTTGACGCCGTACTTGACGAGGTCGCCAATCAGGCCGCGATCCAGATAGGTGATCGTGGTCCGGACCTTTTTGTCATCCATGGTGCTGGCAATGATCTGGCGGTCGTCGATGATGGCGCTCTTGATCTGCCCGGCCTTGACCTGCTCGAGGAAATCGGAATAGCTCACCGGCGTGGCACCACCCGTGGGACCGCCGCCAAACTGCTTGAAAACGGTGAACAGTACCAGCGCGATCACCAGCCAGACTGCGATTTTTCCAAATGCGTTATTCAAGGCAACTCCTTGGCCTGCTTAAGTGGCGTGATGTGCTGCGTGTAGACAGTCGAACATTGTACCGCTCCCTTGACGAATCAAGGGATTACCCGGCCTGACGCAAGCCTTTTCCAACCAGATACATTTCGGCGCTGCGATCACGCGATGCCTTGGGCTTGATGGTTTTGACTTCACGAAAGGTGGCACGCATTTCCTTGAGAAATTCCGGGAATCCCGAACCCTGAAAGGTCTTGACGACGAACGCGCCGTCCGGCTCCAGAAACCTGGCGGCGAATTCCAGTGCGATTTCGCACAAATGGATGCTTTTTGCCTGATCCGACACCCCGATACCCGAGATATTGGGCGCCATGTCGGACATTACAAGGCCGACCTTTCCGCGCGATCCACCAGCGCCCGCCCCGCCTCCAAGGCTATTAACGACCGCTGCCAGCCCTTCCTGAGTCGTGAAATCAGCCTGCAGGAATTCCACTCCCGGCAGACCGGGCATGTCGAGCAAATCGATGGCGATGACCCTGCCTGCGGACGTCTTTGCCGGCGTCGTGCCTTCGCTGCCGCTTTTCTTGGTTCCGCCAGCAGCAGCGCCCGTTGTCGCACCCACCCGCGGCGCAGCAATCTGCGACCAGCCGCCAGGGGCCGCGCCAAGATCAACCACGGTCATGCCGCGCCGCAATATTTTGTATTTTTCATCGATTTCGATGATCTTGAACGCTGCACGCGAACGGTAGCCGAGCTTCTTGGCCTGCTGCACGTACGGATCCGTGACGTGCTCGTGCATCCAGCGATTGCTGGAATTGCTGCGCGTCGGCTTGACGTCACCCTTGATGCGCCGTTCCATCTCGTCGATTCCGCTTAAACTCGCACATTGAAAGGAAATGTCATGCTCGCCTTATCCCCACTGGAACGCAAGGCCCTCAAGGCCCGCGCCCACCACCTGAGCCCGGTCGTACTGATCGGCGATGCCGGCCTGACACCCGCCGTCATGCGCGAAGTCGACGCCGCCCTCAAAAGCCACGAACTGATCAAGGTACGCGTCACCGGGGACGCCCGCGAAGTTCGCGTTGCCGCATATGAGTCCATGTGCGCCGAACTCCACGCCGCGCCGGTACAACACATCGGCAAACTGCTGGTGATGTATCGCCCCAAGCCCGCAGACACCGCTCCGGCCAAGCCAAAACCTCGCTCCGGCCCGCGGAAAACCAAGAAACAGCTGGCGGCCCGGCCGGCAAAGCGCTAGGCCGTTTATCGACTTCTGCGTCGCACGCGAGCAACACCGGCCGCGCACGCCGCCCCACCGCCCAAGCCGCTTCTGGCGGCGCAGTCGGCATCACACATAGGCAATCGAGACGATTTCGTATTCGCGCACGCCGCCCGGGGCCTGCACGGCCGCCACGTCACCTTCAGATTTCCCGATCAAAGCCCGTGCAATCGGCGACTTGATGGAGATCTTTCCCTCCTTGATATCGGCTTCATCTTCGCCGACGATCTGGTAGGTCACCGAGTCGCCCGATTCGGCGTCCTCGAGGGTGACGGTCGAGGCGAACACCACGTGCTCCTCGCTGACCAGCGATTTGGGATCGATGATTTGCGCCATCGACAATTTTCCCTCGATGTCGGCAATCCGCCCTTCGACAAATCCCTGACGCTCCTTGGCGGCATCGTAATCGGCGTTTTCCGACAAGTCGCCCTGTGAACGCGCCTCGGAGATGGCGTTGATTACGGACGGGCGCTCTATCGACTTGAGGCGCTGCAGCTCGGCACGCAGCAATGCGGCGCCATGTACAGTCATCGGAACAGATGCAGCCATATCTATTACCCCTTCAATGGTTCTCCCTCAGCGCCCGTGATGCCTTCCGGGCGGCCAGCCACGAGATCGCGGCAGCCGTACCTGAGGTTTCGTTATACCAACTCTGCGTGCAACCCGTGCAAATCGTAAGGCGTGAGCTCGCCCATGGTTGCCATACCCATACAGGCAGCCCGTGCCCCGGCGATGGTCGTGAAGTACGGCACGCGCGCCTGCAGCGACGACACGCGGATCAGGCGCGAATCGGCGATCACGCC
Organism: Burkholderiales bacterium; assembly: GCA_947473125.1. GTDB lineage: Bacteria > Pseudomonadota > Gammaproteobacteria > Burkholderiales > JAEUOS01 > CANJDH01. Next base: position 15,297 of record CANJDH010000095.1, read on the forward strand.
CTTGCGCGCCTCGGTGGTGTTGATGACCAGAACCACTTCGCGGTTCTTGATCATGTCGACAATGTGCGGCCGCCCTTCCTTGACCTTGTTGACCATCCGTACCGGAATCGCATGCTTGTCGAGCAGCGCCGCAGTTCCGCGCGTCGCCACCAGCCCGAATCCGAGCTCCGAAAGCTTGCGCGCCACGTCGACGGCTTTTTCCTTGTCGGCGTCGCGCACGCTCAGGAACACCGTACCGACCTGCGGCAGCTTGACACCCGCCGCCAGCTGGCTCTTGACGAACGCTTCGCCAAACGTGACGCCCACGCCCATGACCTCGCCGGTGGACTTCATCTCGGGACCCAGCAACGGATCGACACCCGGAAATTTGGTGAATGGAAACACCGCCTCCTTGACGCAAAAATACGGCGGCTGGATTTCGCGCATCGTGCCCATCGCCACGCCCTGCGCATCGAGTGATTTTCCTGCCATGGCGCGCGCGGCAATTTTGGCGAGCGGCAAACCGGTCGCCTTCGACACATACGGTACGGTGCGGGAGGCACGCGGATTGACCTCGAGCACGTACACCACATCTTTGCCGTCTTCCACCTTGATGGCGAACTGCACGTTCATCAGGCCGACTACCTTGAGCGCCTGCGCCATCGCGGCGGTTTGCACGCGCAATTGCTGTTGCAGGTCTTCGGATAACGAATAGGGTGGCAGCGAGCAGGCCGAGTCGCCCGAGTGCACGCCGGCCTCCTCGATATGCTCCATGATGCCGCCGATCATGACGCGCTCGCCGTCACAGATGCAGTCGACATCGACCTCGATCGCATCGTTCAGAAAGCGGTCCAGCAGCACCGGTGAATCGTGCGACACCTTGACCGCCTCGCGCATATAGCGCTCCAGGTCGCCCTGCTCGTGGACGATCTCCATCGCGCGCCCACCGAGCACGTAGCTCGGGCGCACCACCAGCGGGTAGCCGATCTCCTGTGCGAGCCGGATCGCGTCGGCCTCGGTGCGTGCGGTCCGGTTCGGCGGCTGCTTGAGCTTGAGCTGGTGCAATAGCGTCTGGAAACGTTCGCGGTCTTCAGCGATGTCGATCGACTCGGGCGAGGTACCGATGATCGGCACGCCGTTCGCCTCGAGCGCCTTGGCCAGCTTGAGCGGCGTCTGGCCGCCATACTGTACGATCACGCCGACCGGCTTTTCCTTGTCGACGATCTCGAGCACGTCTTCGAGCGTAACCGGTTCGAAATACAGGCGATCCGAGGTGTCGTAGTCCGTGGAGACGGTTTCCGGATTGCAGTTGACCATGATGGTTTCGAACCCGTCGTCGCGCAGCGCCAGGGCGGCATGCACGCAGCAATAATCGAATTCGATGCCTTGCCCGATGCGGTTCGGACCGCCACCGAGGATCATGATCTTCCTGCGATCGGTCGGCTGCGATTCGCATTCCTCTTCGTAGGTCGAATACATGTAAGCGGTACGCGTGGCGAACTCGCCCGCACAGGTATCGACCCGTTTGTAGACCGGACGTACCTGCAGCGCATGGCGGGCGTTGCGCACCGCGGTCTCGTCGGTCTTGAACAGCTTGGCCAGGCGCCGGTCCGAGAACCCCTTGCGCTTCAGGCGGCGCATTTCGTCCGCATCGATCGCCCCAAGGGCAATGTCGTCGAGACGCAGTTCCTCGTCGATGATGTCCTTGATCTGCGCCAGGAACCAGCGGTCGATGCGCGTCAGCTGGTACACCTCTTCGAGCGTGAAGCCGTTCTCGAATGCGTCGCCCACGTACCAGATGCGCTCCGGACCCGGCTCGCCCAGCTCTTCCTCGATCGCCTTGCGGTCAGTGGTCTTCTGGTCCATGCCGTCGACGCCGACTTCAAGGCCGCGCAGGGCCTTCTGAAAACTTTCCTGGAAGGTGCGCCCCATCGCCATCACTTCGCCGACCGACTTCATTTGCGTCGTCAGGCGCGAATCGGCTTCCTTGAACTTCTCGAACGCAAAACGCGGCACCTTGGTCACCACGTAGTCGATCGAAGGCTCAAACGACGCCGGCGTGGCACCGCCGGTGATGTCGTTCCTGAGTTCGTCGAGCGTATAGCCGACCGCCAGCTTGGCGGCGATTTTCGCAATCGGAAAGCCGGTCGCCTTGGAGGCCAGCGCCGACGAGCGCGACACCCGCGGGTTCATCTCGATCACGATCATCCGGCCGTTGTCGGGATTGATCGCGTACTGCACGTTGGAGCCGCCGGTATCGACCCCGATCTCGCGCAGCACCGCGAACGAGGCGTTGCGCATCAACTGGTATTCCTTGTCGGTCAAGGTCTGCGCCGGCGCCACCGTGATCGAATCGCCGGTGTGCACACCCATCGGGTCGAGGTTTTCGATCGAGCAGACCACAACAACGTTGTCATTGCTGTCCCGCATCAACTCCAGTTCGTATTCCTTCCAACCGTAGATCG
>CANJDH010000096.1 GCA_947473125.1 Burkholderiales bacterium
CAGGGCGGTATCGGCGGTGATGCCGCGTCGTTCGCGCACGATTTCGTTGATACGGGCCGGGGTTACGTCCAGCGCCCGCGCCAGCGCGTTGCTCGACAAACCGAGCGGCTTCATGAATTCTTCGCGCAGAATCTCGCCGGGGTGAATCGGGGGAAGTTTTTTGCCCATGATCAAACTCCGTCAGTGGTAGTCGACGATTTCGACTTTTTCCGGGCCTTGCGGCGTCCATACAAAACAAATGCGGAACTGGTCGTTGATGCGAATGCTGTGTTGGCCCTTGCGGTTGCCGGTCAGGGCCTCAAGCCGGTTGCCGGGTGGAACGCGCAGAAACTCCAGCGTCGCCGCCGCATGCAGTTGTTCGAGCTTGCGGCGTGCAATCGATTCGAAATTGACAAAACGCTTGACGCGGGTGCGCTGAAACAGACTTTCGGTGTCAGCACACTTGAAGGTCAGAATCATGCGATCAGTCTATATCGTATATCGATATAGTGTCAAGCCCGTCGTGCCACCGCCACCCCCGGCACCTCGCGCAGCGCCGTCAGCGCCTTGTGCAGCGCCGCCACACCGGCCACCTCTACCGTGAACGCCATGCGCGCCACCTGCTGGCGGCTTTGCGAGCGCGTCGCGGTGACGTTGACCTTTTCGCGCGACAAAATCTCGCCGATGTCGCGCAGCAGGCCCGGGCGGTCATGCGCTTCGATTTCAATGTCGACCGGGAACACCTGGTCCTGCTGGGTGCCCCATTGGGTTTCGATGGTGCGTTCCGGCGCGCGCGACTTGATGGTCTGAAAATCCTTGCAGTCGGCGCGGTGGATCGAGACGCCGCGGCCGCGCGTGATGAAGCCGGCAATCGGGTCGGGCGGCGCCGGTTTGCAGCATCGGGCGAGCTGGGTCATCAGGCGATCGACGCCGACGATCAATATTCCCTTGCCACCTTCACTTTTCGATTTTCTGGTGGCGAGGGTGAAGTCCTGGTCATCGGGTGCGACCAGCGGGGCTTGCTCGAAGGCTTTTTCAATCTGCTTGACGCTCCATTCGCCGCGCGCTGCGACGATGAACATGTCGTCAAGCTTGTCGAAGCCCAGCGTTTGCGCCAGCCATTCGAGCTTGGTCGCGGTGCGGCCCTCGCGTTGCAGCTCTTTCTCAACCAGGCCGCGACCGGTGTTGATCGCCTCCTGCAGTTCCTGCGCATTGAACCACTGGCGCACCTTGGTGCGGGCGCGGTGGGTGGCGATGTAGCCGAGGTTCGGGTTGAGCCAGTCGCGCGACGGGCCGCCGCTCTTGGCGGCCATGATCTCGACGGTTTGCCCGGTGTGCAGCGGCGTATCGAGCGGCACCATCGCGCCGTTGATGCGCGCGCCGCGGCAGTGGTGGCCCAGGTCGGTGTGCAGCGTGTAGGCGAGGTCGATCGCGGTGGCGCCCTGCGGCAGGTCGACCACGCGGCCCTGCGGCGTGAGCACGTAGATGGTGTCGTCGAGGTGCGCCGCACTGGTGCCCTTGTGCCAGTCCGGGCTGGCCGGCGCAACACCGTCGCCACCGGCGCTGACCTCGTCGCGCCATGCCAGAAGTTGCCGCAGCAGGGCGACCTTGTCGTCGAAGCCGCGCTCCTGGGTGGAGGCGGCCTTGACCGATTGCGTGGTGCTCTTGACGCCGGCTTCCTTGTAGCGCCAGTGTGCTGCCACGCCGAGCTCTGCGTGGCGGTGCATTTCAAGGGTGCGGATCTGCACCTCAAACGCCAGGTCGTCCGGGCCGACCACGGCGGTATGCAGCGAGCGGTAGTCGTTGCCCTTGGGGCGCGAAATGTAGTCGTCGAATTCCTTGGGGATCGGCTGCCACAGGTTGTGCACCACACCCAGCGCGGTGTAGCAGTCCTTGACCTCGGGCACGATCACGCGCAGGGCGCGCACGTCGTACAGCTCGTCGAACGTCAACGATTTGTTGCGCATCTTGGAGAAGATGCTGTAGATGTGCTTGGGGCGCCCGGCGATGTCGGCCTCGATGCCGCTGGCCGTGAGCTCGCGTGAAAGCGTCGCTATCGCGTCGGCAATGTAGCGCTCGCGCTCGCCGCGCTTGGCGTCGAGCTGGCCGGCGATCTGCTTGTACAGCGCCGGCTCGAGCAGGCGAAACGACAGATCCTCGAGCTCCCACTTCAGTTGCCAAACCCCGAGGCGATTCGCCAGCGGCGCGTAGAAGTCGAGCGTCTCGCGGCCCACCACGCGGCGTTGTGCTGCATCGTCCGACTTGACCAGGAAGCGCAGGGTCTGCAGCCGCGAGGCGAGGCGGATCAGCACCACGCGCACGTCGCTGACCATCGCCAGCAGCATCTTGCGCAGGGTCTCGGCCTGTGCCATGTCGCTGTCGACCGATACCGAGCGCGTGATGTCGCGCAACTTGTGCAGGCGCGTCAGGCCGTCGAGCAGGCGCACCACCTCGGCGCCGGCGCTCGGCAGCAGCGCTTCGCGCCAGTCCTTCTGGTAGTGCGGCACCGCAAACAGCCAGCCTGCGGCGATGGTGTGCTCGTCCTGCCCCAGGCCGGCCAGCGTGGCGGCCACGGCGGCGGCGTGGGCTAGCGCCGGCTCGCCGGTGCCGAGGAGGTGCTGGCCATACTGCAGGCGTGCACTGTCCTCCGCAGTCGCGGATGCGACGGCGCCGCGCAGCGGAATCACGTTGCTGCCGGGTTTTGCTTGGGTAGCCATGCGCCGATTTTAGGCCCTCGGTTGGCCTGCCTATAATCGCCGCGTGACTGTCCCTTCTTCCGCCAACCCCGCCGCGCTGGCGCCCGTCCGACTCGTGCCGCGCTGGCGGCGCATCGCGGGCTCCCCGTATCTGCTGTTGTCGCTAACCAGTTTTTTCTGGGCGCTCAACTGGGTGCTGGCGCGCGACGTGCGCGATGCGCTCGGGCCGAATGCCACGGCGCTCGGGCGCTGGGCCGTGGCGCTGCTGATCATCGTGCCTCTGGCGTGGCCGCATTTGAAGAAAGACTGGCCGCAGATCCGGCAAGATGCGCGGATTCTGGCGTTACTGTCGCTGCTTGGCGCCGGCGGCTACAACGCGCTTTCTTACGCTGGGGTCAAGAGCACCACTGCACTTAACGCCATGTTGCTCAATGCGACCGTGCCGTTTTTCATCATGGGTCTGTCCTGGCTGTTTTTGAGGGAACGCCTGACGCTGCGCCAGACGCTGGGGCTGGTCATGTCGTTTGCCGGTGCCATGTGGATCATCGGCGAAGGTGACCTGGCTCGGTTGGCGACACTTGAATTCAATCGCGGCGACTTGCTGGTGCTGTGCGCCATGCTGTCCTGGGCTGCGTACACCATCATCGTCAAGCGCCACCCGATCAAGATCCACCTGCTGTCGTTTGTCGCTGTGCTGTCGGTGACGGCGGTGGCGATGCTGATTCCCTTGTCGATGATGGAGTCTCTTTCGCAGGCGCCGCGACTGTCGGCCAAGGTGATTGCCGTGTTTATCTACATGGGCATCGGCCCGTCGATACTTTGCTACGTGTTCTGGAACAAGGGCATTGCGGCGATCGGCCCGGCGCGTACCGGCCTGTTCCTGTATCTGGTGCCGGTGTTCGGGAGCGTGCTGTCGAGCGTGATCCTGGGCGAGCACCTGGCGCTGTTCCATGTGATCGGATTTGTGCTGGTGCTGGCCGGGCTTGGTGTGAGCAACCGCAAGGGGACGGCGTGATGTTGCGCCGGTTCCGTGAATGGCGGCGCAAGCGCCTGATCGAGCGATACTCGTTTGCGGATCAGGACTGGACTGCGGCGCTTGCGCCGTACCGATTTTTCGACCGTCTGAGTGCCGATGAGAACCGGCGCCTGCGCGAACTGGTGTCGCTGTTCTGCGCCGAGAAGGAATTCGCCCCCGGCAACGATTTCACCATCACCCTGGCGACGCAACTGCAGATCGCGGCGCAGGCCTGTCTGCCGATCCTCAACCTCGACCTGACGTTCTACTCGGGCTGGACCGGCATCGTGGTCTACGAAGGCGAAGTCTGGGTGCGCCGCGAGGAGATGGACGAAGACGGTGTGATGCATGTCTACAACGACATCATCTCGGGCGAAGCCATGCCGGGCGGGCCGGTGGTGCTGTCGTGGGACGACGTCACCCAGGCCGGCTCGGCCGCGTCACCCAGCTACAACGTGGTAATCCATGAGTTCGCCCACAAGATCGACATGCTCAAGGGCGACGCGACCGGCGTGCCGCCGTTTTCACCGGCGTACCATGCGGCGCTTAACGGGCGCGAATTTGAGGCGACGCTGCACCAGTGCTTCGACGCCTTCGCGGCGCAAGTCGACCAGTGGGAGCGGCGCGGCCAAGCGGAAGCGGATGCGCCCCTGATCGACCCGTACGCGGCCGAGCATCCGTCGGAATTCTTTGCGGTGCTGTCCGAGGCGTTCTTTACCCGGCCGCAGGATCTGCGCGATACATTTCCCGACATGTATCGCCTGCTGGCGGCCTATTACCTGCAGGAACCGCTTCGGCCCGGGGATTGAGTGGCGAACATGAGAAGGCCTGAGAGTGGCTCTGGTAGCGACTCGTCGGCCGATGCCCCACGAACTGCCGGCTAGCCGCGCAGGTTCGATTCGGGCTCGAACGCGGCCATGTCGATGCGCGATTCCGGCTTCCAGCCCTTCTTGCGATGCTCGGCCACCACGTTGGTGAAGATGCCGCCGCGTACATACCACTTGGCGGTGAGACGCGCGAAGCGCGGCGCAATCGCCTTGACGATGTCGTCGAGGATCTGGTTGCTGACCTTCTCGTGGTACGCGCCTTCATTGCGAAAGCTCCAGGTGTAGAGCTTGAGGCTCTTGAGCTCGATGCATTTCCGGTCGGGCACGTAGTCGAGAAACAGGGTGGCGAAATCGGGCTGGCCGGTCATCGGGCACAGGCAGGTGAATTCCGGAATCTGGATGTGGATCTGGAAGTCGCGCTGCGGCGCCGGGTTGGGGAACACGTCGAGCGCCTTGTTGGGTGTGGTGGGGGAGCGTTTGGCCATGGGCGGGGCGAAAGCGAAACAGGCTTTTTTGATTGTGCGGGGAGCGGATTTTACAGGGTCGGCGTTGCGCCCCGGCGCTTGTGCCGGCCCGGTCGGAACGCCGACCCACCGTCAGCGCTTGAGCTGGTCGAGTGCCGCCTGAGCTTCGGGCACGCCGGCGGCTGCGGCCTTGCGCAGCCATTCGGCAGCTTCGACCACGTCGGTAGACCCGCCTTCGCCGGCGGCGAGCATGCGCCCGAGGTTGTATTGGGCCGGGCCGAAACCGGTACGTGCCGCCTGCGCATAACGGCGCCGCGCGGCGGCGCTATCGCGCAGTGCCAGCGGGCCGCGCTCGAGCATCACGGCGAGGTTGTTCATGGCAAACAGATCACCGGCATTGGCGGCTTTCTCGTACCAGCCAAGCGCGGCGCGCTGATCGGCGGCGCTCGGGTTGGGCTGGTTGGCCAGTGCCCAACCGAGCACGGGCATGGCAGAGATGCGGCCGCTTGCGGCGGCACGCCCGAGCCATTCGTTGGCACAGCGCCAGTTTTTCGGCTCGCCCTCGATGCAGGAGCGGCCCACTGACTCCTGCGCACCGGCGTGGCCTGCCGCTGCGGCGGCACGCATCCAGTCCGACGCCAGGCGCGCATCGCGTTCAACGATGCAACGTGCTCCCTGAAACCAGGCGAAGGCAAAGCCGGCTTCGGCCGCAGCGATGGTGGCGGGGCAGCCGGTGCGCAAGGCCGGATTCGGCGATCCCGCGAGGCGCACCAGCAGGCCGCCGACCGCCAGCGATTCGGGCGTGCTGGTGCCGGAGAGGTCGCGCGCCAGTGGTACCAGTATCCCCGCATGGTCGCGTGCGGTACGCGAAAAGGCTTCGGCGAGGGCGGCGTCACCCACCGATTCGACATGCCAGTACTGCCGCGCGAAGTCGAACGTGAGGAACTCCAGACCCTTGCGTGCATTGGCGTCATCGGCTGCAGCCAGGCGCAGCAGCAGGCTGCGCAGGGTAGCGAGCGAGGCCTGCGCGGCAGCGCGGTCCAGCGCACCGAACACCACCGGCACTGGCTTGTCATCGATCGGGGGAGTAGCGGCCAGGGGCGGCGGTGCTGCGGCCGGCGCGCTTGGCAGCGTCGCAGGCGCGGATCCGAGCGAGCCGGACATCGTACCGGCGGCAGTTACCCGGCTCTCTTCAGGTTTTTGCGCCATGCCGAGGCGTTCGAGCAGGGCGCTCGATTCCTTGTGGCCTTGTGCCGCAGCGGCCTGGAGCAAACGCAAGCCCTTTTCACGGTTTTTCTCCACCCCGCGGCCCTCGATGGTCAAGCGCGCCAGGGCGTACTGCCCCGAAGCATGGCCCAGCCCGGCTGAAGCCTCGAACCAGCCGGCGGCGGTGTGGTCGTCCTGCGGGACCGTGCGGCCGGTCTGGTACATCACGCCAACCAGATACATGGCACGGGCGTCTTTTTTGCGGGCCAGCGGCAGCAGTTGCTTGTAGGCCTTGGGATATTGGCCGGCGCGGTAGGCATTGAGCCCCTCGGTATAGGCATCTTTCGCCGCTTGGGCGGGCGGCGCCTGAAACGCCGCTGCGCAGGCGACCGACACGGACAACAGGCAACCAAGCAGGCGTCTCAATCGCGATCCTTTGGCGTGGCGCTACGAAGAATCGATGTTACTCCTGTGCTCGAGCCGGTGGAAATCGAAGCCGACCCCCGCGCCCAGCGGCGGACTGCCGGTTTTGGACGAAAAATCCCGGTTTTTGTCAAGCGCGGAAGAGATTTTCAGGGTGGTATTATTGGAATCGAATTCAGGCGCCCGAGGCGGTATTTCCGTCGCCGGGCGTTGTTACTCATAACCGGACCAACAGTGCGCCTTACCTCCCTCAAACTTGCGGGGTTCAAGTCTTTTGTGGACCCCACCGGCCTTAGCGTGCCGGGCCAACTGGTGGGCATCGTCGGCCCCAACGGCTGCGGAAAATCCAACATCATCGATGCGGTGCGCTGGGTGCTCGGCGAATCGAAGGCCTCAGCCCTGCGCGGTGAGTCGATGCAGGACGTCATTTTCAATGGCTCCGCCCAGCGCAAGCCGGTGTCGCGCGCCAGCGTCGAGCTCACTTTCGATAATTCGGACGGTAAGGCAGCGGCAGGGCAGTGGGGCCAGTATGGTGAAATCGCCGTCAAGCGGGTGCTGACGCGTCAGGGTGAGTCGTCCTACTACATCAACAACCAGCAGGTGCGGCGCCGCGACATCCAGGATATTTTCCTCGGCACCGGTTTGGGGCCGCGCGCCTACGCGATCATTGAGCAGGGCATGATTTCGCGGGTGATTGAAGCCAAACCCGAAGACCTGCGCATTTTCCTCGAAGAAGCGGCAGGCATTTCCAAGTACAAGGAACGCCGCAAGGAGACCGAAAGCCGGCTCTCGAGCGCGCGCGACAACCTGGTACGGGTTGAAGACATCCGCCGCGAACTTGATGTCAACCTGAACAAACTCGAAGAGCAGGCCGTGGTGGCGCAAAAGTTCCGCGACCTGACCTCTGAACAGTCCGAAAAGCAGCACCTGCAGTGGATGATCCGGCGCAACGAAGCGGCGGCCGAGCAGGAAAAATTCGCGCGCGACATTGAACGCGTTAGCAACGACCTGGAAGGCGAAACCGCAGCGCTGCGCAATTTCGAAAAATTACTGGAAGAAATGCGCGCGGCCCACTATGCCGCCGGAGATCGCCTGCACGGCGCCCAGGGAGAGCTGTATAGCGCCTCCTCCGAGGTGACGCGCCTCGAATCCGAAATCAAGGCGATCGTCGATGCGCGTACGCGCCTTTCGAACCAGCTGACGCAGCTGGCCGCACAAGAAGAAGCCTGGAAGCAGCAGTCGGCCCAAAATGCCGCCGACAACACGCAATGGCAGGGTGAATCGGAGCGCGCTGCAGCAAGCGTCGAAGAAACGGCGATGCAAAATGCCGAGCGCGCCGAACGCCTTCCCGACGTGGAGTTGGCCGCGCGCACGGCGCAGGCGCAGCTCAACCAGGTGCGCGGCGAAGTGGCGCTGGCCGAGCAGCAGTTGCAGGTCGAAGGCGTACACCAGGGCAACGCCCAACGCACCCTCGAAACGCTCGGGCAGCGCAAGGAACGCCTGGTACAGGAAAAGAACGCCTTGAATCGCCCCGATGAAGAGTCGATCGGGCGCAAGCGCGAAGAGCTGGCGCGCCGCGACGCAGAGCTCAAGGGGCGCGAGACAGACCTTGCCGCACTCGAGGCGGCATTGCCGCAGACCACGGACGAGCGCGATGCCGGCAGCGCCAACCTGCAGGCGCAAACGCGTGAATCGCACGAGCTCGAAGCCAGGATTGGCGCGTTGAAAAACCTGCAGGAGCAAGTGCAAAAGAGCGGCAAGCTGCAGCCCTGGTTGGAAAAGCACGAACTGGCCGGCCTGCCGCGCCTGTGGCAGCGCCTGCATGTCGAGCCGGGCTGGGAAACCGCGCTCGAGTCGGTGTTGCGCGAGCGCCTTGCCTCGCTGGAGATCCGCGACCTCGACTGGGTCAAAGCATTTTTCAACGACGCGCCGCCGGCCAAGCTGGCGTTTGTCACCCTGGCCGCGGTCGAAGACACCAAGCCGGCCGCCCCGGGACTGACGCCGCTGATTTCGCACGTGCGCATCGACGACGCCAACCTGCGCGGCCTGTTTTCCGAGTGGCTCGGCGGGCGCTACGCCTGCGCCACGGCGGACGAGGCCTTTGCCAAACGCGCCAGCCTGCCGCCGCGCGGTGTATTCGTCACCCAGGCCGGCCACATGGTGGGGCGCCAGACGGTAACGTTCTATGCACCCGATTCCGAGCAGGCCGGCCTGCTGGCACGCCAGAATGAAATCGAAAACCTCAGCAAGTTGCTCAAGGCCAGGCACCTGCATCTGGACGAGGCAAGGGTGCAGGCGGCCCGCACCGAAGCGGCACTGACGCGACTCAATGCCGGCTTGAGCGAAGCGCGCCCGGCCGCACAGGTCGCGCGGCAACGGCTTCACGAGCTGCAGCTCGACGTGGTCAAAGATGAAGAGCAGTTGGCGCGCTTTGTCGCCACGGCCGGTCGCATCGAAGAGCAACTTGCCGAAATCATCGCGCACGAGGAAGAAGAACGGGCGCGCCTGATCGAAGCCGAAGCCAATTTCGGCAGGCTCGACGAAGCCGTGGCCGAATTGCATGAAAAACTTGAGCAAACGAGGGTGAGCTTCGAGGCTGCCGAAGCCGCGCTTGCTGCGGAGCGCGAGGCGGTGCGCCAGGCCGAGCGCGAAGCCCAGGAAGCCGAATTCCACGCGCGCCAGGCGCGCGCCAAGCTCGAAGAGCTGGCCAACAATGCACGCAACATTTCCGGCCAGCTCGAGCGCGTCGCCGCCGACGCCGTTGCGGTGCGCGGCGAACTTGACACCCTGCATGACGATGCCGTCAAGAATGGCTTGCAGGAGGCCCTCGACCTGCGCATGGAGCGCGAGCAGGATCTTGCGCGGATTCGCACCGAGCTTGAAGGCCTGACGACGCAGTTGCGCGGCATGGACGAAGAGCGCATGAGCTCCGAGCAAAAACTCGACCCCCTGCGCAACCGGGTCAACGATTTGCGACTGAAGGAGCAGGCCGCACGCCTCGCCCAGGAACAGTTTGCCCAGCAATTGCAGGAGGCGAAAGCCGACGAATTGCTGCTTCAGCCCAGGCTCGAAGGCCTGCGCGCCGCCTCTCTGGGCAGCGAGATTGCGCGCCTGGCGCTCGACATCGAAGCCCTCGGCGCCGTCAACCTTGCGGCGCTCGAAGAGCTCACCTCGACCCGCGAGCGCAAGGGCTTCCTCGATTCGCAGTATGCCGACCTGATCAAGGCGGTAACCACGCTCGAAGAAGCGATCCGCAAGATCGACCGCGAAACCCGCGAGCTGCTGCGCGCCACCTTCGACGAGGTCAACCGCCATTTCTCGGAACTGTTCCCGGCGCTGTTCGGCGGCGGCGAGGCCAAGCTGATCATGACCGGCGAGGAGATCCTCGACGCCGGCGTGCAGGTGATGGCGCACCCGCCGGGCAAGAAGAATTCGAGCATCCACCTGCTGTCGGGTGGCGAAAAGGCGCTTACCGCGATATCGCTGGTGTTCGCCATGTTCAAGCTCAACCCGGCGCCGTTCTGCCTGCTCGACGAGGTCGACGCGCCGCTTGACGATCCGAACACCGAGCGCTTCTGTCGCCTGGTGAAAAAAATGTCGGAAGAAACCCAGTTCGTGTTCATCAGCCACAACAAGATCACCATGGAAATGGCGCAGCAGCTGGTCGGCGTGACCCAGCAGGAACTGGGCGTATCGCGCATCGTTGCCGTCGACATGGACGAAGCGGTGCGCCTCAAAGAGGCCGCCTGATCCTGCGCTGATATGCGAAGATGCCCTGTAAAAGCGCTCCCACCAACGGTTTTGAGGCAAGCCTAGAATGAGCGAGCTGCAGATCGGATTGCTGGCGCTCGGCGCCTTGGCGGTGGCTGGGGTGCTGATATTCAACAAGGTGCAGGACATGCGCGCACGCCGCGACGGCGCCAGGCATTTCGGATCGACCCATGTCGATGTCCTGCTCGATGACGATGCGCCGGCACGCCTCGCGCCGGAAGCGAGCGTCCATGCAGCACCGACCGAACGCACGGCAGCCATGTCCGATACGGTTTCCGAGCGCATCGAGCCGACCTGGAATGACGATTTCGTGGCGGCGCCATCGGAGCTGCCGGCCGCACCGGTGAGCGACGTGGCCGCGCCGGTGCTTGATCCGCGCATTGACTTCATTGCCGAACTCCACGTCGGCGAACCTTTGCTCGGCTCGCACGTGATCCTCGAAGTCGAGAAATTTCCGCGCACGCGCAATGTCGATGCCGATGGTTTCAACCATGGCGCGCGCGCCTGGGAGGCGCTCGACCGCGACGCTGTATATGAAAAATTGCGTATCGGCATCCAGATTTCGGACCGCAGCGGACCGCTGCGTGCCGATGAGCTCGATGCCTTCCAGAAGGGTGTCGCGGCCATGGCAGCCGCCCTCGGTGCGCAGGTCGAATGGCCGGCCGAGCAAAGCCCCCTGACACGCGCCGCCGAGCTCGACGCGTTTTGCGCCGAAGTCGATGTGTTGATCGGCATCAACGTTGTCGCTGCCGCGCCGTTTGCCGATACCAAGCTGCGCGGCCTTGGCGAAGCCAATGGCTTTACGCGCGAGGACGACGGCGTGTTCCGGCGCCGCGACGACCAGGGCGGCGTGCTTCTGGTGTTGCGCCAGCCCAGCCCCGAGGCGCTGTCGCTGGCGCTGGACGTACCGCGGGTGCCGCGTGAGGCCGCAGCCTTGGGCCTGATGGCACAGTGTGCCAAGCGCCTCGCGGCCGGCATCGACGGCAAACTGGTGGACGACAACGGCAAGCCGCTCAACGACGCCGCGATCAGCTCGATCCAGTCGAGCCTCGCGGGTATTTACGGTCGTATGGAAGCGGCGGGCATGCCGGCCGGCGGTGTGCTCGCACGGCGGGTATTCAGCTGAACGTCATGAAGGCGGCAGAACGCGCGCGCGCGTTGCGTGCCGAGATCGAACGCCACAGCCATGCCTACTATGTGCAGGATGCGCCGACGGTTCCCGATGCCGAATATGACCGCCTGTTTCGGGAACTGCATGAGCTCGAGCAAGCGCATCCGCAGCTGCTCACGCCTGATTCGCCGACCCAGCGCGTCGGTGGCGCAGCCTTGCCGGGGTTCGCGCAAATCGCACACCGCACGCCGATGCTGTCGCTCAACAACGCGTTTGGCGATGCCGAAGTCGAGGCATTTGACAAGCGCGTCAGCGAAGCGCTCGGCCAGGAAAGCGTCGAGTATGCAGCTGAGCTCAAGTTTGACGGTTTGGCCATCAGCCTGACCTACGAACGGGGCCTGCTGGTGCAGGCAGCGACACGCGGCGATGGTGAAACCGGCGAGGACGTGACCGCCAATGTGCGCACGATTCGCGTGATTCCGTTGCGGCTCGATTTGCCTCGTCCGCCGCGCCGCATTGAAGTGCGTGGCGAGGTGCTGCTCTACAAGGCCGATTTTTCCGAGCTGAACCGGCGCCAGCGCGAAGCCGGCGAGAAGGAGTTTGTCAACCCGCGCAATGCCGCTGCGGGCGCGCTGCGCCAGCTCGATTCACGCATCACGGCGCGTCGGCCGCTCCGGTTTTTCGCCTACGGCATCGGTGGTTACGACAGTGAAGAGGCCGGAGAAGCGCTCCCACCAACACTTCCAGCCACCCATGCCGGCTTGCTCGACTGGTACGCGGACATCGGCCTGCCAGTGTGCGGCGAGCGCGTGGTGGCGCATGGGGCGGCGGGCCTGCTCGCGTTCTATCGTGGTGTCGGCGCCAGGCGCGCGTCCCTGCCTTACGACATTGATGGCGTGGTGTACAAGGTCAATCGGATGGAACATCAGAAAGCCCTCGGTTTCGTGTCGCGTGCGCCGCGCTTCGCCGTGGCGCACAAGTTCCCGGCGCAGGAAGAACTGACGGAAGTGCTCGATATCGAGGTCCAGGTGGGGCGCACCGGCGCGATCACGCCGGTGGCACGCCTGAAGCCTGTTTTCGTCGGCGGCGTCACCGTGACCAATGCCACCCTGCACAACGAAGACGAAGTGCGCCGCAAGGACGTGTGGCGCGGCGACATGGTGTTTGTGCGCCGTGCCGGCGACGTGATTCCCGAAGTGGTGATGGTGTCAAAGCCCGGGCCGCGCGGCGCGGCAGACCGCTTCGTCATGCCGGTGCAGTGTCCTGTCTGCGGCTCGGAAGTGGTGCGTGAAGAAGGTGAAGCGATTGCGCGCTGCAGCGGCGGCTTGTTTTGCGCGGCCCAGCGCAAACAGGCGCTGCTGCACTTCGCGCAACGCCGCGCCATGGACATCGAAGGGCTGGGCGACAAGCTGGTCGATCAGTTGGTCGATGCCGGCGTCATCAAAACGCCCGCCGACCTGTACAAACTGGGTGTGACAAGCCTGGCGGCACTCGAGCGCATGGCGGTCAAATCGGCACGCAACGTGGTCGAGGCGATCGAACAATCCAGACGCACCACGCTGCCGCGTTTTTTGTTCGGCCTGGGCATTCGCCAGGTCGGCGAAGCGACGGCCAAGGACCTGGCGCGCCAGTTTGGCACCCTTGATGCCATCATGGACGCCAGCGAAGATCAATTGCTGCAAGTGCCCGATGTCGGGCCGATTGTCGCGGCGTCGATCGCGCGATTTTTCCGGCAGGCCCATAATCGCGAGGTGGTGCAGCAGTTGTGCGCCGCCGGGGTAAGCTGGCCGGAGGGCGCGCCGCAGCAGAATGTCGTGAGCACCCTGGCGGGCAAGACTTTCGTGCTGACCGGGGCGCTGCCGAACCTGTCGCGCGAGGACGCGAAGGAAATGATCGAAGCGCGCGGCGGCAAGGTGGCCGGTTCGGTGTCAAAAAAAACCGACTATGTCGTCGCCGGGGCTGAGGCCGGCAGCAAACTGCTAAAGGCCCAGGAACTGGGCCTGGCGATTCTTGACGAAACGGCACTTAAAAACCTGTTGGAAAACGCATGAGAAAAATTCGCAAGGCAATCTTTCCGGTGGCGGGCCTGGGCTCGCGTTTTTTGCCGGCCACCAAGGCCACCCCCAAGGAGATGCTGCCGATCGTTGACAAGCCCTTGATCCAGTTTGCCGTCGAAGAGGCGGTGGCGGCGGGCCTTACCGACATGATTTTCGTGACCGGGCGCACCAAGCGCATCATCGAAGACCATTTCGACAAGGCCTACGAGCTCGAATCCGAGCTGGCCGCCAAGAACAAGACCGAACTGTTGCGCATCGTCCAAAGCGTGGTGCCCAAGCACGTGAACTGCATCTACATTCGCCAGGCGGAGCCGCTCGGGCTGGGCCATGCGGTGCTGTGCGCCAAGGACATTGTTGACGAAGAGGCCTTCGCGGTGATCCTGGCCGACGACCTGATCGACCACCAGCCCGGCGCCTTGAAGCAGATGGTCGATGCGTTCAATGCGCGTGGCGGCAGCGTGCTCGGGGTTGAAGACGTGCCCAAGGCGAACACGCGCTCGTACGGCGTGGTCAGCGGTACGCAGCTCGATGCCCGCACCGAGAAAGTGACGGCGATCGTCGAGAAACCGGCTCCCGAGGATGCGCCATTGCGCTCGACGGCCGCCGGCGATGTGGCACTCGCGGTGGTGGGCCGCTACATCCTGACGCCGAAGATTTTTGAGTTGCTGCAAAACGTGAAGGCGGGCGCCGGCGGCGAGATCCAGCTGACCGACGGCATCAGCGCATTGCTCGCGCATGAAGCGGTGTTTGCCTACCGGTTTGAAGGCAAGCGCTATGACTGCGGCTCGAAGCTCGGTTATCTCAAGGCGACGATTGATTTCGCGCGCCGCCACCCGGAAGTCGGCGCCCAGTTCGAGGCTTACCTGAAAGCGCTCACGATATGATCGACACGCTCCACCCCCGCGACATCCTGGCCGAAGCCGATTGCCTGATCGATGCGGCCGCCTGCCGCACCGCCACCGAGCGCGTCGCGCGCAGCATCAAGGCGGTGGCGGGCGACGACAAACCGCTGGTGCTCGCCGTGATGGGCGGCGCCGTGGTATTCGCGGGGCAATTGCTGCCGCTGCTCGATTTCCCGCTCGAATTCGACTACATCCACGTATCGCGCTACGGCAGCAAGACCACCGGCGGCTCCCTGACCTGGAAGGTCGAACCCAAGGAAAACGTCAAGGGGCGAACCGTGATCGTGCTCGACGACATCCTCGATGAGGGCGAGACCATGCATGCGATCCGCTCGCGCGTGCTTGATCTGGGTGCAACGCGCTTCCTTTCGGCCGTGTTCTGCGAAAAGCAGCTCGACAAGCCCAAGCCGATCCGCGCCGACTTTGTCGGTGTGATCGTGCCGAACCGCTACGTGTTCGGTTACGGCATGGATGTCTCGGGCCTGTGGCGCAACCTGCCGGCAATCTACGCGGTGCGCGGCACCTAACAGCAAAGGCATCGAGATGATTGCAATCATTGGCGGCAGCGGATTGACCAAGCTCGCGACCCTGTCGATCACGCGCCGTGAAGTGCTGCGGACACCGTACGGCGAGCCGTCGGGGGCACTCACGTTCGGCAGCCTGTTGGGCCACGACATCGTGTTCCTGGCGCGGCACGGTTATGGCCACACCATCCCGCCGCACGAGATCAACTACCGCGCCAACATGTGGGCCCTCAAGGAAGCCGGCATCAAGCGCGTGATTGCGGTAGCCTCGGTCGGTGGCATCCGCGACTATTTCGGACCCGGCACCCTGGTGGTACCGGACCAGATCATCGATTACACCTACCGACGCAGGCACACTTATTTCGAGGGCCCGGAGGCGCCGGTGACCCACATTGACTTCACCTGGCCCTACGCCGAGTCGGTGCGCGCCATGCTGCTCGACGGCGCAAAAAAGGCCGGCGAGACCGTGCATGACGGCGGCGCCTACGGCTGCACCCAGGGGCCGCGCCTTGAAACCTCCGCCGAAATCGCACGGCTTGAGCGCGACGGCTGCGACCTGGTCGGCATGACCGGCATGCCCGAGGCGGCACTGGCGCGCGAACTCGGGCTGGAGTACGCTTGCCTGTCGGTGGTTGTCAACCACTCCGCCGGCAAGGGCGACAGCGCCAAGGCGATTGCGGTGGAGCATCTGGGAGAGGTCATGAAGCAGGCCATGGTGCGGGTGCAGCACATCCTCGAGCGTGCGGTGGCGCCATGATCCGGCGCATCCTGAAAATGGGGGAGCCGAGCCTGTTCGAACCCTCGAAAAAAGTGGAACGCTTCGGCACGGCGCAACTGCACGAGTTGCTGCTCGACCTGCGCGACACCATGATGGATGCCAATGGCGCCGGGATTGCCGCCCCGCAAATCGGCGTCAACCTGCAGGTGGTGATTTTCGGTGCCGACGAGGTCAACCCGCGCTATCCGGACGCGCCGATGGTGCCGCGCACGGTATTGATCAACCCGGTGATCACGCCCCTGTCGGATGAGACAGAAGACGGCTGGGAAGGCTGCCTGTCGGTACCGGGCATGCGCGGCGTGGTGCCACGCCACCTGAAAATCCGCTACACCGGGTTTGACGAAAAGGGCCAGCCGATCGATCGTGTGGCCGAAGGCTTCCACGCCCGTGTGGTGCAGCACGAATGCGACCATCTGTGGGGCATGCTGTTCCCGATGCGGGTGCGCGACATGAGCAAGTTCGGTTATACGTCGGTGTTGTTTCCCGATCTGGACGACAACGACGATTGAAGCGCTCCCAAGGCGCCGCGGCGCATCTGCGAGGATCAGTGAGGCGTCGAGCCGGAACCCCGATCCTGCCGCGCGGCCCGATGCTGCACAAACAGTTGCGCGCATAGGGTGCGTAACCAGCGATTCCCGGGGTCGTTGTGATAGCGGGTGTGCCAATGCTGTCGGACCGTGAATGACGGGATCGGCACTGGACAGCGGCAGGTCTGCAGGTTGCCGATTGCGGCGAGCCGTTCGCCGATGCGGCGCGGCAGCGTTGCGATCAGGTCGGTGCTCGACAGGATTCCCGACACGCCGAGGAATCCGGGCAGATCGAGAATAACGTTACGCCGGATGCCCGCGGATTTGAGAGCTGCATCGAGCAGTTGCTGCCCCACCGCCTGACTGATGCTCAGGTGTGGTTCGCTGCAGTAGCGCTTCAATGACAGTGTCCGCCCGATGCGCGGATGGGGGGATTGCATCACGCAGACCCAATCCTGGGAAAACAGCGCCTGCTGATAGAACCCTGCTTCCAGTTCCGGGATCAGACCGATCGCGAGGTCGGCCGTGCCGCTCTGCAGGGCTTCTGCGGTGTCGGCCCCTATTCCTGCGGTCTCCAGGCGAACGCCTGGCGCAAGCTTGCGGACTCGCGCCAGTATCGCCGGCAGCATGGTGATGTGGCCCGAGTCGGTCATACAGATGCAAAAGTTTCGCGTTGCTGTGAGTGGATCGAAGGCTGGTGCTTCCGCCGCCAGTTGTTTGAGCGAATGCAGTGCCGCGCGTGCGGTGCCGATCAAATCGTCGGCGCGCGGCGTCGGGTGCATGCCGGCGGGGGTTCTGACAAACAGCGGATCACCCAATTGCCGGCGCAGGCGCGCCAGCCAGATACTCACGACTGGCTGCGTCTGTCCCATTTGTTCTGCCGTGCGCGTCACGCTTCGCGTCTTGTAGAGCAGGTCAAACATGCGCAGCAGGCGTGCATCCGGCAGGGCGAATTCGTCAAGTTTGGTGTGCACGTGTCGGGTTTCTCCTGCGCTACCGATTGCTTGGACTGGATCAATTATTATTAATTTTAATGAGTAATCAGTGGCGTCCGGTTAATTGTCGAACAGATTCAATTGGTTAGCGGGATCAGGTGAAATGCTTGTACGAGGATCGGGCGCAAAGGCGCATGAAAGCTCGAATTTCTCGAAAGTTGAGAGCGACAACATCTGTAGAAA
>CANJDH010000097.1 GCA_947473125.1 Burkholderiales bacterium
GACAGACACATGGTGCCGAACCATTTGCCCGCCAGCATCGGCCGCACGTAGGTGTCGATCTGCTGTTGCGAGCCGTGGTGCAGCAGAAGGTTGGCGTTGCCGATGGTCAGAAAGGCGTAGCCCGACGACGACACGTTGGCGGCCTTGAAATACGCGAACATCGACTTTGCAACAATGGTCGGCATCTGCATGCCGCCGTATTCGGCGTCGTGTTCGGCCGCCATCAGCCCGGCATCGATAAATGCCTTTTGCGCCGCGGCAATCTCGGGGATCAGCGTGACGCGGGTGCCGTCGAAGGTCGGCTCGTGCTCGTCGCTTTTGCGGTTATGGGGCGCGAAAAAATCGGTGGCGATCTGCTCCGCCAGATCCAGCGCAGCGTCGAAGGTCTCGCGCGAATGGTCTGCGAAACGCGGCCGACTGGTCAGCGCCTCGGTATCGAGCAGCTCGTACAGAACAAACTCAAGGTCACGGCGTGAAAGAAGCTTTTCTGGCATGAATAATGAGGCTGGATTGCCGTGCGCGGCGACTTGCCGCCGGGCCGGTCACTTCGCGGACTGCACCGGCTTCTGGTTGACGATGAATTCGCGCGATGAGCTCGTTTTCTGGCCGCAACGAATCACCAGGCCAATGCGCACCACCGGCTCGGTCAGCGCCGCGCTGGTTGACAGCAGCACGGCGCTCTTGCCTGCTTGCACCGGCTCGACGGTCAACGCGTAGTTGGCCAGCATCGGTACGCCGGCATTGGAGCCCGCAAGGTTGTCGAGCCGGACACAGCCCTGCACCACGTCTTCGCCCGCCTGCAAGGTGAGCGGCACGCGTGCCGAGAAACGCTCGCCATAGGCCGACTTGACGACGATGTCGCCGATGGTCAGCGCCATCGACGGTGCGGTCAGCGCAAGCAGCGCCGCCGCCAGGCCCAATTGCACAACATGCTTTTTCATGCTTCTCTCCCCTGAGGTCAACCCAGTTTACGCGAGCCCGGCGCTGCGCCATGCCGGGCACCCACTCATCATCAAGCTCAGACCACCTCGAACAGGCCGGCCGCGCCCATGCCGCCGCCGACGCACATGGTGATCACCACAAATTTGACGCCGCGGCGCTTGCCCTCGATCAGCGCATGGCCGACCAGGCGCGCGCCGGTGACGCCGTAGGGGTGGCCGACGGCAATCGCCCCGCCATTGACGTTAAGGCGGTCATCGGGAATCCCGAGCTTGTCGCGACAGTAGATCACCTGCACGGCGAACGCTTCGTTGAGTTCCCACAGGCCGATGTCGCCGACCTTGAGGCCGGCCTTCTTGAGCAATTTCGGAATCGCAAACACCGGGCCGATGCCCATCTCGTCGGGCTCGCAACCGGCCACCGCAAACCCGCGGTAAATGCCCAAGGGGTTCAAGCCGCGCTGCTCCGCCAATTTCGCATTCATCACCACTGCTGCAGACGCGCCGTCGGAAAACTGGCTGGCGTTGCCTGCCGCGATCACCCCGCCTTCAACCGCCGGTTTGATCTGCGACACGCCTTCGTAATTGGTGTCGGCGCGAATCCCTTCATCCTTGTCGTGGAACACCTCCTTGAAGGTTTCGACGCCGGTGGCCTTGTCCACCACCTTCATCTTGACGGTGATGCCGACAATCTCGTCGCGGGTCTTGCCGGCGTCGCGTGCCGCCGCCGCACGCAGCACGCTGGCCACGCCGTAGCGGTCCTGCGCTTCGCGGCCGATGTTGTAGCGCTTCGAGACCTGCTCGGCGGTCTGCAGCATGTTCCAGTAAATCTCCGGCTTCTTGGCCACCAGGTTTTCGTCGCGGTACATGTGCTTGTTCATCTCGTTCTGCACGCACGAAATCGACTCGACGCCACCGGCGACAAACACATCGGCTTCGCCGGCAATGATGCGCTGCGAAGCAAGCGCGATGGTCTGCAGGCCCGAGGAACAAAAGCGGTTCACCGTGGCGCCCGACACTGTCACCGGGCACCCGGCCATCAGCGCGATCTGGCGCGCGATATTGCCGCCGGTCGCGCCTTCGGGGTTGGCGCAGCCCATCAGCACGTCTTCGACCTCGACCGCCTCGACTTTGGCGCGCGCCAGCGCTTCTTTGACGACCGCGCCGCCCATGGTGGCGCCGTGCGTCATGTTGAGCGCACCGCGCCAGGATTTTGCGAGGCCCGTGCGGGCGGTGGATACAACAACTGCGTCGGTCATGCGTGCTCTCCTCGGATGATTAATTGAATGTCTTGCCTGCGGCGGCCAGCTTGGCCAGCAACGGTGCCGGTTTCCAGAACGCGGGATCGGCTTGGGGATTTTTTGCAAAGCCTTGCATCGACGCCACCACGTTGGCGAGCCCTTTGCGGTCTGCATAGAACATCGGGCCCCCCAGATACGACGGCACGCCGTAGCCGCTCATGTAGATCATGTCGATGTCGACCGCGCGCATGGCGATGCCTTCTTCGAGGATCAGCGCGCCTTCGTTGACCAGCGCATACATCAACCGCTCGACGATCTCTTCATCGCCGATCTGGCGCGGCGTGATGCCGAGCTCCTTGCGGTGCTTCTCCAGTATCTCCTGGACCACCGGCGACGGATACGGCGTGCGGTCGCCGGCCTTGTAGTCGTACCAGCCGGCGCTGGTCTTCTGCCCGTAACGGCCTTGCTCGCAGATCAGGTCGGCGGTCTTGGAGTAACGGATGCTCGGCTTTTCGACATAGCGGCGCTTGCGGATGTACCAGCCGACGTCGTTGCCGGCCAGATCGCCCATGCGAAACGGGCCCATCGCGAAGCCGATTCTCTCGATCGCCTTGTCCACCTGCTCCGGGCTTGCGCCCTCTTCGAGCAGGAAGCCGGCCTGGCGCGAATACTGTTCGATCATGCGGTTGCCGATGAACCCATCGCAGACGCCCGAGACCACGCCGATCTTCTTGATGGTTTTCGACAGCTTCATGGTGGTGGCCAGCACATCCTTGGCCGTCAGGGTACCGCGCACGATTTCAAGCAGCTTCATGACGTTGGCGGGCGAGAAAAAGTGCGTGCCGATCACGTCCTGCGGGCGTTTGGTGAAATCTGCGATCTTGTTGACGTCCAGCGTCGAGGTGTTGGAGGCCAGGATCGCGCCCGGCTTCATCACTTCATCGAGTTTGCGGAACACGGTCTCCTTGACGGCCATGTCCTCGAATACCGCCTCGACAACAATGTCGGCCTGCGCAAGGTCGTTGTACGACAAGGTCGGCGTGATCAGCGCCATGCGCTTTTCGACCTCGTCCATCGTCATGCGGCCCTTCTTGGCGGTGTTCTCGTAGTTCTTGCGGATCGTGCCGACGCCCTTGTCGAGCGCTTCCTGCTTCATCTCGAGCATCACCACGGGAATCCCGGCGTTGATGAAGTTCATGGCGATGCCGCCGCCCATCGTGCCGGCGCCGATCACGGCCGCGCTCTTGACGGCGCGCAGCGGCGTGTCGTCGGGCACATCGGGAATCTTGGCCACGGTGCGTTCGCCGAAGAAATAGTGGCGCATCGCTTTCGATTCGTTGGTTGCCACCAGATCCATGAAGGCGGCACGTTCGAACTTGAGGCCGTCGTCGAAGGCCATGGTGACGGCCGCTTCCACGGCCGCCGCGCATTTCGGCGGCGCCGGGTAGCCGCGGTATTGCTTTGCCACGTCGGCCTTGGCTTGGGCAAAAAACTCTGCCCCGGGATTGGCCGCAACCAGGTCGCGCGCCCGCTTGTAGGTGCCGCCTTGGGCCGCCGCGTCGGAGGCAAACTTGACCGCAGCAGCCACCAGGTCGGTGTCAGCCATGGCGTCAAACAGCGTAGCGGCGGCAAATTTCTCCGACTTCACCGGATTGCCCGAGACGATCATGCCCATCGCCTGCTCGACGCCGACCAGGCGCGGCAGGCGCTGCGTGCCGCCGGCACCCGGGAGCAGCCCGAGTTTGACTTCCGGCAGCGCGATCAACGCGCCCGGGGCCCCAAGCCGATAGTGGCAACTCAGCGCCAGTTCCAGCCCGCCGCCCATCGCCACGCCGTGCACGGCCGCCACAACCGGTTTGGCAGAGGCTTCAAGCGTCTTGATCACTTCGCCCAGCGCCGGCGAAGCGGTCGCCGCCGGGGTGTTGAATTCCTTGATCTCGGCGCCGCTGGAAAACACCTTGCCGCCGCCGGTAATCACGATCGCCTTGACCGCCGCATCGGCGTTCGCGGCGATCACCGCTTCGTTGACGAAGCTGCGATTGGCATGGCTCATGGTGTTCATGGGCGGGTTGTTCATCGTGATCACGGCCACATCACCCTGCATCGCGTACTTGCTCATTTGCCTCTACCCTCTCAAAACCGTTGGTGGAACAGCCCCGCAGAGCTTTCCCTCTTGAAACCCTTGGTGCGAGCCGCTTTCCGGCCAACCCCCTACACCTCAAGCCATTCCTTGCGTACCGTTTCATTTGCCTTGAGCTCGGCCGGCGTACCCTCGAACACGATCTGGCCGTGCCCCATCACGTAGAGGCGGTTCGAGATGTCGAGTGCGATCGCCAGCTTTTGCTCCACCAGCAGCACCGAGACGCCGCGATGCTTCAACTCCTTGAGGTACTCCGCCACCAGCTCCACGATTTTCGGCGCCAGGCCTTCGGTCGGCTCGTCGATCATGATCAGGTCCGGGTCGCCCATCAGGGTACGGCATAGCGTCAGCATCTGCTGCTCGCCGCCCGAAAGGACTCCGGCCTGCGTGTTCTGGCGCTCCTTGAGGCGCGGGAACATCCGGTACATATCATCGAGCTTCCAGCGCGGCGCGGCGCGCCCCGCCTGCTTGGCTTTCATACCGAGGATCAGGTTCTGTTCCACGGTCAGGGTCGGAAAAATGTCGCGATTCTCGGGCACGTAACCCAGGCCCTTGTGCGCGATCTCGTAGGTCTTGTGCCCGAGCAATTCCTGATCGAGGAACTGCACCGAGCCGGTGGCGTGCACCTGCCCCATGATCGCCTTGATGGTGGTGGAGCGCCCCACGCCGTTGCGCCCGAGCAGGCTGACGATCTCGCCCTTGCCCACCTGCATCGACACGCCATGCAGGATGTGGCTCTTGCCGTAATAGGCGTGCAGGTCCCTGACGTGCAGCATCTCAGTGCGCCCCCTCGGCAAGGGACGTGCCAAGGTAGGCTTCCTGCACCGCCGCATTGCCGCGAATTTTTTCCGGCACGTCGGTGGCGATCACCTCGCCATAGACCAGTACCGAGATGCGGTCGGCCAGGCTGAACACCACGCTCATGTCGTGCTCGACCATTACCAGTGTCTTGCCCACCGTCACCTTGCGGATCAGCTCAACCGCCTGGTCCGATTCCGATCGGCTCATGCCCGCGGTCGGCTCGTCAAGCAGAATCACCTCGGCGCCACCGGCGATGGTGATGCCAATTTCAAGCGCGCGCTGCTCGGCGTAGGTGAGCAGCCCGGCCTTGACGTCGCGCCGCTTCTTGAGGCCGATCAATTCAAGTATCTCGTCGGCGCGCAGGTTCGCATCCTTGAGTGTCGACAGAGCCTTCCAGAACGAGTACTTGTACCCGAGCGGGTACAGCACTGCGCAACGGATGTTCTCGAACACCGACAGGTTGGCGAAGATGTTGGTGATCTGGAAGCTGCGTGCCAGACCTTTGCGGTTGATCTCGAAGGGTTTCAGGCCCGCGAGGTCGCCACCGTTGAGCAGGATCGCCCCGGTACTGACGCCGAAGCGCCCGCTGATCAGGTTGAACAGGGTCGATTTGCCCGCGCCGTTCGGGCCGATCACGGCATGCCGCTCACCCTTGGTGATGGCCAGGTCAACGCCGCGAATGATCTCGGTGACGCCGAACGACTTGCGCACCGCGCGCAGTTCCAGCGCCGCGGCGATGACGGGCATCGGGGCCGGCGCGTTCACGCGGTCTGGCTCCGGATGATGTCGCCCATGATGCGGTCCCAGTGGGTCGAAATACCGCGCCTGGCCGCAACAAACAGCACGGCGCCAATCCCGCTCAGCAGCGCCACCCCGAGCCAGGGTGTGGCACTGGCCACTTCAACGTCGTAGCCGAAGAATGCCTTGGTGGTGCCGGCGGCCGCTTCAAGGGACAGGTGGTAGATCATCTCCACCGCAAACACCAGCGCGGCAAGCAGGGTGAGGCCGGCTGCGACGGCCAGGCAATACGAGGGGAAAATTTCCCTGAAACGCCCGGCCTTGACGATCGGGAACTGCATCATGATGAGCGTGGCAATCCCGCCCGGGCAATACATCACCATCATGACAAAAAACAGGCCCAGGTAGAGCAACCAGGCCTTGGTGATGGTGGCCAGCACGACAATGAAAAACCCAAAAATCACGGCACCGATCATCGGCCCGAAGAAAAACGGCACGCCGCCGATGAAGGTGAACAGCAGCACCGTGCCGGAGCGGATCGCACTGACGTTTTCGGAACTGACGATTTCAAAATTGATCGCCCCCAGCCCACCGGCGATGCCGGCAAAAAAGCCGGAAATGATCAGCACCAGATAGCGCACCCGCTGTGTCTCGTAGCCGATGAATTCGACGCGCTCGGGGTTGTCGCGTACCGCGTTGGCAATGCGTCCGAGCGGCGTGTGCGTGAAGGCGTACATCGCGGCGGTGCAAATGAACAGCCAGACTGCCACCAGGTAGTAGACCTGAATCTGCGGCCCGAAGGTGATGAAGCCGAACAGGGGCTCGCCGGCAATGCGGTTGCTCGACACGCCGCCCTCGCCGCCGAAGAACTCCGGGAACATCAGCGACATGGCAAACACCAGTTCGCCGATGCCGAGGGTGATCATGGCAAACGGTGTCCCCGACTTCTTGGTCGTCACATAACCGAACAGGACGCCAAATAAAGCGCCGGCCAACCCACCCACCAGCGGCAGCAATGACACCGGAAACAGCCAACCTTTGCCGATCAGGTTGAGCATGTGGATCGCAAAATACGCGCCCAGCCCGGAGTACACCGCATGCCCTAACGAGAGCATGCCGCTTTGCCCGAGCAGCATGTTGAACGACAGCGAAAAAATCATGATGGTGCCGATCTGGCACATCAGCGTGAGCGCAAAGCCTTTGTTGAAAAACAGCGGCAGCACCAGCAGCAGCAGCGCGAACCCGCTCCAGATGATGCAGCGCGCCAGGTTCAACGGCCGGAAGACGATCTTTTGTGCGCCCTGTGCCATATCAGCCTTCGCGCGTGCCCATCAGCCCGCGTGGCCGGAAAATCAGGATCAGCACCAGAAACAGGTAAGGCAGGATCGGTGCGGTCTGCGCGATGGTGAGCTTCCACAACGAGTACAGGAAGGTGTCGGGCGTGATGACGAATCCGGCGCTTTTCAACAAGGTCACGAAGGAATAGTCCATCGCCACCGCGAAGGTCTGGATCACGCCGATCAGCAGCGAAGCGACAAACGCGCCGGCCAGAGAACCCATACCGCCGACCACGGCAACCACGAAGACAATCGAACCCACCGCTGCCGCCATCCCCGGTTCGGTGACGAATGCGTTGCCGCCGATCACACCAGCCAGGCCGGCCAGCGCGCAGCCGCCGCCAAACACCAGCATGAAGACGCGCGGCACGTTGTGCCCCAGCGCTTCCACGGTATCGGGATGGGTCAACGAGGCCTGGATCACGAGGCCAATGCGGGTGCGCGTGAGCACCAGGAATATCGCCAGCAGCATCAGCACCGCCACCAGCATCATGAACCCGCGATACATCGGAAACGTCGTGGTGTAGAGGGTGAACAGCGGCCCGTCCATTTCGGTGGGCACCTTGTAGTCCAGCGACGAGCGGCCCCAGATCAGGTGCACGAACTCCTCGATCAGGTAGGCCAGACCGAAGGTCAGCAGCAATTCAGGCACGTGGCCGAATTTGTGCACCCGACGCAGCATGAAACGCTCAACCAGCGCACCCAATACCCCGACCACCAGCGGTGCCATCAGCAGCGCCGGCCAGAAGCCAAACTTGACGCTGATCTGGTAAGCGAAATAGGCGCCGAGCATGTAGAAGCTTGCGTGGGCGAAATTGAGCACGCCCATCATCGAAAAAATCAGCGTCAATCCCGACGAGAGCATGAACAGCAGCAACCCGTACGAGACGCCATTGAGCAGCGAAATCAGGAAAAATTCCACGCGACGCGCCGTCCTGAAGGATCAATCCAAGGTTAAAAAAGGGCGCGTTGTCGCGCCCTTCGTGTAGGGATCAGGCAGATCAGGATTTGGGCGGCCGCTTCATCTGGCAGGAGGTCGGCTGCGACACCACGTAGGCTTCGATCCGCGCGTCGGTCTTGAAGCCCAGGCCGGTATCTTCCTGATCGTACTTGACCGACTTGTCGCCGCCGGCCTGCGGTTTGTCGCCCTTGTTGGCGGCCTTGACGATGGTGGAGATGTACATCGGGTTGATGATCTGGTGGTCGCTGGCGCGCATTTCCACTTCGCCGGTGTCGGACGCGAACTTCATGCCCTCAAGCGCGAACGCCACCTTGAGCGGCTCAGCCGACTTTTCCTTCTTGATTGCGTCGGCCAGCATGTACATCATGGTGTTGACACGCAGGTAGTAGAAGTCGAGCTTGTATTTCTTTTCGAACTCGTTGGCGAACTTCTCGGTCTTGTTCGGCGCGATGTTGGCGTGCCATTCGGTGATCTGCTTGACCTTGCCCGCCGCGGCTTCGCCCATCGCAGTCGGGGTGCCCAGACCGCCGGCGTAATAGGTGTAGAAGGCACCGTTGTAGTTGGCGTCCTTGGCGGCCTTGATCAGAAGCGACATGTCGTTGCCCCAGTTGCCGGTAATCACGATATCCGCATTCGCGGCCTTCATCTTCGCCACGTAGGGGGAAAAGTCCTTGACCTGTCCGATCGGATGCAGGTCATCGCCGACGATCTGGATGTCGGGGCGCTTGCGCGCCAGCAGTTCCTTGGCAATGCGCGAATTCTGCTGGCCGAAGGCGTAGTTCTGGTGGATCAGGTAGACCTTTTTGATGCCCTGGTCCTTGGCGAGGTAGGTGGTCAGCGCCTCCATCTTCATGTCGGCATTGACGTCAAAACGGAAATGCCAGAAATTGCATTTGCTGTTGGTCAGGTCCGGATCCACCGCTGCGTAGTTCAGGTACAGCACGCTCTGGCCCGGGTTGCGCTCGTTGTGCTTGGCGACGGCATCGGAAATCGCCAGCGCCGCGCCGGAGCCGTTGCCCTGCGTCACAAAGCGCATGCCGCGGTCGATCGCTACCTTGAGCTGGTTCAGGCTCTCCTGCGGCGTACCTTTGTTGTCGAGCGGCACAATTTCCAGCTTGGGGCCGCCGGTGAGGTTGCGCGCGTTGATGTCATCGATCACGAATTGGAACTGCTTGAGGCCGGCTTCGCCGACATTGGCAAACGGCCCCGAGAGCGGGTCGATGTAGCCGATCTTGACTGTCTGGGCCGACGCGGCAGACGCCGCCAGGCCGAGGATCGCACCTGCTGCGAGCGCGCCGAACGTTTGCTTGAACATGGATTCTCCTTGGTAAAAATGCTGCTTTGTCTGGTCTTGTTATAGTTTGTCAGGATTGTATCCCAGCCGTGCGCAGGTCGAACTGCCGCACCCCGTCTACCGAAACCAGGAGCCACAACAGCATGAAAGCATGGATGGTCAAGCAATGGTGCGAGCCGCACGAGATGCAGTTCGAAGACATCGCCACGCCGGAGCCCGGTACAAAACAGGTGCGCGTGAAGGTCGAGGCCGCCGCCCTGAACTTCCTCGATACGCTGATCATCAAGGGGCAATACCAGGTCAAGCCGCCCTTCCCGTTCACGCCGGGCGTCGAAGTCGCGGGCACCATCGAAGCTGTCGGCGCCGACAGCATGTGGAAGCCCGGCATGCGCGTCTGCGGCAACATCGGCACCGGCGGCTATGCCACCCACGCGATCCTGGACGATCGTTCGGTCGCGCCCCTGCCCGACAACCTGTCATTTGCCGAGGGCTCGGCCGTGCCGATCGTCTACCCCACCGCCCACCTGTGCCTCAAGGATGCCGGGCGCATGCAGCCCGGCGAGACGGTGCTGGTGCATGCGGGCGCCGGCGGCGTCGGGCTGGCCGCGATCCAGCTGGCGCGCGCCTGGGGCGCCGGCAAGATCCTCGCCACCGCCGGCGGCGCCGCGAAGCTCAAGGTGTGCCTCGATGCAGGCGCGGATGCCGCGTTCGATTACGCCGTTCCCGGCAAGGAGGACGCCTGGGTCGACCAGGTCAAGGAGGCCACCGGCGGCAAGGGTGCAGACATCATCATCGACATGGTCGGCGGACGCATCGCCGAGCAATCAATGCGCGTGCTCAACTGGCGCGGCCGCTTCATCGTGGTCGGTTTTGCCGGCGGCACCATCCCCAACCTGGCGGCGAATCGCCTGCTGCTCAAGTCGGCCAGCGCCATCGGCGTGTTCTGGGGCGAGACCGCCAAGCGCGAACCCAAGACCGTGCAGGCGGTGTTCGGCGATCTGTTCGCCCTGCTCGCGCAAGGCAAGATCAAACCGGTCGTGACCAATAGCTACAAATTGTCGAACGCGCCGCAGGCCATGATTGACCTCGCGACGCGCAAGACCTGGGGCAAGGTGGTGCTGATTCCGGACTGAACATCGGCGCGAGTCACCTGACGCACAGTCAAGAGTCGCCTGCACCAAGGCTTTCAGGCCTGCAAGGCCTGAAAGCCGCTCCCATCAAAGCTTGCGGCCTGCCGAAGTGTAGAGATCGCCCACCGCTACTTTGCGGCCGGGGCCACCGCCGCGCCTTCGATGCGGTGCCGCGCCAGGGCGTCGCCGACAAAGCCGGCGGCCTTCATCTGTTCGACAAAGGCACGCAGGTAGGCCACTGCTGCTTCGCTGCGCCCCCGCGGCGTGCCCATCGCCTGGTTGATTTCCATGAAGCGCCCCGGCAACAGGCGCAACCCCGGTACGCGCTTGAGGTCTTTTTCCTGCTGCTGCTTGACGCCGGCCGACACTTCGTACTTTTGCGCCACCAGTGTGTCGACCACCTCCTGCGAGTTGGCGACGCGGATGATCTCGGCATTCTTGATCTCGCGCGTCAGGTACAGGTCGTAGGCACTGCCCTTGCCGACCACCATGCGCACGCCCTTTTTGTCGACTTCGTCGTTGCTCCTGATCGGCGATGCGTTCGGCACGGCATAGGCGCCTTCGATCACCACGTAGGCCGCGGTGTAGCTGATCTCGTTGGCACGCAGCGGGTCGATCGCGAGGAACATCAGGTCGAGCGTGCCGGTCTTGACTTCGTCGACAACCTTGCCGGCCGTCGGGAAGCCGGTAAACGCCACCGGCACGTTGAGGCGCTTGGCCAGTTCGCGCGCCAGGTCCACCGAGGTGCCGGAGAGCTCACCGGTCTGGGCATTGCGCGCAGCGAGCACCGCATTGCCGTAGTTGATGGCGACACGCAGGGTGCCGGTGGGGGCGAGTTGGGAGACGATATCGGATGTGGTCATGGGGGCAGTCGAGCAGGCGGTGAGGGAAGCGATGAAGAAAGTGGCGGAAAAAACGGCCAGCGCGGATTTGAACATGGAGGAGGCCTTTCGAGAGAGGCAGTATCAGACGCCGAATCCCCTGCCCTGTCAAGCCGGCGCCCCTGTAAGATTCCATGCGCGTTTCATGTGACATTTCATGTAACACTCGCACCCGATCACAATCACACGGAAGCCCGCCCATGCTGTTCATGGCCATCAGCACGCCGCGCCCCGAGCGCCCCTCAACCCAGCTTGCTGCGCGCAAGACCTTCTGGCCGTGGATGGCAGCCTTGCAGAATTCCGGGCAGGCGCGCTGGTGCTACGCCCGGCCCGGACGCGGCGCCATCGCCCTGTTCGACGTGAACAACATTGAGGCGCTGCACGCCCTGCTCACCCAATGGGCCGAGATGGTACCCGCCGAATTTGACCTGTACCCGCTGATCGACAGTGCCCACGCCCAGGCGTTTCTCGACCCGGGCAAGCAGGCAACGCGACCCGCCGCTGCCAGGCCGCGCAAGCGCTGAACTCAGGCGAGGCCGCGCGCAATCAGCGACGCCCCGCTCACCACCAGCATCATGCCGATGGCGCGGATCAGCGCATCGCGCGAAAAGCGCTTGAACGCGCGCCCCGCCACCCACAAGCCGAGCAGCGATGCCGGTAAGCACGCCAGAGCCCATAACCAGGGCTTCCACGACATCAACAGGCCCGCGGCGACGAACACGCAGACACGCAGGGTGATGCTGAAAATGGTGCAGATGCCCAGCGTGGCGCGGTATTGCTCCTTGCTCAGGCCGCGCCGCGACAAATACATCGCATAAGGCGGGCCACCGGCGCCGAACAACGTGCTGGTGATGCCGCCGGCGAGCCCGGCGCCAAACGCCCAGTGGCGCCCGATGGTGCGCACCGACTCGCCGCCCGCGAGGTTCAGGATCGCCACCACCAGGATGAAGCCGCCCAGCGCGATCATCGCGGCATTGCGCGGCAAGTTCACCAGCAGCGTCATGCCGATGGTGGTGCCGACCACGATCAGCGGCAGGATGCGTTTCCACTCCGGCGCCACCGCGCTCTTCGGGTCGGCGAGGCCAATGCGCCAGGCATTGGTGCAGTCGAGCAGGGAAAACATCGCCAGCGCAAACGGCAGGTCGACCAGGTGCGTGGCAATCGGAATCGTCAGCAGTGCCGAGCCGAAGCCGGTGATGCCGAAAATGAAAGAACCGCCAAAGGCGAGCGCCGCCAGCGCCGCCAGCGTGGCAATATCAGTGGCGCTCAGATCGCCCCCTGCAGACCGGGCGCGCACAGCGACCCCGCATGGCACGTGCGTCAGTCAAGCCGCACCTCAGGCGTTGACAAAGGTGTTGCGCCCGGACCGGTCGGCCCCGCGCATCAGGAAAATCTGTCTGGTTGCATGGTCCACCGAGGAAATCACCTGCGCCTTTTGATGCGCCAGCTCGCGGTCAAACACGCTGCTGGTCGGCATGAAGCGCATGGTGATGCCGCGCCGCGGCTTCGGCGAGGTGTTGGGCTCCGAGCCGTGCAGCAGGTAGACATCGTGCAGCGAAATCTGCCCGGCCTTGAGCACAATGTCATCCGCCTTCGATTCGTCGTATTCGCTCCGGTCCAGCTCCTGCGTCAATGTCACATCACCCGCCGTCACCTTGTTGTGACGCTTCAGGGCCTGGTCCTTGTGCGAACCGCGAATCACGCGCAGGCAGCCGTTTTCCACCGTCGAATCATCCACCGCCAGCCAGGCGGTGCAGGTGGCGAGCGGCCGGATCGGCCAGTACTCGCCGTCCTGGTGCCACGGCGTGCGCTTGCCGTTACCGGCCGGCTTGGCAAAAAAACTCATGTTCCACAGCGCAATGTCGCCACCGATGAGTTGCTCGACCATGTCGAGAATCTCGCGATTCGAGGCGTAGTCGAGAAAGCCGAGGTCGTAGTCGAACAGCGCCGGGCAGTAGTCGCGAAACTCGGGGTGCTCGCCCAGCAACTTCGCGTGGCGCGCCTTGATCGCTTCGAGCACATCGGCCGGCATCTGAAAGTCCGGCACGACATAGCCGTGGTCGTGATACTGCGCGATCTGGTCAGGGGTCAACATTCGGGTTTGGCATTGGCTTCACGTCAATGCCTTCCAGGGGAAGGTGCGGAATAGTATTCCCTATTTTCCGTGAAGCACAACCCTGCTCCGTACTCGCCGGGGAGAGGTCTTCTTGAAGGTACGACTGAAAGGTATTTTCGCCGGCCGCATCCTGCCCTTCACCGATCGCACCGCCATCCTGTGCGCAGCATTGCACGCGCCCAATCCACGCCCGGACGGTGACGCCATGATCGCCGCCACGGCACTAGATGTGCCAAGGGATGCCGGGGAGAGCGAGACTTGCTCGCTTGACACCGGTCGGCTAATGGGTGTCCGCTATGGTTCTTTTCATCCCTCCTTATTGGGGGATTACCCAGCCGCGGGCTGTGCCCGCGCCTGCGCCTCGGCCAGCAGCCGCGCGGCGGAAGCGCGCAATTCGTCCAGGCGCCCCGGCAGGCCGCCAAAGGTGAGCTTGCCATCGCGCTTGACGATGCGCCCGGCCACCATCACCGTATCCACATCCGTGCTCTGGGCGTAGGCAACCACCGCCTGCACCGGGTCTTGCGCCGAGACCATGTGCAGGGCATCGCGCCGCACCATGATCAGGTCCGCCTGTTTGCCTGGCGTGAGTGGCGCTTGCCACGGTTGACCGACATGAAATTGCCGCTGCGGCCGTCGACAATCGGCAGCCAGCGGCGGTTTTCGTCGCCGATGAGGTCCTCGATCTTGATGACATCGGCGCCCATGTCGGCGAACATCTGCGCGCAGGACGGGCCGGCGAGAACGCGGCTGACGTCCAATACCCTGATTCCCGCTAGCGCGGTCATGCAAGTCTCCTGTGGTTTTTATTTTGTGTGCGGCCGCAATCGGGCCCTTGCCAAATTACACTTCGAACCCTGCCGGAATGCAATCCATGGCCGAAACATAGCAGCCATGACCGGTTTGTGCGCGCCACCGTCACCGGCACTTTCCATGCGTCCGATCGCTTCTGCGCGAGCATGCGACCCATCACATCGGTACCGCCGCCGGCCGAGAAGGGCACGATCATACGGATGGGCTGGTCGGGATAGTCGGCCGCGGCGAGCGGGGCTGCGCACGCCAGAAGCAAGGCGAATGGCTGCTTTTTCATTCTCGGTCGACTTCCTTTTTGGGCGGAACTATTTTTTCCGCAATCCAGCCGCCTCGATCACCGGCGACCAGATGCGGATGTCTTCGCGGATGCGCTCGGTCAACTCCGCCGGCGTGGAAGACACGGGGTCGAGGCCACCCTGTTGCTGGAAGGCCTTGAACTCCGCTGCCTGCAATGCGCGTGCGATGCCCGCCTGCAGCTTCTGGCTCACTGCAGGTGGCAGGTTGGGGGGTGCAAACAGCGCGAACCAGCCGGTGACCTTGTAGCCGGGAATGGTTTCGGCCACCGTCGGGACATCGGGCATGGAGGCGTTGCGCTTCTCGCCGGTGGTGGCGATTGCGCGCACCTTGCCACCCTTGATGAGTGGTGCGGCGGTGGAAACGACGTCGAACATCATGCTGGCATGCCCGCCCATCACGTCCGCCTGTGCAGGCGCGGTGCCCTTGTACGGCACATGCAGCATCGGTGCCCCGGCCATCTTCTTGAGCAGTTCGCCGGATAGGTGGTTGCTGGCGCCATTGCCGGATGAGGCGTAGGTGATGGCCGTTGGGTTGGCCTTTGCATAGGCCACCAGTTCCGCCACGGTCTTGACCGGAAGGGCGGGATGCACCACCAGCACGTTGGCGTACTCCGAGGTAAGCGAAAGCGGCGTGAAGTCCTTGAACGGGTCGTAGCTCACGCCGGCTTCGGTGAGCGGTGCGATCACCAGCATGCCCGATGCGGCCAGGGCGATGGTGGTGCCATCCGGGTCGCTGCGCGCGAGCCGGGTCAGGCCGACGATTCCGAAGGCACCCGCCACGTTTTCGACCACCACGTTCTGCTTGAGCTCGCGGGCGAGGTGGATGGCTATTTGCCGGCCCACCGCGTCCACCGGGCCACCGGCTGGCAGGGGCACGATCAGTTTTACCGGTTTGTCTGCACTGCCTTGTGCCCATCCGGTCTGGGGCAATGCACTCGCGATGGCGAGGCACAAGGCTGCGGCGAAGGTCATGCGGCGGTTTTTCATTTTTCAGTCCACAATTCAGCGCAGCATCGCGCCGTATACCAGGTTCTTGAACAGCATGCGGGTGTGGCTGCGTGTGGACGGCCCTTGCGCCATCAGGATGCCGACCAGCCCCTCCTTGGGATCGATCCAGAAACTGGTGCCCCATGCGCCAGCCCACATCGCGTCGCCTTTCGAACCGGGTACCCAGGCCATGCCGTCACCCAGGCGCACCGCAAAGCCCAGGCCGAAGCCATAGCCGGGGCCGGTGGAGGCGATGGTGCTGCCGCCCATGCCGACCGTATGTTCGGAGAGCATGAAGTCGACGGTCTTTTTTGACAGGAAACGCTTGCCGCCATATTCACCGCCGTTGGCCACCATCTGCGCGAACTTCAGGTAGTCCGACGTACTGCCCACCAGGCCGGCGCCGCCCTTGAAGTAGCTCTTGCCAGCCGGGTTGGAGAGGATACGGTAGCCCTTGACCATGTCGGCCTTGAGCTTGTCGGCGTCGAGCGCCTCGGCCAGGCGCCCGGCTTTTTGCGGTGGCACCCAGAAGGCGGTGTCGGTCATGCCGAGCGGGTCGAACAGCATTTCCTTCAACACCAGGTCGAGGCCCTTGCCGGCCACGCGTTCGACCAGCAGGCCCAGCACGTCCACGGCGATGGAATATTCCCAGAAGGTGCCGGGCTGGTGCGCCAGCGGAATCTGGCCCAGATTTTTGAGCATCTCGTCAGAGGTGATATCGAATTCGCGCGATTCGATGTTGCCTTTTTCGTAGGCTTCGCGGATGCGCGCTGACTTGGTGCCGCCGGCGTAGACAAAGCCGGCGGTGTGGCGCATCAGGTCCTGCACCCAGATCGGCCGCGCCAGGGCGACGTCGCCGGACGCCGTTTCGACCTTCAGGTCCTTGAGCTCGGGCAGCCAGTTGGTGATCGGGTCGCCCAGCTTCATCCTGCCCTGCTCGACCAGCATCATCGCCGCCACCGTGACGATGGGCTTGGTCATCGAAGCCAGGCGGAACAAGGCATCCTTTTTCAGTGGCACGGACTTGCCGGCGTCCTGGTAGCCATGCGCCTCGAAGTGCAGCACCTTGCCGTGGCGCGCGACGATGGTGACGGCGCCCGGGAAAATGTTCTTCTCCACCTGCTCCTTCATCGAGGGCGCGATGCGGGCAAGCCGTGCGCGCGACATGCCGTGAACCAGGTCAGCCTGCGCCTTGGCAGAAGCGGACGCAGGTGCGGGCTTGACGGGCTGCGCGAGGGCCGGGCTGGCGGCAGCAATGAGTGCAACGAACAGCGGCGCTGTGAGCGCGGCGCGCGAATCGAACATAGTCTCCCCCATCTTGTTGTTGGTCTGCGCCCGGTCATGGAGCCGGCGCTTGTGTTCCAAGTATAGGGGAGGCCCATGCAGTCGCCAGTCTCGGGGCGCGCAGCCGGGTTTCACTTCAGGTTTCGAGGTGTGTCTGGACGATGCGATACCACAGCGTCCGCTCGGGACGGCGGCGCTGGTAGCGCTTGGGTGTGGGCGCGGCGCATTGAGCGGCGGCTGCCATCGAGGTGGTCCATCCTGGTCGGGTGACCGGGACAGAATACTGTATATATACTTAGGGAAACACTGAACAAGTCCCCGCAGGCGTTGTCATAGAACGAGACGCAAACGGGAGGGGTTGGGAATGAAACAAATGACACTTGCGGTGGCAAAGGGATTCGAAGTGCATGGCAGAGCGACGCGCAAGGCGGC
>CANJDH010000098.1 GCA_947473125.1 Burkholderiales bacterium
AGTTGTTCGAGGTGGCGCGCGCCGCTGAGTTTGGCATAGCCCAGCGCCAGCCCGAGCAGCAGCGCGCCGTAGAGCACAAACTGGTGGCTGGTGTTGCCCATGAAGCCGGCGAACGTGCTGTTGTGCGCCGGGCTGTAAGAACGTTCGAACAGCGCGTACATCACCGCCAGGATGCAGGCGCGCAGCAATTCCTCGGCGACGATCGCGTGGGCCTCGAAACGCCGCCCGCCGCCAAGCCGGTAAGCCTGGAGCGCGCCGATCAGCAGCGCAAATCCCCAGTACGCCCAGTGGTGTGGCGCCTCGAAAAACGCCGCGCCTTCGATGCCGGCTTCCAGGACCGTATACAGTGCCGGCGCGATCAGGTTGCCTGCAAACAACTGCCAGCGTCCCGGATGGCTCAGTGACACCAGCACCCAGGCCTGCAGCAGGGCGGCGGTCACGATCGAATAAAAATCGGGCGCGCGAAAATATTCCGCCGGGCCTTCAAGCAACAGTTCGAACAGGATGTTCGCGATCGGGAACTGCGCGGTGTTGGCCAGCAATTCGATCGCATAGCGGCTCGCGAACGAGCCGGACATGCGTCGGTCAAGGGCATTTGCGCCGGGCGGCCGGGAGATCATGGGGCGATTGTAGCGACGTGCGGCGTGCCGACCGGTATAGTCACGATCCGTTCCCCGACTATTGAACCGTCCGATGCAAACCATCACCTCATTGAAATCGCGTGCGGTGTTCGTGCCGATGACGCGCCCGCTACACACCGCGACCGGCACCATCACCAAAGTGCCGCTGGTCCTGATCGACCTCGCCACGTCGGCCGGTGCCATCGGGCGCAGTTACCTGTTTTGCATCACGCCGCTCGCGCTCAAGGCGCAAGTGGCGCTGCTCGACGACATGGCGTCACTGGTTGTCGGCCAGCCGCTGGTGCCGTTCGACATCGAACAGATGCTGGCCAAACGCTTCACCCTGCTCGGGGCAACCGGGCTGGTGGGCATGGCGATTTCCGGGATTGATGCAGCACTTTGGGATGCCAAAGCCATCGAAGCGAATCTGCCGCTCGCGCGCTTGCTGGGCGGCGCGGTGCGGCCGGTCAAGGCGTACAACAGTTGCGGTCTTGGATTGATGGGGCCCGACAAGGTGGCACGTGAAGCATTGGAGTTGCTGCAAGGCGGGTTTAGCGCGATGAAATTGCGTCTGGGCTATGCCACCCTCGACGAAGACCTCGCCGCAGTGCGGGCGGTCAAGGCGGCGCTGCCCGCCGGCATCGTGCTCATGACCGACTACAACCAGGCGCTGGACCCGACCGAGGCGATCCGGCGCGGCCATGCGCTCGAGGAATTTGGCCTGGCATGGATTGAAGAACCGGTACGTGCCGACGACCACGCCGGCAATGCGCGGGTGGCGGCGGCACTCAAGACGCCGGTGCAGATCGGCGAGAACTACTGGGGGCCGCGTGACATGGCGCGCGCCGTGGCGGCCGGTGCCAGCGATTACGTGATGCCGGACCTCGAACGCATTGGTGGCGTCTCAGGCTGGCTACGCGCTGCCGCGATTGCCGATGCGGCAGCGCTGCCGATGTCGACGCATCTGTTCCCCGAGGCGAGCGCCCACCTGATGTGCGTGACCCCCACCGCGCATTGGCTCGAATACGTCGATTGGGCCAATCCGGTGCTGCAGGCGCCGCTGGAAATTCGCGATGGCCACGCGATGATTCGCGACGCGCCCGGTAGTGGCCTGGTGTGGGACGAGACCCGCGTCAAGCAATACGCCTACTGAGGGGTATGCCCCGGAAAACCTTGGTGGACAAGGGTTTCCGGACGGCACCCTGCGGTGTCAAGCGAACCATCAGTGCTTGTGTTCGCCTTCCTTGCCATCTTTGTCGGGCGTGCCTGCGGCGCCATGCATGCGCGCGTGCATCTCGGCCATCTGCGCATGGTTTTTCTCCATGCTGCCGTGTTTGCCCTGCATACCTTGCATGCGGCCTTGCATCATGCCGCCCTTGCCGTCGTGCTGGTGGGCGCCTTTGCCATCGGCAGGACAAGCCTTGCCGTCGGCTTGGGTACAGTTCTTCTGGTTGTGCTGGCCTTCGCCGTGCGCATAGGCGGCAACGCCCAAGGTGGCGAGCAGGGCAGCGACGCCTGTGGTGATAAGAGTGCGTTTCATGTGTGAGTCCTTTCGGTAGTGGAAAAAGGGCGGCAAGGCGCCGCACACACCAACCCGCGTGCGCACGGTCTTGTCCATGCAATAGATAGGGACAAGCGGGGCAGTTTCCAGCTGCAAGTTGTAACGAGGCGTTGCGGCGGCACGCTTCCGACGCGACCGCTACGCTTGTGCCGCGATTGCTACTCCTGCGGCAATCCGGACAGGGCGCTATTGATCTTCTTGACCCGGTAAATCGCCAACTCGCCGTTGACGTTCGGGTTGTCGGTCACGGGCTTGCCTTTGGCCAGGGCGATGCGTTCGGCGACGACCAAGCCGACCTGCTCGCACAGGTCTTCAAAGTCGAGCAGGGTGCACAGGTGCACGTTGGGGGTGTCGTGCCACTGGTAAGGCAGCACGTCGGAGACCGGCATGCGGCCGGCCTCAAGCTGCTTGAAGTTGGGCGCGTAACGCAGGTTCGGAAAGCTGACGATGGCTTCCTTGCCGACCCGGGTGATTTCGTGCATCAGTCCTTCAATGTTGTGCATTGCCTGCAGGGTTTGCGACAGAATCACCATGTCGAAGGTGGCATCGCCGAAACTGCGCAAGCCGCGCTCGAGGTTGCTCTGTAATACATTGACGCCGGCTTCGAGGGCGGCACACACGTTGGTGTCGTCAATTTCAACGCCGTAGCCCTTGACGCCGCGTGCGCCCTTGAGGAAGGTCAGCAGCGAGCCGTCGCCGCAGCCGAGGTCGAGCACCCAGGACCCGGGACGCAC
Organism: Burkholderiales bacterium; assembly: GCA_947473125.1. Taxonomy (GTDB): domain Bacteria; phylum Pseudomonadota; class Gammaproteobacteria; order Burkholderiales; family JAEUOS01; genus CANJDH01. The sequence continues at coordinate 2,916 of CANJDH010000098.1, forward strand.
CATGCCGGCGATGATGGTGAAGTCGGGGCGCATTTTGCTGTTTGACAGCGTGGTCATGTGCGGCTCCCGATGCTGTTCCAGACCCGCTCGTAATAGGTCCGGGCTAGCGCGTGGTAGCGCGGGTCGGTGAGCAGGAATTCGTCGTGGCCGTGCGGCGCATCGATCTCGGCGTAGCTCACGTTGGTACGGTTGGCGGTGAGCGCATCGACGATCTCGCGGCTCTTGGCCGGCGAGAAGCGCCAGTCGGTGGTGAACGACACGACCAGGAAACCGACGCCGCGCGCCGGCGCCAGCGCCTTGGCCAGATTGCCGTCATGTGCGGCCGCCGGGTCGAAATAGTCCAGCGCCTTGGTAATCAGCAAATAGGTATTGGCGTCGAAGTAGCCCGAAAACTTCTCGCCCTGGTGGCGCAGGTAGCTCTCGATCTGGAACTCGGCACCGTAGCCGTATTGCAACCCGTCGCGCAGCTCGCGGCCGAAACGCTCGCCCATGACGTCGTCCGACAAATAGGTGATGTGGCCGACCATGCGCGCCACACGCAGGCCGTTGGCGGGCACGACCCCATGCTCGTAATAGTGGCCGCCATGGAACTCCGGGTCCGTGATGATGGCTTGTCGTGCGACTTCATTGAAAGCAATGTTCTGCGCCGACAGCTTGGGCGTCGAAGCGATTACCAGAGCATGCCTGACGCGTTTCGGGTAGGCGATCGCCCATTGCAGGGCCTGCATCGCGCCGAGCGAGCCGCCCATGACGGCGGCGAAGCAGTCGATGCCCAGTTGGTCGGCCAATAGCGCTTGTGCGTTCACCCAGTCTTCGACCGTGACCACCGGAAAATCGGCGCCGTAGGGTTTGCCGGTCTGGGGGTTTGCATGTTTCGGGCCGGTCGAACCGAAACAGCCACCGAGGTTGTTCACGCCGATCACGTAGAAGCGGTTGGTGTCGAGCGGTTTACCTGGCCCCACCATGTTGTCCCACCAGCCTTCGTCGCCATTGGCATCGATGCCCGCCACATGATGCGAGGCGTTGAGCGCGTGGCATACGAGTACGGCGTTGGACTTGTCGGCATTGAGGGTGCCGTACGCCTCGTACATGAGTTCGAAACCGGGTATCGACTTGCCGCTCCTGAATATGAAGGGCGCGTCGAATCGCGCCAGCAGGGGCGAGACGGTTCCGGCAGACTGGCTGACGGATTGGTTGGAAGCCATGATGTCGGACACGTTGGGCGCTTTGCGATCCACCAAAAACAAAAACCCGATCAGCTTGGGGCTAACCGGGTTTCGCTTCGGGGATGCTGCCCCAACCGTTTAGCCGCATTTATTCCTTACATGGGGCCGGGTGACATCAAGGCCTCGCTGCTCGGGCGCCCGCAATCTGATCGACAAATCGGCGCTAACCGGAATTATAGCGCCGCCGTGTCCGGGTTGGTGCCGGGGGCGCTGGTGGCATCGAAACCGTCACGTCGTACCTTGATGCGCGGCGGCCGGTCCGGATGGGTCGGGCCGTTAAGGGCGAAATGGTGCAATTTTTCCAGCACAAACTTGCGTAGAGGCGTAGCCAGCGCCTGCGACTCCTGGAGGAAGCGCCCGTTGACCCGGGTGAAATCAAAGTCACCGCCGGCTTCGAGAATCGAGCTCTTCGCGACGACGTCGCCCGCCGGGTTGGATAATACGCCGTCGTGAAAATACCCATGCCCTTCGCGCCAGCTGACGGCACGTTCGTGCCTGGGTTTGCCGTAGCACAGCTGCAAGTGAATGCACTGGGCGTCACGCAACCACATGAACAGGTCGAAAAAGTCGTTCTCGAACCAGCGCTTTTCGATACCCGCATCATCCTGGCGCGACACCTTGATTTCACGCAGGTTTGCCATGAGGCGTCAGGCGTTCAGCGCCGCCAGCTGCTCGCGCAGCTTTTCAGGTTCCTCGGTGCGCAACATGCGCTTGACCGCGTCTTCGCAATCGGCCAGCGAGGACTGCAGGATCTTCTGCTTCACGCTGAGCAGCTGCGCCGGATGCATCGAGAATTGCTTGAGGCCCATGCCGAGCAGGAGCCGCGTCATCGCCACTTCACCGGCCATCTCGCCGCACACTGCCACCGGCAGGCCGGCCTTGTGTCCGGTGCGGATGGTGTGGGCGATCAGGTACAGCACCGCCGGGTGCAGCGGATCGTATAGCGCCGACACTTCGTCGTCGGTGCGATCGATCGCCAGGGTGTACTGGATCAGGTCGTTGGTGCCGATCGACAAATAGCCGAGCTTCTTCACAAACAGCCCGAGCGAGAGCGCCGCCGCGGGAATTTCGATCATGCCGCCAACCTCGACCGTGTCGTCGTAGCCTCTGCCGGCAATGTCGAGTTGCGCCTTGGCCTGTGACACCAGCTCCAGCGCCTGCGTGACTTCATGGGCGTGCGCGATCATCGGCAGCAGGATCTTTACCTTGCCGTAGTGCGAGGCGCGCAGGATGGCGCGCAGCTGCACCAGAAAGATCTGCGGTTCTGCCAGGCAATAGCGGATTGCACGCAGGCCCAGCGCGGGGTTGAGTGAATTGGCCCCGGCCGACTCGCCGTCAATCTGCTTGTCGGCGCCAATGTCGAGGGTGCGAATCGTCACCGGCTGGCCGCGCATGGCCTTGACTACCGCACGGTAAGCCTCGAACTGTTCCTCTTCGTCCGGGCTTGTCTTGCGGTTCATGAACAGGAACTCGGTGCGGAACAGGCCGACGCCGGTAGCGCCGTTCGCCAGCGCCACCTTGGCGTCTTCGGGCAGCTCGATGTTGGCGTGCAATTCGATCGGCACGCCGTCGAGCGTCGCGGCGGGCGCGGTGGCGATGCGCTTGAGTTTCTTGCGTTCGAGATCGACGCCGCGACGCTTGAGCAGGTATTCATTGAGCACGGCGGCGTCGGGCGCGACGATCAGCACGCCGGCCGTGCCGTCGAGGATCAGCCAATCATCTTCAGCGATCATGTGGCGCGCGTGGTGCAGGGCCAGGATCGCGGGCAGCGCCAGGCTGCGCGCCATGATCGCGGTGTGCGAGGTCGGGCCGCCAACGTCGGTGACGAAGCCGGCGAACTGGTGTTCCTTGAAAACCAGCATGTCAGCCGGCGAGAGGTCGTGCGCGACGACGATCATCTCGGCTTCCTGGGAGCGCTTTTTGTTCAGCGCCGACTGCATCAGGGTTTGGGCGCCGACCATGCGCTTGAGCACTCGCTCGACCACTTGCGTGACATCGTGCTTGCGCTCGCGCAGGTACTCGTCCTGAATTTCGTCGAATTGGGCGACCAGCGCGTCCATCTGCTGGACCAGCGCCCATTCCGCGTTGCACAGGCGCTCGCCGATGATGCGCACCGGCTCCTTGGAGAGCATCGGATCCGACAGGATCATCCAGTGCAGGTCGATGAACGCGCCGATTTCGCCGGGTGCGGAGCTGGCCAGACTGGTGTGCAGTGTCTTGAGCTCGTCCTGTACGCCTTTGACTGCGGTGTCAAAGCGCGCGACTTCAGCAACCACCTGGTTGGCGTCAATCTTGTAATGCGCGACGTCGAGCGCCACCGGCGTGATCAGATGGGCACGCCCGATCGCGATGCCGCCCGATACCGGAATGCCGTGCAGCGTAAAGCTCACACGTGCCTCACCGGCGGGCTCGCAAGGGCGTCAAGCTTGCACTCACTTTCCCTCGCCGAACTTGTCGGCGATCAGGGCCTTGATGGCCGACAGGGCATCGGCCTCGTCCGGCCCGGTGATTTCAATTTCGACCTTGCTGCCGATGCCGGCGGCCAGCATCATGACCCCCATGATGCTCTTGCCGTTGACGCGGCGGCCGTTGCGCGATAGCCAGACCTCGCTTTTGTACTGCGCGGCCAGTTGGGTGAGCTTGGCGGAAGCGCGTGCGTGCAGACCCAGCTGGTTGACGATCTCAACCTGTTCCTTCTGCGGCATGACAGCAGTCCTCCTTGATCCTGATGTGGCCTTGTGTGCCCGCTTCCATCGCCTTGGCAACCAGTTCCGCGAGCGGCAGTTGCCGGTAGGCAAGCGCCTTGACCAGCATCGGCAGGCTCACACCGGCAATGCCTTCGACCCGCGCTGAATCGAGCAGGCAGCCGGTGATATTGGCAGGCGTGGCGCCGAATATGTCGGTCAGCACCAGCACGCCGGCGCCATCGTCGATGGCCTTGACGATGTTGCGGGCCTCCGCAAGACGTCCGTTGACGCTATCGCCGGGCAGGATCGCCATTGCGGCGGCGTTTGGCTGCATGTTGCCGAGCACATGGGCGGCTCCGGCAAGCAGTGCTTCGCCGAGGTTGCCGTGGGTAACGAGGAGAATTCCGATCATGGCGCCGGGAATTACGAATCAACCTGCACTATAAGCGATTCGTGCGCGGTTTCGCCGCGATCATTCCGTGCGCGCTCAGTGTCTCGCAGCCGCTTCGAGCGCATCGATGAACAGGCCCGCGACGTTGGTCCCGGTCTGGTCCATGATTTCGCGAAAGCAGGTCGGGCTCGTGACATTGATTTCGGTGAGGTGCTCGCCGATGATGTCGAGGCCGACCAGCATCAGGCCGCGCGCCGCCAGGACCGGCCCGAGCGCTTCGGCGATTTCGCGGTCGCGGCGCGTCAGGTCGCGCGCCACGCCGGTGCCGCCGGCAGCAAGGTTGCCGCGCGTTTCGCCGGCCTTGGGGATCCGCGCGAGGCAGTACGGCACCGGCGTGCCATTGATCAGCAGCACGCGTTTGTCGCCGTCCTTGATGGCCGGCAGATACTTTTGCGCCATGATGGTCCGGGCGCCATTGTCGGTGAGCGTCTCGATGATCGAGCCGACATTCGGGTCGTCGCCGCGCACCCGGAAGATGCCCGCGCCGCCCATGCCGTCGAGCGGCTTGAAGATGGTGTCGCCGTGCTCGGCCAGGAAGGTGCGCAGGTGCGCTTCGTCGCGCGCCACCAGGGTCGGTGCGGTGAACTGCGGGAATTCGAGGATCGACAATTTTTCGCTATGATCGCGAATCGCCCGCCCGGAATTGAACACGCGCGCGCCCTGGGTCGCGGCGCGCTCCAGCAGGTGGGTCGAATACACATATTCCATGTCGAACGGCGGGTCCTTACGCATCACCACGGCATCAAACCCGGAGATCGGCTCCTGGAGCGGATCTCCAAGGGTATACCAGTCGAAACCCTTGTCCACCAGTGGTTTTCGCAAGGTCAGTGGTGCTGCATGGGCCCGTACCACCCCGTCACGCACCAGCAGGTCGTGCTGCTGGCAGAACGCGATGGCATGGCCGCGTGCATCCGCCTCGCGCATCATGGTGAAGGTGGTGTCCTTGTAAATCTTGAAGGACGCCGGCGGGTCGGCGACGAAGAGGATGCGCATCAGGCTACTGCGCCCGCGGTTTGCTCCAGTTCGTAAGACGCCGCCAGGCTTGCCAGGCGCGCGATCACACCATAGGTATAGAAACGGTTGTTGGCGGCGGCAGGGTCACCTTCGGGCTCGGGGGTCGCACCGGCCGACTCGAATCCGAGCGACTCGAAATGCGCGCCCGGCGCGTTCAGGTTTTCGGTGATGCCGCGCAAGGTATTTACACGGTAGAAGCTGCCGACGACAAAGCGGTCGACCATGTAAACCACCGGTTCTGCAGAGGCACCGCCGACCTTCTCGATGGTGTGGATGCCTTCCTGCACGATGACCTCGGAAACCTCCAGGCCTTCCTTGACCACCGCCATCTTGTTGCGCTGCTTGCGGTTCAGGCCGACCACCTCGTCGGCACTCTTGACGCTCATGATGCCCATGCCGTAGGTGCCGGCATCGGCCTTGACGATCACAAACGGCTCGTCGGAAATGCCGTATTCAGTGTACTTGACGCGCATTTCCTCGAGCACGGCGGTGACATTGGCGCGCAGGCAGTCTTCGCCCTCGCGTTCGTGGAAATTGACCTTGCCGCAGACGCTGAAAAACGGATTGACCAGCCACGGGTCGATGCTGATCTCTGCGGCGAACTTTTCGACGACCTGGTCGTAGGCGTGGAAATGGTGTGACTTGCGTCGCACCGCCCAGCCGGCGTGCAGAGGGGGGAGCAACACTTGCGAGTCGAGGCCCTTGAGGATCTCGGGGATGCCGCTCGAGAGATCGTTGTTGAGCAGAATCGCGCACGGGTCGAAGCCGGCCAGGCCAAGGCGACTGCCGTTGCGTACCAGCGGCTCGACCGTGATGGCATGCCCGTCGGGCAATTCGATCCGCGTCGGATCCTTGATCTCGGCGCTCAGTGAACCAAGGCGTACCGTGAGCCCGGTCTGGCGCAGGATGGTTTGCAGGCGCGCCACGTTTTGCAGGTAAAACAGGTTGCGCGTGTGGTTTTCGGGAATCAGGAGCAGGTTCTTGGCATCCGGGCAATATTTTTCGATCGCGCTTTGCGCCGCCTGCACCGCCAGCGGCAGCATCTCCACCGACAGGTTGTTGAAACCGCCCGGATACAGGTTGGTATCGACCGGGGCGATCTTGAAGCCGGCATTGCGCAAGTCCACCGACGAATAGAACGGCGGCGTGTGCTCCTGCCATTCGAGGCGGAACCAGCGTTCGATCCGCGTGGCGTTGTCGAGGATCTTTCGCTCGACTTCCATCATCGGGCCGACCATGGCGGTCTTGAGATTCGGCACCTGCATAGCGTGTTTCCTTGGGATGGCAAAAAGAGGCGGGTGGCAAGGATAGCAGCAGTCTGTGACCCTGGGATGTAAGGGGTTTTACCCGGCGCGGGCGCAGGCAGGTAGGGCAGGTGGTGGCCAGCGGCGAAATTTCAACCAGCCCGGGTAGCCGGTCTGGCCAGGCCGAAAAAAAGGCCCCGGCAGTTTCCTGACGAGGCCTTCTGAATTGCGGCGCCTGGAGACAAGCGCCACGAGGAGAGACATGTCTACATGTGGTACGCCGTCTCGCCGTGCGAGCTGACGTCCAGACCTTCGCGTTCTTCGTCTTCGGCAACCCGCAGGCCGATCACAAGGTCAATTACCTTGAGGGCCACGAGGGACACCACGCCCGAGACGACAATCGCGGTACCCACAGCCCACAACTGGGCCGTGACCTGCGCCATCATGTCGTAATTGGGGTCGGCGGCGCCCTTGACCCAGTCGATCAGGCCCTGGCCACCGAGTGAAGGCGCCGCGAAGATGCCGGTGGCGATTGCGCCCCAGATGCCGCCGATGCCGTGCACGCCGAACACGTCGAGCGCATCATCCGCACCCAGAAGGCGCTTGAGGCCGGTAACACCCCACAGGCACAATGCACCTGCAACGAAGCCGATCGCGAGGGCGCCCTTGATGCCGACGAAACCGCAGGCCGGGGTAATTGCCACCAGACCAGCCACAGCACCAGATGCAGCGCCGAGCATCGAGGGCTTGCCCTTGATGAGGTTCTCGAAGAACAGCCAGGCCAAAGTGGCCATTGCAGTTGCAGCAAGCGTGTTGACGAAGGCGAGTGCAGCAATCCCGTTGGCTTCGAGGTTGGAGCCGACGTTGAAGCCGAACCAGCCGATCCACAGCAGGCAGGCGCCGATCATGGTCATGGTCAGGCTGTGCGGGGTCATGGCTTCCTTGCCGTAGCCGATGCGCTTGCCGACGACAAAAGCCGCAACCAGGCCGGCGATACCGGCGTTGACGTGCACCACGGTACCGCCTGCGAAGTCGAGTGCGCCTTTGGCCCACAGCCAGCCGGCTGCTTCAGTGGCCGATTTGAGCGTCGCCGCATCCTTGAATGCATCCGGGCCGTCCCAGTACCACACCATGTGCGCCATCGGCAGATAGGCGAAGGTGAACCACAGCGCCATGAACCAGAGTACCGCGGAAAACTTCATGCGCTCGGCGAAGGCGCCGACGATCAGCGCGGGCGTGATGCAGGCGAAGGTCAACTGGAACAGTGCGAACATCATTTCGGGGATGTATACACCTTTGGAGAAGGTCGCACCACCGCCATCAAGCGAAACGCCGTCGAGGAAGAGTTTTCCAAAGCCACCGTAGAACGGGCTGCCGCCAGTGAACGCGACGCTGTAGCCGTAAGCCACCCACAGGATCGAAATCAGGCAAAAGGTGACGAACACCTGCATCAACACCGACAGCATGTTCTTCGAGCGCACCAGACCACCATAGAACAGTGCCAGACCAGGAATGGTCATCAGGATGACGAGGATCGTGGCGATGTACATGAAGGTCGTGTCGCCCTTGTTCGGCGCCGGCAGGGCCGGTGCAGCGGCAGGAGCCGCCGCCGCCGCATCCTTCTTGGCATCAGCTTTGGCAGCATCGGCCTTGGGGGCTTCAGCAGGCTTGGCATCGTCCTTCTTCGCTTCAGCCTTGGGGGCCTCCGTGGGTTTGGCATCGTCTTTTTTGGCTTCGGCTGCTGGCTTGTCCTGCGCGAATGCGGAGGCCGCAAACGGACCGAGCGCCGCGCTGCCCATGGCCAGTGCGGCAGCGATGCCCAAAATCGAAAACAATTTTTTCATGTTGCCGCCCCTTTACAGTGCTTCCGCGCCGGTTTCACCGGTGCGAATGCGGATGACTTGTTCCAGATCGAACACGAATACCTTGCCGTCCCCGATCTTGCCGGTGTTGGCGGATTTTTCGATGGCTTCTATCACCTGTTCGACCAGCTCGGTCTTGACGGCCGCTTCTATCTTCACTTTGGGAAGGAAGTCGACCACGTACTCGGCACCCCGGTAGAGCTCGGTGTGACCCTTCTGCCGGCCGAACCCCTTGACTTCGGTGACGGTGATGCCTTGCACGCCAATGGCGGACAGTGCCTCACGCACCTCGTCAAGCTTGAACGGCTTGATGATTGCTGATACCAGTTTCATGGGAAGACTCCTCTCGTTTGAAAATGCAGGACTGCGGAAGCCGAGGCCCCCTGCTTTTCCTCTGAGCAGCTTCCGTGCCAAATGAAATGAACGCCAAATCAGCGTGTTACGCATTCGGGGGCGGAATTCATTTGGCGGGGACGCACCAAACAGGAGCGTCGATTCAAAATGGTGCAAAAGAAAAGGCCGCCCGAAGGCGGCCTGATCAATCCCGCATGGAAGAACTGATTAAAACGTCTTGAGAATCCCGAGTACCAAGGTGGGGCGAGTGGGGTCGTAAGTGGCACCATTGCCGGCCAGCACTGCGGCCGCATTGGGCACACGGTAATACTGAGCCTGTGCAGTGGTGCCGATAAGGGCAGCTGAAATTGAAGCCCACCCAGCATCGTAGGTCACACCGAGTTTGTAATCGTTGTACGACAAACCGGTGAAGGTCTTGACGCGCAACACACCGACGTGGGCGTTGAGCGTCCATTTGTCGGCGAACTCATAGTTGGCGGACACGTCGAGATAGCTCGAGCCCTTGGAGGAGCCGCCGGTGGCAGGGCCACTGATGGAGCCAGTTGCCGTGTTATTCGAATTCACGCCACCGAGCGAACCGTTAAAGGCCTGCGAACTGGCACCGAAGTAATTCGAAGTGGCGTAGGAGTACTTGGCCGATATCCATTTGTAGCTGAGCGCAGCGTAGAGCTCTGTGTTGTTGTATTTGTTCCCGGATTTTGTTGTATTGGTCGTGCCACCCGCACCAAAGGTGTAATAGGCCGCACTGGGATACCAGTAGTACAGGGCGCCGAGGTCAATCGTCCAGTCTTTGGCAAATTCGTTTTTCCAGCCGCCGTAGAGATCAACCTCAAGGCCCTTGCCGTTTGCATAGGAATCCTTGGCTACCGTTGACAGCCAAGTGCCCACGTACAAGCCGCTCGAGTGCGCGTAATCCATGCCGCCCTGCAAGGCAGGCTTGCCGAGGGTCTGGGAAACACCACGAAACCGATAGTCAGTCACTGCGCCGATATTGGCAGAGAACTGGGCATACGCGGCCGGGGCAGTGAACGCGCCGGCAACTGCGGCAGCGAGAAGAAGTTTACGCATGATGAACCTTTCTTGTGAGTGAACGAATTGCAAAAAGACCAATGCAATTTTTACGCCAGCCGATATTCCTCGGGTTGATGCCGCCTCGCTGCATTTTTCCGCACTTACTCAGTGCGTTTTCCGGATTTACGCCTTTCTTTGGTGCAAATCCGGAATCCAAAATGCAGGAAAGCCGCTCTGGGAGCGGCTTTCCGAGGGACGTATCCCTGATGAACGAATGTTACCTGTACGCCGCGCGCTACGGCAAGGCTTTTCAAATGCGATTGTTTTATATGTGTCATTTTTGCCACGACAACCCTGATCCAACTGTGGCAATGGCGTGACGCGCAGCGCTTTCTATCGACCTGCTAGACTCTGCTTTACTCACAACAGTGCCGATGCATCTAACCCCGATGAATGCCAAACTGATCGACGACCTCAACGAGCGCATCGGCGCATTCCTGCGCAATACGCCTGTTGGCGACGCACAGAAAAATCTCAAGGCCATGCTCACGCAGTCCTTTACGAAACTGGATCTGGTGACGCGCGAAGAGTTTGATATCCAGGCACAGGTGCTGGCGCGTACGCGCGAAAAGCTCGCAGGGCTCGAAGCGCGCGTCGCAGAGATTGAAAAGCACGCCACGGGCAAGTAACAGAAGGCCGCCGCATGCGCGCGTTGTTCACCCGGCGTCACTAGGCAAGCGATGGCGGTCGCCGTTCTCGTTTCACGCGCGCTGGCCGGCATGGCTGCGCATGAGGTGACGGTTGAAGTGCATCTGGCCGGCGGCTTGCCGATGTTCACCATCGTTGGCTTGCCGGAAACCGAAGTCAAGGAATCGAAGGACCGGGTGCGTGCTGCGATCCAGAATGCCGGCTTTGAATTCCCCGCGCGGCGCATCACGGTCAACCTGGCACCGGCCGACTTGCCCAAGGAATCCGGGCGGTTTGACTTGCCGATTGCGCTAGGCGTGCTCGCGGCGTCGGGGCAGATTCCGGCGGATCGTCTCGGCGCTTACGAATTTGCCGGAGAGCTGTCGCTGACGGGCGAACTGCGTCCGGTGCGCGGCGCTCTGGCAATGACCCTGGGTGCGGAACGCGCCGGCCGCGGGTTCATCCTGCCGCGCGTGTCAGCCGAAGAAGCTGCGCTGGTTGCCGATGCCGCGATCTATCCGGCCGATTCGTTGCTCCAGGTCTGCGCGCATCTGGCGCAGCGCGAGGGTTTGACGCGCTACACCCGCGTGCCGGGTGCGGGCAACGTCGCGCCGGCCTACGCTGATTTCGCCGAGGTCAAAGGGCAGGCCCAGGCCAAACGCGCGCTTGAAGTGGCGGCAGCGGGCCGACATTCGATTTTGATGGTGGGGCCCCCGGGAACCGGCAAGTCGATGCTCGCTGCGCGCCTGCCGGGCATCCTGCCGCCGATGACCGATGATGAGGCGCTGGAGTCCGCGGCCGTGCTTAGCATTTCCGGTGCGTTTCGCCCCGATGCCTGGGGCCGCCGTGTGGTGCGCGCGCCGCACCACACCGCGTCGAGCGTGGCGCTGGTTGGTGGTGGCGCCACCCCGAAGCCCGGAGAAATTTCGCTGGCGCACCATGGCGTGCTGTTTCTCGACGAACTGCCCGAATTTGAGCGCAAGGTGCTCGAAGTGCTGCGCGAGCCGCTCGAGTCGGGCCGGGTCACGATTTCACGTGCAGCACGGCAGGCAGATTTTCCGGCGCGATTCCAATTGGTGGCGGCGATGAATCCATGCCCGTGTGGTTATCTCGGCCATCCGTCGGGTCGCTGCCGCTGCACGCCGGATCAGGTGCTGCGCTATCGGGCGAAAATTTCCGGGCCGTTGCTCGACCGAATTGATTTGCAGATTGAAGTACCGTCGCTGAACGACGGCGAGCTCACCGGCGCTGCCACGGGGGAGTCGAGCGCGGCGGTGCGCTTGCGCGTCACCGCTGCAGCCGACATGCAGTTGCAGCGGCAGGGAAAATCGAACCATCTGCTGGGTCCGGCGGAAATCGAGCAGCGCTGCGCGCCGGACGCCGCAGGCGAAAACCTGTTGCGCCAGGCCATCAGTCGCCTGAACCTGTCGGCACGCGCTTATCATCGCGTCCTGAAGGTAGCGCGCACGATTGCCGACCTCGCGCAGTGCGAGCGCGTGGCCGCAGACCATATTGCTGAAGCGATCCAGTACCGGCGCGGGCTTGAAACCAGATAACCAGGAGAGCATCAATGGCCGAGATTCACATCAAGCGTACGCACGCCATGCCACTCAAGAAGGCGCGCGAGGCCGCCGACGATTTTGCCCGGCAACTCGACAAGAAATTTGAACTCCATCACACCTGGGCGGGCGATACGCTGCATTTTGAGCGTACCGGCGTGTCGGGCACGCTGGTGCTGGGCAAGAGCACGGTGGCCATCGACCTCAAGCTTGGCTTCCTGCTCTCGGCTTTCGCCGGCAAGTTCGAGAGCCACATCAACGACAACCTCGACAAATTGTTCGGCAAGGCGGGTGCCGCACCGGCCAAGGCCGCGCCGAAAGCGGCGCCTGCGAAAAAGAAAAAAGCCTGAGCCGGCGGCGTTCGTTAGAGCTGGCGCGCGCTGAAGGTGTCGCACTGCTGCAGGTTGCCCGACTCGATGCCGCGCCGGAACCAGCGCACCCGCTGTTCGGACGATCCGTGCGTGAAACTTTCGGGCATCACGGCACGCCCCGCCCCTTTTTGCAATGCGTCGTCGCCGATCTGGGTGGCCGCGTTGAGCGCCTTCTCGATGTCGCCGTTCTCCAGAATATGGCGCGCCTTGTCGGCGTGAAAGCCCCAAACCCCGGCGAAACAGTCGGCCTGCAATTCAAGGCGTACTGACAGGGCGTTGCCCTCGCGCTCGGAGGTGCGGCGCCGGGCGTTGTCGACCTTGGTCGAAATCCCCAGCAGGTTTTGCACATGGTGCCCGACCTCGTGGGCAATCACGTAGGCCTGGGCAAACTCGCCGGGCGCGTGAAAGCGCGTTTTCATTTCGTCGTAAAACGCGAGGTCGATGTACACCTTCTGGTCGCCAGGGCAATAAAACGGCCCCATGGCGGCCTGGCCGGTGCCGCAGGCGGTGGGAGTGGCGCCGCGAAACAACACCAGCTTTGGTTCGACGTACTGCTTGCCGACGTTTCCAAACTGGGCGCGCCAGACGTCTTCAGTGTCGGCCAGCACCAGCGATACGAAGCGCGCCTGCCGGTCGTCCTTCGGTGGCGCATGCGCGGGTTGTTGCTGCCTCTGGACAACCGGTGCCCCCCCGCCACCACCGGAGAGAATCGACAGCATCGTCATCGGGTTGATGCCGAGAAAATAGGATGCCACCAAGGCGATCACGATGCTGCCGACGCCGATGCCGCCGCCGAACCGGAACCCACCACCACTGCCGCCGCCCTCTTCGCCGCGCCGGTCTTCGACGTTACTGCTTTCCCGGCCTTCATCCAGACGCATCGCCTTGCCCCCATCAGGATCGGCGGCCCGTGCTAGGGCCCCATAAAACAAAATGGCCGGAACCCATATAAAACAGGCCCGGCCACGCGATGTGCCCCACCCTATCTGGGTGGTGGCTTATCGACTTTTCAAGATACGGGTTGGATGTTACACCCTGGTGAAAGTTCCGTTATTTCTTTGCCGGGCGGTCCACTTTGCCGTCGTGGTTACGGTCGTGCTGGCGATCATGCTTCTCGCGGGCAACCTTGCGGCTTTGCTGGTTATGCGCATGCTCGATGTGAGCCGCCTCTTTTTTGGTGATCTTGCCGTCGGCACTGGCCTTGTCTTCCATTTTTTGTACGCGGGCCTGGCCTTTTTGCAGGCGCGCCGCTTCGCGCTCGGTCAATTCGCCCGAGGCCTTGCCCTGCTCGATGCGCTTTTGCTGGTTGGCTTCGCGCTGGTCAATGCGCTGCTGTGCATTCGGCGCCGGCTGCTGGCCGGGAGGCGTTGCCGGAGCTTGGGCAAAAACGGCGCTGGCGCTGCTCATGGCAAGTGCCGCGATAAGGGTGGTCAATTTCATTTCTCTCTCCTTGGATGGGTAGCAGGGCTGTGACCCTGTCGCCATTTAACGCCAACCGCTGCCGAAGCGGCTACGTTTGAAACGTAAAAAGCTGTAACCGGTTTGAGGATTGTCACGGAGTGAGAAGTGGTCCCGCAAATCTGAACAGCGCTATAAGTGGAAACTCTGGGCATAGATCTGGGCCGATAGAGGTCTGGCAACAAGGAGTTTTTGATGGTCAAGAAGAAGGCATCAGGGCGGCGCACGCGCCGCACCCACAATCCGGCGTTC